>CAYTCB010000001.1:0-17359 GCA_964436195.1 uncultured Elusimicrobiaceae bacterium
TAAAACTTGTAGAAAGAAAAACGATAGAAAGAAGCGAAGGCAAAGCAAAAAGAGTTATAGATAAAAGAAGTTTATAAGGAGAATCCTATGAAAATAAACCAGATATCTATTTTTATTGAAAACACAAAAGGAAGACTTGCCGACGTTTGCGCCATTCTAGGGGAAAATAAAATAAACATCAGAGCTCTTACTATTGCAGAAAGTCCGGAATTCGGAATACTGAGAGTAGTTTTGGATAAGCCGGAAGACGCCAAAGAGGTATTGAAGAAAAACGGTTTTATCGCGACGGCTGCCGAAATAGTTGCCGTTGAAGTGTCCGATGAACCGGGCGGACTTGCTAAAGCATTAAAAATATTGGCGGATAACGATATAAACGTTGAGTATATGTACGGCTTTGTGGAAAAAGCCACAGATAAGGCTCTTATGGTTTTTAAATTTGAAAATATAGATAAGGCAATATCGGTTCTTAAATCAAACGGCATCAATATAGTAGACAAGAAAACCGCGCTCGGACTATAAAAAGTTCATTGGATAAAATGGCTAAGCAACTAAAGATTTTATTTTTTTTGATGTTTTTTTTGTCGGGGCTCAGCGGACTTGTTTATCAGATAGTTTGGATAAGACTTGCATTTGCAAATTTCGGTTTCATTTTACCGATAATGTCGGTTACGATTTCTGTTTTTATGCTGGGGCTTGCTTTAGGTTCATGGCTCGGCGGCAGATATATAGAGCAGTTATCTCAAAAATTCAAAATCTCTCCGGTGCTTTTTTATGCAGGCGCCGAATTTTTTATCGCAACAGGCGCATTGGCAGTTCCGAAATTATTTAATACAGCTCAACATATACTGCTTGCGGCGGGCCAGTCCGATTCAACGGCATATTTATCATTATCGGCGGTAAGTTTAATCTGTTCAATGCTTTTATGGTGTATAGCAATGGGATTTACATATCCTTTTGCCGTCGCTTATCTTAAAAAAACGGATATAATCAAAGATAAAAGTTTTAGCTTTTTGTATACGGCAAACGTAACCGGCGCATTATGCGGTATTTTGTTTACGACATTGATGTGGATAGAAACATTCGGTTTTACGGGTACGATGCTAATAGCCGGTCTGTCAAATCTGTCTGCAGGTTTTTTGGCAATTCTTGCTTTTAGAAAATTTAAAGTTTCCGGTACGGATGACTCATACGATATAAAAAAAGAAACCGGCATTGTTCAGCACGGTAATTCAAAAATAATTTTTACCATATTGTTTATAACGGGATTTTCCTGTTTGGGAATGGAAGTTGCATGGACAAGAGCTTTTGCACCTGTGCTTGGAACAATGGTATACGCTTATTCGTTTTTGCTGGCCGGATATATGTTTGCGACGTGGTTCGGAGCGTTTCTCTACAGAAAGGATCTGGCAAACGACAAAGTTAAATCTATAGGTTTTTTGACGGCGCTGCTTGCAATATTTGTATTTCTGCCGATATTAATAAATGATCCTAAAATTTTTAAATATAATATGGGCCTTCTGGTAAGAGCTCATTCAATATACGGCTATTTGCTGCAAATAATATTAACTATATTCCCGCTATGCGCAACTTTGGGGTATTTAACTCCGTCAATTATTGACCAATATTCGGGCGGCAATGAAAAACTTGTAGGGAAAAGTTATTCAATAAATATTATCGGCTGTATTTTGGGGCCTGTAATAGTTTCTTATCTGCTACTTCCTTTATTCGGAGCAAAAACGACGTTAATAATACTATCTGTTCCGTATACGATATTGTTTTTTATTTTTGTTAAAAATTTTAAACCTTTAAATAAAATAATAATATCAGCAGCGGCAACTGCTGTTGTATTTGTTGCGGTTGTATACAGCTCGACTTATGAAGTTCCGTTTAAACTTAACGGCGACGGCTGGACAAGCGTAATTAAAAGAGATTCGATGGCTACGGTTGTCGGCATGAAAAATAATGCAGATAAGTTTGAGTCCCGGCTTCTTGTCAACGGAGTAGGAATAACGGTTCTGACCAACGTTACAAAAATAATGGCGCATTTTCCCCTTGCTTTCTGCAAAAATGAACCGAAAGACGCCCTTGTAATATGTTTCGGGATGGGTACGACATACAGGTCTCTTTTATCGTGGGATATAAATGTAACGGCCGTCGAGCTTACTCCAAGCGTCGTTAAAATGTTCGGATTATATCACGACGATGCGCAGGAAGTGCTGAAAAATCCGAAAGGAGAAATTATTATAGATGACGGAAGAAGATTTTTGATGAGAACTGATAAAAAATTTGACGTAATAACATTGGATCCGCCTCCTCCTATTGAAGCCTCAAGTTCGGGGCTTTTATATTCCATAGAATTTTATCGGGCCGTTAAATTGAGATTGAAAGACGGCGGAATATTGCAGCAGTGGCTTCCGGAAAAACTTTCTCACGATACTGCCGTTCCGGTGCTCAGAGCATTGGCTCAAGAATTTAAATATATTAAGGCATATATATTATCAGAGGGAACAGGCATATTTTTTATTGCATCAAATTCTCCGATTGAAAATTTGACATCGGCGGATATATTGAAAAAAATGCCTTTAAACGCAAGGAAAGATTTATTTGAATGGACGGGGTTTGATTATAATAATCCGAACTTGGAAGAATTAGCACGTTTTATCAATTCCCTTTGCGAGCTATCAGTGGCAAAAATTTTAAAAATGTCCGATAATAATTCTATGGTTACGGATGATAATCCGTACAATGAATATTTTTTGTTGAGAAGGTTATTTAAATATGGAAAAATTTAAAGCTGTATTATTTGATATGGACGGCGTTTTGGTCGACTCAATGCCGTATCATTTTATTTCGTGGTTTGAGACGATGAGAAAATACGGAATAAGAGTAACCCCTTTTGAAATATATGAAAAAGAAGGAGAGAAAAGCGAATTCTGCGTCGAATATTTCTTTAAAAATAATAATCAGGAAATAAATAATCAGCAGATAGAAAAAATCACAAAAGAAAGAACAGAAATATTTAATAAATATTTTAAACCTTATATATTTTCGGGCGCGGAAGAAATTTTAAACCATTTAAAAAAACATGGATATAAAATAGCGATAGTGACAGGTTCAAGAAAAGAAGATGCGGTAAAAATGCTTCCGTCTTCAATTTTAAATTTATTTGACGTTATAGTTTCAAGCGATATAGTTAAAATAGGCAAACCGCATCCCGAGCCTTACTTAAAAGCGGCTGAACTTTTAAATCTTCAGCCTGCTCAATGTATGGTTATTGAAAATGCTCCCCACGGCATAAAAGCCGCAAAAGCTGCAGAAATGTATTGTGTGGCAGTTACGACAAGCCTTCCGGAGCAGTATTTAAAGCAAGCTGACAAAATTTGCAGTAATATAAATGAATTTTTTAACTTGAATAAGAATTAATTTGCTGCATATATGGAATTTGCAAATACATTCGTATGTTCAATATTGTAATATCCATGTATTTATTCGGTGCTGTTAAGTTAAATATTGAATTTTGATGAAAGTTTCACATGAAACATTCAGTATTATATAAAATGAAGAATATTCTATTAATTAATCCCCCGGTATACGATTTTTCGGCTTATGATTTATGGGCTAAGCCGTTAGCATTGTTATATTTGTCTTCAATATTAAAAAAACAAAACATACATGTGCAGTTTTTCGATTATATGGACAGACTATCTGATCTTATTGAAAATACAGAGTCGGATGAATATGGCTGCGGCCATTATATTAAAGAAGAATGCCCTAAGCCGAAAATTATAGATAACATAAAAAGAAATTATTACCGTTTTGGAATACCTAAAAATATTGCGGAAAAATATCTGGACACAGCCGACAAACCGGATGTTATAATAATAGGATCAATTATGACTTACTGGTATTTCGGAGTTGTTGAGGCTGCCGCAAGTTTGAAAAAGATATTCCCGGATGTTCCTATAATACTCGGCGGCGTTTATGCTACATTGTGCCAGGAACATGCTCAAAATATTCCATATATAAATGACGTTGTGTCAGGCGGTTTTTATTCATTAGGGCCTGTGTTAAACAAATACGGGATTGAAATCGGAAATGTAAACAGTGATTTTTCAAACTTCCCCATTCCGGACTATTCTTTTTATAAGAGATTAGAATATGCGGCCTTAAGAACAAATATAGGATGTCCGTTTAATTGTTCTTACTGTGCTCAGAAGATCTTAAATAACAAACAGCATTCCTTTAAATCGCCGTATGTTATAAAAGATGAAATATATGAACTGGTCAATTCAAAAAAAATAAACAATATTGTTTTTTATGACGACGCATTGTTATATAATGCAAACAAACACATAAAAATTTTATTTAAAGAAATATTAAATGACAATAAAGGATTTAATTTTCACACGCCGAACGGACTGCATGCAAAATTTTTAGATGAAGAGCTGGCTGAATTAATGTTTCATGTGAAACTTATAAACCCAAGATTCAGTTTAGAAACGGCAGATCCGTATGAACAGAGATACAGCGATCATAAAATAACAAGTGAAGAATTTAAAGCTTCAATTAAGATTTTAAGACAGGCCGGATATAAAAACGGAGAATATACCGTTTATCTGTTAGTAGGTATGCATAACCAAAACATATCAAATATAAAGGATTCAATAAAATTTGCGCATGATCTCGGAGCAAGAATATCTCTTTCCGAATACAGTCCCATCCCGTATACTGCAAGCTGGGCGTTTATCGACGACTCTCTGAAAAATGATCCTCTATGTCAAAATAATACATATTTTATGTCAACAAATAAAAATTATGACGAATTGTTAAAATTAAAACAATTTGCAAAAAATTTAAATAATAAGTTATAATGTTTCATATGAAACATTATATTTGGATTTTTAAATATACATGAAAACGGCTAATTATATAACAAACCTCCTCGAACTTTCAAACAACAAGACTAATTTGCAGTCAAAGCCTCAGTTTTTAAATTTTTTTATCACAAAAGAGTGTAATTTAAAGTGCATAATGTGCTGTAATGGTTTTAAAGAAAGAGATAAGATTTTAAATTACGAAACTATATCGAAGATTTTGCTGTCAAATAAGCAGTTAAGAGTAGTTGAGTGGATAGGCGGAGAGCCTCTTACGCATCCGGATATAGAAAGAATAATGGATTTAGCGCACAGTTTGCAAATCAGGCAGATTTTGGTTACAAACGGGACGCTTTTAAATACAAAGATAATAAAAAAGCTTATAGAATACAATGTTGATATAACTATATCGATACATGGTTCGCAAGAGGAAATATGCAAAGATATAGAGGAAGGAATAGATTTTAAAAAGCTTGAAGATAATATAAAAGAGCTTACAGATTTAAAGAAGCAGACGAAACATCATCCTGAACTTTTAACGATAAATTATGTTGTTTTGAAACAGAATTACAGATATATGAACAGCATGATTGATTTTTTAAATAAATACGGCATTAAAAATATTTTTTTTGAATCTGATGTTTTGAACGGAGCGGACAGTGTTTTATCTGACGAAGACAGCACAAAAAAATTGCCTGTTATATTTGAAGATATTTTGAAAAAAGCGTCAGCTCTCGGAATAAATGTTTTTGTTGATGATAAGTTTATGCCGTCTATTCCTTTAAAAGATATAAAAATTGAAAAAGATGAATATTACTGTCTGGTTCCGTGGATCGGAGCCTGCATAGGTGTAAACGGCGATGTTACTAATTCTGTTTTTTGCGGCCAAACGATAGGCAATATTTTTAAAGATGATTTTGATAAGATATGGAATTCCGATACGGCTGTCGGAATCAGAAGAAGTCTTATAGATAAAAAAAACATGAAGCAGTGCTCAATGTGTGAAGGCATGCATGTGGTAACAAAAATATACAGGGCTTTTGACAGATTTACTAAAATTACTATACGTAATTACTGACAGTATTTCTGACTATATAGATAAATTGAAGATATTTGAATTACGGTAACGGCAAAAATAGAATTTTGATTATATAACTAATCACAAAATTCAATTGGTTTCACGTGAAACAATATAAGTATAGGGGTTTTTTTATGTATACTGATTCATATGCTCTTGTTACGGGAGGCAGCAGAGGAATAGGGGCTGCTATAGCAAAACAACTTGCTAAAGACGGATACAATATCTTATTAAATTATAAATCGGATGATGCAAAAGCTGAAAATGTCCGATCTGAAATAAAAAATATCGGAAAGCAATGTGAGCTTTTAAAGTTTGATGTTTCAGACGCTAAATCTGTAAAAGAAAGTTTACAAATAGTACAAAAAAATAAAAAAATACGAATTTTAGTAAATAATGCTTCACACACAGTTATGAAATCTTTTTCAGATACAACAGAACATGATTGGAATTCTATAATAGCTGTTGTATTGGGCGGTTTTTATAATTTAACAAGTAATATTGTTCCGGGAATGATTAAACACAATGACGGGCGCATTATAAATATAAGTTCAATAGGTGCTTTCAATGCCGATGTCAATGTGGCGTATGCAGCGGCTAAATCCGGACTTGTAGGCGCGACGAGAGCTCTTGCGAATGAGATGAAGAAGACCGCTATCCATATAAATTCGATAGTGCCGGGGCCTATATATACAGATTTTTTTGCAGGCAAAACTAAAGAAGAAGTATCATTGGAGCTTGGTTTTAAAATAGGAGATCCTCAGGATATTGCAAATATGGTTTCTTTTTTATGTTCGGATAAAGCGGATTATATTAACGGACAGGTTTTGCATATAAATGGCGGGATGTACATATAAATTAACATGAAGACGACTAATTATATAACAAACCTCCTCGAACTTTCAAATAATAAGATTGATTTGCGGTCAAAACCTCAGTTTTTAGATTTTTTTATCACAAAAGAGTGTAATTTAAAGTGCATAATGTGCTGTAACGATTTTAAAGAAAGAGATAAGATTTTAAATTACGAAACTATATCGAAGATTTTGCTGTCAAATAAGCAGTTAAGAGTAGTTGAGTGGATAGGCGGAGAGCCTCTTACGCATCCGGATATAGAAAGAATAATGGATTTAGCGCACAGTTTGCAAATCAGGCAGATTTTGGTTACAAACGGGACGCTTTTAAATACAAAGATAATAAAAAAGCTTATAGAATACAATGTTGATATAACTATATCGATACATGGTTCGCAAGAGGAAATATGCAAAGATATAGAGGAAGGAATAGATTTTAAAAAGCTTGAAGATAATATAAAAGAGCTTACAGATTTAAAGAAGCAGACGAAACATCATCCTGAACTTTTAACGATAAATTATGTTGTTTTGAAACAGAATTACAGATATATGAACAGCATGATTGATTTTTTAAATAAATACGGCATTAAAAACATTCTTTTTAAATACGATATAGTGAATAGCCAAAACAGTGTTTTGTCGGACGGCGGCATAATGAATGAGCTGCCCGCTATATTTGAAGATATTTTGAAAAAAGCGTCAGCTCTCGGAATAAATGTTTTTATTGATAATAAATTTATACCACAGACTTCAAAAGAGAAAAAAGTGCTCAAAGAAGACGAGAGTTTTTGTATCGTGCCTTGGATTGGCGTAAGCATTGATACAAACGGTAACGTAAAAAATACTCCTTTTTGCGGTCAAATTTTAGGGAATATCTTTGAGGATGATTTTGACAAAATATGGAATTCCGATACGGCTGTCGCAATCAGAAGAAATCTTACAGGTAAAAAAAATGTGCAGCAATGTTCAATGTGCGAAGGTCTTCATACATTGACAAAAACATATAGGGCGTTAGACAGATTTATGAAGGTCATTGTACGTAATTACTAGTCGCAAAAGGATTAATTATGAGCAAAGTTATAGCGATTGCAAATCAAAAAGGCGGCGTCGGAAAAACCACTACGGCTATAAATTTAGCCGCAAGTTTAGCTCATCTCGGGCAAGAATGTCTTTTAATCGATATGGACCCGCAATCTAACACAACAAGCGGGCTGGGAATCGACCAAAATGTTATAAATAAATCTATTTATAATGTTCTGATAGATGAAGTTGCGCTTGAAGATGTTTTGGTTACAACAGAAGTTGACTGGCTTGACATAGCGCCCGCAACTGTTGATTTGAGCGGAGCCGAAATAGAGCTTGTTAATCTCCCGCACCGTGAAGAAAAACTTAAAATAGCTTTGGAAAAGTTCCAAAAAGTTTATAAGTACATTATTATAGATTGTCCCCCATCTTTGGGCTTGTTGACGATTAATGCGCTTGTTGCGGCTGATACGGTTATGATCCCGATGCAGTGCGAATTTTTTGCTTTGCAGGGATTGGGCCAGCTTTCAAAAACAATATTTGCTCTGATGCAGCATTATAATCTTGAACTGGAAGGTGTTCTGTTTACAATGTTTAACAACCAGACAAATTTATCGCATCAGGTAGCCGAAGAGGTAACGAAACATTTCGGAGATAAGGTTTATAAAACAAAAATACCGAGGACGGTAAAACTTGCCGAAGCTCCAAGTTTTGGCAAACCGATAATGATATACGATAAGTCATGCAAAGGAACGGAATCATATCTTGACCTTGCATGGGAGTTTTTATCAAAACAAAATTTACCAGAGGAGACAAAATAATGTCAAAACAAAAATTGGGAAGAGGCCTTGACGCCATATTATCGCCGCTTACTACAAATAAATCCAGTGAAACAGCCGGTAATTTCATTAATATAGGAATTAATAAAATAAAACCTAACAGCCAGCAGCCGCGTAAATTTTTTAATGAGAATAAACTGCAGGAACTTGCCGACTCAATCAAAGAAAACGGGCTTATTGAACCTATAATCGTCACAAAATCGATAGTCCCCGGCGAATATGAACTTATCGCAGGCGAAAGAAGATTAAGGGCATCAAAGATTGCCGGTCTTAAAGAAATAAAAGCCATAATTTCAAATTCGGCTTCAGACAGAGAAAGACTTGATCTGGCTCTTGCCGAAAACCTTCAGAGAGAAGACTTAAATCCCATAGAAGAGGCTCTCGCCTATAAAAAATATCAGGAAGAATATCAATATACACAGGATCAGATTTCACAGGTTGTAAAAAAGTCAAGATCTGCCGTAACAAATACTATGAGACTGCTCAATTTGCCGTCAGATGTTCAGGATTTGATTTCCGCAGGTAAAATATCGTCAGGGCACGGGAGAATGCTTGCCGGTATAGAAGATGAACAGAAAATAAGAGAGCTTGTAAATCAGATATTGGAGAACGGTTTAACTGTAAGGGAAATAGAATCGGCTGTTTCAAACAATAAAAAAGAAAAGATGCCTAAAGAACGTTTTTCAGGGCAGGATATTGAAATTGTTAATCTTACCGAAGACCTGCAAAGGCTTTTCGGAACAAAGGTTGTAATAACAGGAAACGGTAAAAAGGGAAAACTCATTTTTGAATACTCAAATCTGCAGGAATTGGAAAGAATTGCATCAATGTTTAAAAAATAGGCCGTGATTGTGTATAAACCGCTGTAAATCTCAATAATATGTTAAGTTTTTGAAAGCAACATAGTCAAAAAGTGTTTGAAAAATAAATGAATATTGTAATTAATAACAAAAAATGTAAAAAAAATGGAATTTGTTGACAAGTTGTGGATAACATCGAAAAATAAGAAAAAAGCATTGAAAAATAAAAAATAATACGGATTTCATAAATGACAATAGAATTGAATGAAGACTTTATAAAAGCCCAAAAATTAATAGCTGAAACAAACGACAATATTTTTATTACAGGCAAAGCCGGCACAGGCAAAACTACATTTCTTAAAGAATGCATAAGAAAAAGCTCTAAAATGACAGTAGTGCTTGCTCCTACGGGCGTTGCGGCTTTAAATGCAGGCGGAGAAACAATCCATTCATTTTTTAAATTTAAAACAGATATTACTCTTGCCAAAGTATCAAAAAAGAAAAACAGTACAATGTACAAAGAGATAGACACCGTTGTTATAGACGAGGCGTCAATGCTCAGAGCCGATTTGCTCGATTGTATCGACAAATTTTTACGCCTTAACGGAAAATTTTCAAAGCTGGCGTTTGGCGGAGTTCAAATGGTTTTTATCGGTGATTTGCATCAGCTGCCGCCTGTAGTAACAGAGCATGAACAGTATCTTTTTAAAGGTTATTATGACAGTCCTTATTTTTTCAGCGCAAAAAGCCTTCAGGAAACTTTCTGTCATATTATTGAATTTAAAAAAATATACAGACACGTTGATAACGAATTTATAGATATTTTAAATGCCGTCAGGAACAATCAGGTCAGCGATAGAACCATGGAAATTTTAAATAAAAGAGTAGGCAAAAATTTTACAGGCAAAAAACTTTCAGTTTATTTAACTACTACAAATAAATTTGCCGAAGCTTACAACGAAAAATATCTCAGGCAGCTGCCCGGAGAAGAGAGAAATTTTACAGCCGAGACAGAAGATGTGGAAAATATGACGGCTTTCCCCGCCAATTACGAGCTTAAATTAAAACCGGGCGCCCAGATAATGATGCTGAACAATGATTCCAAAAACAGGTGGGTTAACGGCACGCTCGGAGTGATAACGTCGATAGAAAAATCCCTAAAAACCGATACATATATTGTATTTGTCCGTCTGGAAAACGGGAAAATAGAACCGGTAGAACCGTATAAGTGGGAACTTTTCAAATACAAGTGGAACGAAGATTTAAAACAGATAGATACTGAAAAAACAGGCTCATTTTCTCAGTATCCGATGAAACTTGCCTGGGCGGTTACTATACACAAAAGCCAGGGCAAAACGTTTGATAATGTAATGATTGATCTCGGCTGGGGCGCTTTTGCCCACGGGCAGCTTTACGTTGCTCTTAGCAGATGCAAAACGATGGAGGGCATAAGTTTAATAAGGCCCGTAAAAAAATCTGATGTTCTTGTAGACGATAAAATAGTAGAGCTCCTGAAAAAACGTGAAAGAATAAATTATTTGACGGATCCTAAATGCAGGCTTGTATAAAATTTTATTTTCAAGAGGCAGAATGTTTGGATTGCTTTTTAATAAAAAAACAAAAAGTGAACAAAAGTTTTTAGAAGACAAAATTCTAAAAAATAAATGCAGGCTGGCTCTTTTGGGAGACGGTGTTTTTTTAGAAAAAGCGTTTGAGTACATTTCGTCCAAAAAAATAATTCCCAAAGCTTTCTGCGCAATTGAACAAAAATCAAATTCGTTAAATCTTAAACAAATAACACCGGCCGATCTTAAAAAATATACCGTCGTTATATGCTGTCCGAACAGCCTTTTTAAAAAAGCAGAGCAAATTGTTTTAAAATCAGGATGCAAAAACTATATTTTTTATTACGATTGTTTTTACGATATAGATTGTCTTTCCGACGCAGATTACAGAAAATATTTTCAAATTGCTTTTCCGGCTTTTTATAATTTGTGCGTCAATTATCAGTTCAAGGCGCCTTACGGCACAAAAATACTGCCCTATCTTGAACTCGTAATAACGGAAAAATGCAGTTTGAAATGTAAAAACTGCGCAAATCTCATGCAGTATTACAAAAATCCGGCTCATGAAAATTTTAAGAGACAGATGAAAGCTCTTGAGAATCTTATTAAGTGTTACGACCAGATAAATATTCTGCGCCTGATAGGAGGCGAACCCCTTCTTAACAGACAGCTGTGCGCTTATATTAAAAAAATATTCGGTTCAAAACTGAAAAATAAAATAAAAGCCGTCGAGATAATAACAAACGGAACGATAATGCCTGATAAACGGCTTGTTTCTTTGATAAAAAAACATCACATTTTTTTTACTGTATCTTCTTATGATGTTAAAACCGGAAAATTTAACGCCATTATTAAACAGTCATTGAAAGACCGTTATTTTTTGTCAGTTGCGTCCGGAGACTGGATTAAGTGCGGAACAATAAAAGACAGAGGCAAAAAAATGGCAGTTTTAAATTTTATCCATTGCTTCATAAAAAACCTCAATACCGTTAAAAACGGACGTTTTTATGTCTGTCCTTTTGCGGCGCATGCGCTGTCTCTTAAGGCAGTTCCGTCTTCTTTCGACGAATCGGTCAATTTAATTAATAATAAAGAAATAAGCAGGGAAATAGCTTATTTAAAAAACAAAAAATATTTAGAAGTATGCCGTTACTGCCACATAGAAAATATTAAAATGAAATCGGCAAAACCTGCCGAACAAATAAAGCATGCGCCGGCATATAAGGTTTACAAATGAACCATAAAAATAAAGCTCCTGTATTTTCGGTAATAATGCCCGTATACAATAAAGAGAAATATGTTGCAAGAGCCGTTAAGTCTGTTCTTTCGCAGAGCTTTGAAGATTTTGAATTGATAATAATTGACGACGGATCCGGTGACGGGAGCATAAGCGAAATAAGGAAGATAAAAGATAAGAGGATAAGGATATACGGTTTAAAAAGAAACCGCGGAGCAAGTTACGCAAGAAACGCGGGGATAAAGAAAGCAAAAGGCGATTATATAGCTTTTCTGGATGCCGATGACGAATATCTTAACGGTTTTTTAGAAGAAATAAACAGACTTATAAAAAAATACAAAGGATTTGGTTTTTTTGCGGCGTCATTTTTATTTGTCGA
The DNA here is from genome assembly GCA_964436195.1 of uncultured Elusimicrobiaceae bacterium. Classification (GTDB taxonomy): domain Bacteria; phylum Elusimicrobiota; class Endomicrobiia; order Endomicrobiales; family Endomicrobiaceae; genus Proruminimicrobium. Next base: position 12,650 of record CAYTCB010000001.1, read on the forward strand.
TAAAAAAGGCGTTAAAACGCATAAAAGATTCGGCCTTAAAAAAGATCTTGCAATAGAAAACGTAATGCTTAAAATGATAAATTATAAATTCTTCTTTCATATTTCAAGCATAGCGGTTGCAAAAAAGGTTTTTGACGATATAGGCCTGTTTCAAAGTTCTTATAAAGGCGGCGCGGTAAACAGCGTAATAAGCGAAGATTCCGATTTATATTTGAGAATCTCCGAAAAATACAAATTGGCGTATTCAAATAAGCCGGGCTGCGTTTATTACAGGAATATTGCCGGCAGCGTTACAAACAGCACCGATAAAAAAATCAATATTGATTATTCGTTTTATGAAAAAACGCTTATTGATTTTATAAACGCATCAAAAAACAAGGCTGAGAAAACGGCATTAGGCAGACTTCTTAACCAGCTTTACGAAAAAGTTTCCATACGTTTTCTTGAGAGAGGAGAATACGGGAAAGCTTACGAAGTTTTGTCAAAAAGCGTAGCCAAAAGCAAAAGATTTTATAAAATAAAAGCGTTAATAAAAAAATCTGAAATTTTAAAGAGATTATCTTAAAATGTTAAAAAAAATAATGCAGGACAAAAAACTAAAGAACCTGATTTTAAACGAACGTGAAGCGGCCGAAGGCAAAATTATTCTGGATTCATATCCGCGTCAGATTCACATTCTTTTAAATTCGCAATGCAATTTAAAATGCATAATGTGCGGCGTAAGAGGCGGCAAATATAAACTGTCGGACGCAAAATTTAAAGAGCTGATGCAACTTATGCCGTATCTGCAGCTTCTGATATTGCAGGGCGGCGAAGTTTTTCTTGATAAAAGAATAAACACGATTTTAAAACAAGCCGTAAAACACAAAGTTAAAGTTGATTTATTTACAAACGGGCTTTTAATAAACAGAAAGACCGCCGAAATGATAGCTGAAGGCAATATTAATCTTATTTTTTCGATAGATTCCCCTTTTAAAGAAGATTACCAGGCCATAAGGCAGGGCTCTGATTTTGAAAAATTAAAAGAGAACATAAGCTTTTTTAATAAAGTGAGAAAACAGAAAAAATCGCAAGTTCAAACGGCGGTAAATATGGTTGTCATGAAAAGGAACTATAAGCAGATAGGCGAAATGATAAAATTTGCTTCGCGTCATAAATTTGACACTCTCATACTGTCTGCAGTTACAGGCAGTCTCCCCGACAAATCTGAAAATTTTTTTGACGGATTCCGCGATAAAAAAATAATAAAAGAATTAAAGGAAGCTATGCCTTTATATGAAAAACAGGCTGCCGCGGCCGGAATCCATCTTTTTAATCATATGCCTTTAAACGCCGGAAAACAAACTAAACCTCAAAGCCGGAATTCTTTCTGTAAAATTCCTTTTTTAAGGATATCGATAGACGATAGATTTTATTCTCCTGACTGCCGGTGCCCGGATAAGCAGGAAAATAAAAAATATGATTCAATACTTGAAATGTGGAACGGGCCGGCAATGATAAATTACAGAAAAAAAGTTTTGAATGTAAAAAAACCGAAAAATTTTTGCCGCGCTTGTTTTCAAAACCAAAAACACGGAGTTTGCCGATGATAAAAGCTCCTGTATTTTCGGTAATAATGCCCGTATACAATAAAGAGAAATATGTTGCAAGAGCCGTTAAGTCTGTTCTTTCGCAGAGCTTTGAAGATTTTGAATTGATAATAATTGACGACGGATCCGGTGACGGGAGCATAAGCGAAATAAGGAAGATAAAAGATAAGAGGATAAGGATATACGGTTTAAAAAGAAACCGCGGAGCAAGTTACGCAAGAAACGCGGGGATAAAGAAAGCAAAAGGCGATTATATAGCTTTTCTGGATGCCGATGACGAATATCTTAACGGTTTTCTTAAAAACATTTATGCCGTTACGCGCAAATACAAAGAAATTAAATTTTTTGCCGCAGCTTACAAAAAAGTGTTAAGCGGCAAAAGAACCGAAATAAAGAGTCTCGGCAAAAAAAACGATTTTATAGTTAAAAATTTTTTACAGGCTGTTTCAAAAAACAATTTTTTCGTGCATATATCGTCGGTTGCCGTTCATAAGAGCGTTTTTAAAAAAACAGGTCTTTTCGGAACCGCCGCAATATCGCGCGGCAAAACCAATGCTTACGGAGAAGATTTTGATATGTGGCTGCGCATAGCTTCTAAGTTCAAACTTTGTTACAGCAACAAACCGGGCAGCATATATTATAAAAATACCGGTTCAAATATTACTTTAGATAAACAACACGGTTATAATTCGAGCCCCTATGAAAAAACGCTTATCAAATTTATAAAGACGGCCGAGCCGGGCGATAAGAAAATATACGAAGCGCTGCTTGAAAAATTATATAAAAGAACCGCTCTCCAGCACGCTCTTACGGGCAGTTTTAAAAAAGCCGAACAGTTGACCGGCGGTAAAATGAAAAACGGGGACATAAAAAAACTTATAAGCAAAATTAAAGCAGTAAAGAGGCTGACCGTTTGAAAACAGTTATAGTAAATCCGTTATGGAGTTTTATAAATTATCCGCCCGTAAATCTTGCGGAACTTGCGGCTTATCTTATAAAAAACGGTTTTAAAAACACGACGATAACCGATTTAAATTTTGAAATAAAAAATAAATTTGAAATTGACGGTATTCTTGAAAAGAGCTTTAAGATAATTATAAAGAAAAAACCTCAGGCGGTTTGTATAACATGCAATGCCGTGCAGATGCCGTTTGTATGCGAGCTGTCGGCTCTTATCAAAGAAAAAACAAATATACCGGTAATAATAGGCGGCGTTATGGCGAGCCTTGCTCCGGACATTATTTTAAAACTTTCAAAGGCCGATTTTGTAATAAGGGGAGAAGGCGAAAAGACTCTTGCGGAACTTTTAACCCGCATTAAAAATAAAGAAAAGACTGATAAAATAGACGGCATATCATATTTATCAAAAAACGGGGTTATCGTCAGCAATAAAGACAGAAAACTTATGAATATAGACGGGCTGCCGAGCCCTGAATTTAAGCTCATATCAAAAAGTTTAAAAAACAGCGCCAATGTATGGCTGACCGCGTCCAGAGGCTGTGCGTATAAATGCAAATTTTGTTCCGGCAACGAAATCTGGAAAATGCAAAGAAGAAAAAATCCGCAAAGCATAGCTAACCAGCTTAAAATTTTAAAGACAAAATACGGCATAAAAAAAATTGTATTCGGGGACGACTGTCTTACTTTGAATAAGAAATGGCTTAAAGAGCTTTGCTTAAAAATAAAACCTCTGCGGCTGCAATGGGGCTGTCTTGCAAGGATAGATTCGATTGACGCAGATATTTTAAAATATCTGCATGAAGCCGGCTGCCGCCATATTTATCACGGAATAGAATCCGGAAGCGCAAAAGTCAGGCAGGGTCTTGATAAAAAAATGGCAAAGACAAATGAATTTATTTTAGATGCCGTTAAAAAAGAAATTGACGCCGGTTTTAAAACCACATGTTCTTTTATGACGGGAATTCCTTTTGAAACCGAAAACGATATGGTTAAAACGGCGGAGCTTGCCGGTCTTATGAAAAAAGCAGGCTCGCGGATACAATTATGGCTTTTAACGCCGTATTACGGATTAAAAATATTGAATGAATATAAAAACAGGCTTGTAAAAACAGAAAGACAGCCTGCAGGTTTGCAGACGGACGTATTTGACCGCGGGCAGATGTTTCTCTACAGCGCATTTATAAAAAAATATTCAAAATATAATCCCGATAATTTTATGTTTTTGCCGAAAGGCATGACACAGTCAGGATTTATAAAATTGTTTGCCAAAATGAGATCTGACTTAAATATAGACGTTGATAAGAAACAGCTTACCGCAAAGGAAATTTTTATTTTAAAGAATATAAAACAATGAACTTTATTTTAACTTCAAAATGCTTCGCTAACTGTAAATTTTGTTTTGTTCCGCCCGCCTTTAAAACAAAGCGGCGGGAAATGTCTTTTGCCGAAGTTAAAAAGTATATAGATTTTATAAATAAATCGTATAAAGGGATAAAACCTTCTCTGGGCATACTTGGCGGCGAACCGACTGCCGCAAAAGATTTTGCTCTTATAGCCGGTTATTTAAAATGCTATAAGGGTTTTGTAAGAATTTATTCTAATCTGGCGGCTTCCAAAAAAAACATGGAATATTTCGCCGGTTCAAAAAATATTGCCGTCGTATGGAATATAGGCGCCTATTTAAATTCTTCGCCAAAAAACAGAAGAATGATAACAGAGAATATTAAATTTCTTAAAAAACAAAAAAATAATATAATTGCTTCAATAACTTTGTATACGGATTTTAAAACCGAAGATTTTGTTAAAGCCGCAGTCATTTTAAAAAAATACGGAATCAAACAGATAAGAATAGCGCTTGATTCAACGAACCATCAAAAATTCATAAACTGCGGAGACGGCGTTTTTTCTTTATGCTCCTCGTTCAAAAAACAGGGGTTTGAAATAATATCTTCATACTGCGGTCATTTTTTGAAGGGAATGTTTGATAAAAAACAGGAAGTCTGGATGAAAAACAATATTTTGAATTTTAATTATAACGACTGTTCAAAAAATTTTCCAGTTGATATTCTTCCCGGCGGCGCGGCAGTTCCGTGTATGGCTTTCTGTACGGCAAAAACAAAAGTAAAACTGACGGATTTTAAATCTTATTCTTCGCTCAAAA
>CAYTCB010000001.1:17459-33650 GCA_964436195.1 uncultured Elusimicrobiaceae bacterium
ACGGCAAAAACAAAAGTAAAACTGACGGATTTTAAATCTTATTCTTCGCTCAAAAGACAGATGCGAAAAACATATCCTGCCGGCAAAATAAAAAAAGGAGTCTGCGTTTTAAGCCTATAAAATGATAAATAAATTTAAAATTGTAACAGGGTTAACTCCGCAGGATGAAATATCAGCCGTAATTAAAGACGGCATAGATGAAGTTTACTGCGGATATTATGACAGCCGGTTTGATAAAAAATGGCCCGTTGCTTTTACTACCGTAAACAGACGAGGCGAAGGCGTTAATTTTAAAAATTTTAAAGATCTTGCCGCCAAAACAAGGCAGCTGTTCAAAAAAGGCGTAAAATCATATATAACTTTCAACGGCTGTTATACCGGAGAACAATATCCCTGGCTTATCAAAAATATAAAAAAAACGGAAGCTGAAAAATCTATAGAAGGTCTTATTGTAAACGACATAGGACTGCTTCTTTTGCTTAAGAAGTTGAAATATAAAAAAAACATAACCATATCGACTCTGGGCTCGGCTTTTAATAACAGCGCCGTTGATTTTTATAAAAAATTCGGGGCATCAAGAATAGTTTTAGACAGACAGCTTACGGCAGACGAAATAATCAAGACGGCCTTAAAATATCCGGAACTTGAATTTGAAGTTTTTATAGTTTCGACCGGAGGATGTCTTTTTATAGACGGATACTGTTCTTTTTTCCATTGTCTGGAAAAACCTGAAAAAATAATTAAAGGGCAGATATTGCATATTCGTAAATACGATATAACGACTTCAGGCGCCGGCTGCTGCGAACTTTTAAACTGTTTTTCAAAAAAACAATACAGTTCAAATACTCAAACGCAACGGTTCAGCCTTTCAAAAACGCTCGGGTTTAACTGTAATATCTGCATGCTTTTTAAACTTAAAAATATTAAAAATATTTCTCTTAAAATTGACAGCAGGGGAGCAAACGGAACGGGAGTAACCGGTATTGAAATGCTTAAAGACCTTTTGAATGCTGCCGAAAAATCAAAAAATCAAAAACAGTACGCTGCTTTTGCAAAAAAAACTCTTATGAAATTTAAAAAAATAAAATGCAATCCTGCAATTTGTTTATGCGGCGGCAAATTATGAAATATGCTTTTTTAACGGACGATTTAAAAACATTGGCAAAAACAAAAACTCCCGATATTCTGTATTTCGGCAGCGAATTCTGCGTCAATATGATGCCTGACATAAAAACTTTGGAAAAAGCTTTGAAATTTTCTTTAAAAAGAAAAACTGGATTTGTTTTAGTGCTTCCTTTTATTTCAAACGATAAAATAAAACAGGCCGATAAACTGCTTGCTTTTTTAAGCAGACATAAAAAACGCGCTGAAGTTATTTTTAACGACTGGGGTACTCTTTTGCTTATTCTGAAATATAAAAATCTTGAACCCGTGGCGGGGAGACTTCTTACAAAGCAGAGAAAAGATCCTGCCGCTTTTGACATTATTGAAAACAAGCAGCGAAAAATGAAAATTACCGTTATAAACGGCCGTCAGACGATTCTGGAATCAAAAAAAATACCGGCGGCTTTAAAAGAATATTTTCAAAAAAGTTTCATCGATGCGCCCGGCGTTTCGGAATTTATGACCGAAAATAAAATCAGAAGATGCGAGCTTGATCTTCTGCCGTGGTCAATAAAAATTAAAGAATCAAAAAAAATAAAATTAAGCGTTTATTTCCCTTACGCAAATATTACGGTTACAAGATACTGCGGCGCGATAAACTTAAATTATTCGAAAGGATGTGCTAGACTATGCGCAAGCAGAATTACGGAAGTCGGAGCAGGCAGGCTTAAATATCCGTATATAATAAAAGGAAATGCCGTGTTTTACAGAACCGGCAGCGAAATGCTTGGCAAGGCTGTTTTGCAAAATAAAAATATAGACAGAATAGTTTTTAATGATGCGGAAAGTTTTAATAAACATAACACAATAATATGAAAATTTTAGGAATATCGGCATTTTATCATGATTCTGCGGCAGCTTTAACTGTGGACGGCCGGATTATCGCCGCAGCCCACGAAGAACGTTTCACCCGCCAAAAACACGATCCGTCTTTTCCGGCAAATGCGCTGAAGTTCTGTTTAAAAAGTTCCGGTTTAAAGATAGACGAGCTTGACGCCGTAGTTTTTTACGATAAGCCGTGGCTTAAATTTGAAAGACTGATGATGACTTATTATATGCATGCTCCGAAAGGGTTTAAATCTTTTGCAAATGCCGTTCCGGTTTGGACGAAAGAAAAAATGTTTCTCTACAGAGTTATAGAGCAGGAGCTCGCATCTGTTGAAAAATATGATGCTTCAAAACTTAAAATATTATTCCCGTCTCATCATTTATCGCATGCGGCAAGCGCTTTTTTTGCAGGGCCTTATGATAAAGCCGCCATTCTTACTATAGACGGAGTAGGAGAATGGGCTACAGCCTCAATTTCTTACGGTGAAAACAATAATATTACGCTTCTTAAGGAACAGCCGTTTCCCCATTCGCTCGGTCTTTTTTATTCAGCCGTAACTTATTATCTCGGTTTTAAAGTAAATTCCGGAGAATATAAAGTAATGGGCCTTGCGCCTTACGGCAACAAAAAATCGGCGGCTGTTGAAGAATATAAAAATAAATTAAAAGAAAATATCATAAAAATAAATGACGACGGGTCATGCAGGCTTAACCAGGATTATTTTGATTATTCGACCGGCATGAAAATGACTGAAAATTCCAAATGGTTTAACCTTTTCGGGTTTAAAAAAAGAGAGTCAGATGAAGAATTGGCCCAGAATCACTGCGATTTTGCTCTTGCCTGCCAGCAGATAACGGAAGAGTCGGTTCTCAAAATGGCAAAAACGGCAAAAGAAATAACAAAGAGCGAAAATTTATGCCTTGCGGGCGGAGTCGCTTTAAACTGCGTTTCAAATACAAAAATCCTGAAAGCCGGTATATTTAAAAATGTATGGATACAGCCCGCTGCGGGAGACGCCGGAGGAGCATTGGGAGCGGCTTTGGCTGCCGAATACATATATTTCGGCTCAAAAAGAGATGCCGGCCTCACAAAAGATATTATGCAGGGCTCGTATCTCGGTCCCGAATTTTGTGCGTGTGAAATAGAAGAAAGCGTAATTAAAAAATATAAAGCGTCTGCCGAATATATTAATGATGAAAATATTTTGATTGAAAAAACAGCCTCCGAAATTTCAAACGGAAAAGTAATAGGATGGTTTCAGGGCCGGATGGAATGGGGGCCGAGAGCTTTGGGAAACAGGTCAATAATTGCCGATCCGAGAAATGAAGAAATGCAGATGAAGATGAATTTAAAAATAAAGTACAGAGAAAGCTTCAGGCCGTTTGCACCGTCTGTTACAAGCGAAGACGCAAAAGATTATTTTGACATAGAAACGGATTCGCCTTATATGATGCTGACTGCCTCAGTTAAAAAAGATATTTGTTTTGAAATGCCTGAAAATTATGATAGTTTTACGGTCAAAGATAAATTGTATTATAAAAGATCGAAAATACCTGCCGTTACGCATATAGATTATTCTGCCAGACTGCAGACGGTAGATAAAAATCTGAATCCCAGATACCATAAATTGATTTTAAAATTTAAAGATATTGCAAAATGCCCCGTTTTGATAAATACAAGTTTTAACGTGCGGGGAGAGCCTATAGTCTGCACGCCGGAAGACGCTTATAAATGCTTTATGAATACCGAAATGGATATTCTCGTAATAGGCAATTATTATTTTGAAAAACAAAAGCAGCCTGAGTATGCCAATAAAACTGATTTAAAAAATAAATTCATCTTGGACTAATGAAAATTATGGGTTACATATCAGAATATTTTTCAGGATATCAATTCGTGTATATTTTTCTGTTCGGCGGTTTTGTTTTTTTGAGTCTTGCCGCATTTGTAAAATCAAAAAAAATAAAATTAGTATGTCTTGCGCTGTTTTCTGTGCTTGTGACTATGGCATTTGCGGAGTTTATACTGGCTTTAAAAATTAAAAGCAAAGGCACATTTGAAAATTATCCGAAACGTGCGTTCTCTCTGCGGGATAATATTGTATATGACAAAAGACAAATGCATGTTATTGATAAGAACGGCATTAAAATAAAGTGTCCGGGGCGATCTACGGCAGCCGGCGAAAAAATTATTTATGATTGTATTGTAAGCAGATATTGCAACGGATTTCGTTATACAAAATGCAATTTGAATTCGGATAAAAATTATATATTTTTAGGATGCTCTTTTACTTTTGGCGAAGGATTGAGTAACGATATGACTTTACCTCATTATTTTTCAGGATTAGCGGATTTTAAAAATAATGTTTTAAATTGCGGGCTTGAAGGGCGCTCAACAAATTCGGCGATAAGCGTTATGAATTCCGGTATTATAAGCAGGTTTGTAAATAAAAACAGTAAAACCGAATATGTCGTTTATTCATTGATCTCCGATCATATAGCAAGGAATTTCAGAACGTTTACCTCCGGTTCATCTCCGGGCGACAATCATATGTTTAAAGAAGGCAAATGGATAAGAGCGGCCCAGCCGTTCGGGATTTTTAAGATTATATTTGCGAAAAGTTATATATTTAATACAATTTTTCTGCAGCATATAGACAAATATAACGAATCATATTATGAAGACTATATGATCGACAGTTTAAAAAAACTAAATGAAATAACAAAAACAAAATATAACGGCAAATTAATCGTTATGGTGTGGCCTGATTTAAATAAGATAACGCGATTTATGAATAAATTGAAGAATACCGATCTTGATTTGATTTTTATCCCTAAATATTTTGAAGATGATGAGTACAAGATCGCAGAAGACGGACATCCTAACGGCAAAGCCAATCTTGAGATAGCGAAAATTCTGATGGCTCATATTGAGAGTAAAGATAATAAAATAAACACAAAATGATATAATTAAGCGTATGAATAAAAAACTGCTGATTTCTTTTTTTATGGTTGTCTCTTTCAGCGCCTGTCTTTTTGCAAAAGACAGAGCCGTGGTTTTCTTTTTTGAGACGGCCGAAGGCATCAGTCAAAAAAATGTACAAAAAATGCTGTCGTCAAAAAATTTCGGATTCTGTTCCAGAATAGATTCTTCAAAACAGATGTCTGCCGCAGCCGCCGAACTTGTCGGAACAGGAAAAATGGAAGCGGTGCTTACAGCCGATTCGGATCCGTATCTGCCGTTTGTTTCGGCGCCGGTTAAGATAAACGACTCTTTTTCATTTGATATAACAAAAGAGCTGAAAAGATTTTTATCCGATTATTCCGATTTGGCATCTAAATTTTTACAAAAAGAAAAAACAGGTTTGTTTTTTGATTATTATTATACGGTTCCGGATACTTTTAAGTATTTTTCAAAACATTCGATACGCTGGTTCGCCTCAAAATTCCCTGAAGAAACGCCCAAAGGCGTTTATATAAGAGACGGAGTCGTAGTGTTTGTCCCCTATACCGATTTCCCCAAAAATTCAAAAGATATTGAAAATTGGTTTATGACAAAAAAGGAAAAGATAATACCGGTATATCTTTCAAAAGAGCGTATACGCGATGAAAAACTGATGTCGGCAGTTATTGAAATTTTTAAAAACAGCAAATACACGGATGTCGTGCTGCCTTTTGAGGCTTGTGATACTGTTTTAAATAATCCAAAAGAATACGCGGCTTTCGAACCGCCTGCCGAACCGCGCCTTGCGCAGAAAACAGTTTTAAAGATAGCGGCAGCCGCAAAAGAAACAGAAGAGCAGAAAAACTCTGCATTGTATGAAAATATATACGGAGAATTTCAGAATATGTGCAGCGCCGCCATCATAGACGGCATAATAAAGAATGACCAGCGTTCAATTACTCTTTTTGACGTATCATATTCGAATATTTTCAAACTTTCGGGCAAAGCGGTTCCTGACGCCGAACTTAACAAAATTGTTTTCGACCCGGGCCAGCCTTACCTTAAGCAGTTCGGGTTTAAACAGGCGCAGGATTCTTACATAATAGAAAACAGCAGCGGTATAATAAAATCTTTTACGGTAATAAAAACGGATAAATCGGTTGATTTTATTATTGACGCGGATTTGACGGGCGCAGACGCTTTTGACATATACATAGATATGAACGGAATACAGGATACCGGCTGCAGCATAACACTGAAAAACACGGAAGGGTTTTTTATGCCGGAAAATTACTGGGAATACGCGCTGAGAATATCCGATAACAGGATAACGGTTTACAGGTTTTATGTGGATGAAGTTACCGTCGTAAAAAATATAGCAAAAACAGGTAATGTAATCAGTATCCCCTCCGATATTTTAAGAGGTAATCCTTACAACTGGAGTTATCAGGTTTTAGCTTTAAAAGAAAATAAACCGGTTGATTTTTTAGACGATGAAATGGAAAAAGAAAGAATAAAAAACACATATCCGCTCCAGTTTAAAATGTTTAAGTGCGAATAAATTTAAAAGCAAAAAGAAAAACAGAGGTACAGTATGTCATATTTGGTATTGGCAAGAAAATTCAGACCGACTAATTTCAGCGAAGTGGTCGGGCAGGAACATATTTCGCAGACTCTTAAAAATGCAATAGCGGACAATAAAGTTGCCCACGCTTATATTTTCAGCGGGCCGAGAGGAACCGGCAAAACGACAATGGCAAGAATTTTCGCAAAAGCGTTAAACTGTCAGGAAGGTCTTTCTTCCGAGCCGTGCGGCAAATGTAAAAACTGTCAGGAAATAAGCACAAACCAGAGTTTAGACGTTCTTGAAATAGACGGCGCTTCAAACAACAGAATTGACGAAATAAGAGAAATAAGAGACAACGTAAAATTCGGAGCGATGTCTTCAAGATATAAAATTTACATAATAGACGAATTTCACAGAATAACCCCTCAGGCTTTTGACGCTCTTCTGAAAACTCTGGAAGAGCCGCCTCCGCACGTTATTTTTATACTTGCCACAACGGAACTGCAAAAAGCTCCGATAACTATTCTTTCAAGATGTCAGAAATACAGATTCAGACTTCTTTCGGCAAAAGAAATATCGGAAGCGGTAAGAAATATAGCAAAAAAAGATAATTTTGAAATAGACGACGGAGCTCTTGAAATAATAGTAAATTCGGCAGGCGGCTCAATGAGAGACGCTTTAAGTCTTCTCGATCAGGCTCTGTCATCTTCAAACGGAAAGATAACGTTTGAATATATGAGAAATCTTTTAGGGCTTCTTCCTAAAGAAATAATCGCAAAAACAACGGAAGATATTGCAAATAACAATACAGAATCTCTTCTTATGACCTGTAAAAAAGTATATGAAGACGGTTACAATATTCTCCAGTTTGCAAAAGATTTAAGAGATCATCTCCGACAGCTTATGATTTATTCGGTAAATCCGGATATTTCCGATGTTTCCCAGTCGGACAAAAATCTTTACAATAAACAGAAAGTTTTTTTTACTATGTCTCAGTATGTCAGGCTTGGCAACTTAATATCAAAAGCGCTTGAAGAAATGAAAGACCACGACCAGCCGAGAATCCTGCTTGAAATATATCTTTTGAAAATGGCCGAACCTTATTACAGCATAGGAGAACTGATATCTAAAATAGACGAAATTTCTTTATCAAAAGACGGCGTTTCAATCCGTCAGGAATCAAAAGAAACTTCGGTTGAAACCGACGAGCAGCCTGATATTGCCGAACAGAAAAATGAAATTTCAACGATGTCGGAAACTGAAAATGACGATATACTTGAAACGGCCAAGCAGGCCGTATGCGAAATTGCCCATAAACATCCGATGAGAGCCGAAATTCTTAATTCTGCCGTAATAAAAATATTGAACAACAATGCCGTACAGCTTTTATTCAAAGATAAATATGATCTTACGATGGTAAAATCCTATGATGAAGTTATAAAAAAACTGATTTCAAGAAAAGTTGCAAGAGACGTTTCGGTAAGCATGATCGTAGACGAAACCGTTTTGCAGACAAAACAGGAAGAAATCGTATCGCCTAAAGAAGAAGAACAGCCGAAAGAAGTTTTCTCAGTAGTGGAAGATTTAAAAGAAACGGCAAAAACGGCAGTTCCCGCAAAAATTGAAAGCATCGCAAAAAAATTCGCAGGCAAAGCGGTAAGAAAAAATACGGGTCTGCAGCAGGAAAACGGCGAAATTAAAAATGCGGAAACCGAAAATACGGAAGAATAAAGGACGGTTTTTAAATATTTATGAACAGACCACAAGTTATAGAGCGAATGATAGAAAGCATGAAAAGACTGCCCGGCGTAGGTCCTAAAATGGCGGAAAGACTTTGTTATCATATTCTTAAAAGTCCGAATTACGAAGTTGAAAGGCTTATTGATGCGATACAAAAGGCAAGACAGAAAATAAAAATATGTTCCGTTTGTTACAATATGAGCGAAACCGATCCCTGTCCCGTATGTTCAGATTCGATGAAAGAAAGAAATATTTTGTGCGTTGTTGAAACTCCGCAGGATCTTATAGCCGTAAGCAAAGTTAAAGATTATAACGGCTTGTATTTTGTGCTGGGCGGCGCGCTGTCTCCTCTTGACGCGGTGGGGCCCGACGATATCAGAATAGATAAACTGATAAACAGACTTAAAAACGATAAAATTTCCGAAGTTATACTTGCTACCGATATGGATTCAAAAGGAGAAACGACGGCGGTTTATCTGGCCCAGCTTATTAAACCGATGGGCATTAAAGTTTCAAGGCTCGGCTACGGAATACCTGTCGGAGGCGATATAGAATATGCCGATGAAGTCACCATAGCAAGGGCGATAGCCGGCAGAAAAGAGATGTAACTTTAATTTGGAGTATAAAGCGATATTTTTGTAAAATAACGGCGTTGCCTTAAAAATCTGTTTAAAAAACGACAATGAAAAAAATTAAAAATTTTAAAATAACCATAAGACCGAGAGAAATTTCCAGAATAATGCGCAAGCTTTTAAATGTTGCCGAGCTTGATATCGAAACGGAAGAATCGGTTCAGAGAGCCTGTTACTTTTACGGGAAAACCATAAATCCGGCCGTTGTTTACGAGACATTCCCTAAGGATAATACGAGTTTTGTTTTTGATAACCCCGAAATACCGTCCAAATGGGTAGCGTTAAATTATTATATTCTTACCATAGGCAATTCGTTAAAAGAAGAATTTGAAAAAAATAAAGACATATTCGGCCGTTATACTACGCAGATAGTATCGGCGATATCAGCCGATACGCTTGAACAATCTAAAAGTTTTGTGCAGAAGCTCATATCATCGGAAGCTTCCGACGAGCAATGCGAATTGTCAAGAGGCGTCGAACTTCCTCATGACAAATACGCCGAAATATGTAAAATTCTTCCTGCCGAAAAAATAAACGTTTCCGTGCTTGAAGACGGAAAAATAAGCCCCGAGTATACGGTTGCCGGCGTTTTTTACTGGATTCCGGTAAAAAAAAGAAATAAAAAATGAGCTTCAGATTACTGTAAGCCGCTGTTAAGTATTTATAAACGGGATTTTGCAATGTTAAAGATATTTATCTTAGTCTATAATATGGTCGTTTTGATTTTTTTAGCGCCGATTCTTATTGCCATAGCTCTTTCGGGCAAAAGAAACAGAAACGATTTTTTTTACAAAATAAAAGAAAGGCTTGTCATATACGAAAACAATCCTGTTTTTGATAAGAATAAAAAAACGGTCTGGGTACACTGCGCGTCTTTGGGCGAAGCAAGAGCCGTTGAACCGATGATGGAAAAATTGAAACAGTATAATATCGCCGTTACCGTAATAACAAAATCGGCAAGAGAATATGTTTCAAAGCTTTCATATGTAAAATTCTGCGCGCTTGCTCCCGTCGATTTATATCCTTTTGCCGCAAAAGCCGTTTCAAAAATAAAACCCGATATCCTTCTTGTGGTGGAAACAGAATTTTGGCCAAGCCTTATTTACTGCGCGTCCGCGGCAAACGCAAAAATAATTACGGTCAACGGAAGACTTTCAAAAACGGCATTCCCTTATTATAAAGCGACGTCAGCCGTTTGGAAAATTTTTCTAAAACCGGTCACGCGCATACTTGTCAGAAACGAACAGGACTATGAAAGATTTTCGGCAATAACGGATATGGCCGGCAAAATAGAAATAACCGGCAACATTAAATACGACAGAGACTGGCGCAGCGAAGGTTTTGACAGAAGCACAATAGGGTTTGACGGTAAATATTTTCTTTTTACGGCAGGCAGCACAAGAGACGGCGAAGAAGAAATTATCCTGGACGTTTTTGAAAAACTTAAACAGAAATATATTAATTTAAGGCTGATAATTGCTCCGCGCCACATATCAAGAGTGCCTGAAATAGAAGCTCTCATTAAAAACAAAAATATAAAGTATACGCTGTTTTCCGATTCGGATAAAAAACAGGAAGATATTCTTCTTGTTGATGTTTTCGGCAAACTGCAGATGCTTTATTCCGTTTCAGATCTTGTTTTTATAGGAGGATCTCTTATAAAAAAGGGCGGACAAAATCCGATAGAGGCCTCGGCGTATGCCAAGCCGGTGATTTTCGGACAGCATATGTATAACTTCGAAAACGAAGCAAAGCTTCTTAAAAATTGCGCCGGCGCTTTTGAAGTTTCGGATGCCGCTTCTCTTGAGGAAACGGCAGACAGGCTTATTTCCGACGAAGATTTAAGAATAATGACCGGTAACAAAGGATTCAAAGCCGTTGAAGAACAAAAAGGCGCAATAAATAAAAATTTAGAAATCATAGAAAAATATATAAATGAATAAATTGAAAATAATATCTTCGGCAGCAGGAATAATTTTAAAAATTATCGGAAAAACTTTCACAATAAGAAAAGTAAAAATTACCGATATAGAAAAAATACCGTGCGTATGCGCATTTTGGCACGGGGATCTTCTTTCGTCTTTTTACGTTAACAGAAACATGAACGCCGCCGTTATGATAAGTATGTCTAAAGACGGCGAAATACCGGCCGGAATAGCAGATATGTTCGGATATATACCGGTCAGAGGCTCTTCCTCAAGAGGCGGCGGAAAAGCTTTATATGAAATATTTAAATATGCAAAAGAAGGTCATATAACCGCTTTTGCAGTTGACGGACCGAGAGGCCCGGTTCATAAAATAAAGCCGGGTATTTTGTTTTTGGCGCAGAATCTTCAGATACCTATAGTTCCGATAAGCGCAATAGCCGATAAATCGGTATCTCTTAAAAAATCGTGGGATAAATTTAAAATACCGCTTCCGTTTGCAAAAATTGCCATGGTATACGGAGCGCAGGTCAATATTCTCCCGCAGGACGATCTTAAAGAAAAAGCGTCCGAGCTTGAAAGAGCTTTGCATAAAATAACTGATTTTGCCGCAAATTATGCATGGACAAAAGACGTCAAAGAGTATATTAAGAATCATCCGCGCCCCAAAATTTTGATAGTGCAGCCGAGCAGAATGGGCGATATTATATTTGCGCTGCCGGCAGTCAATGCCTTAAAAAAACAATATCCGCATGCCCACATAAGCTGGATTGTAGACGAAAGATGCGCCGGAATAATCAAAGGCAACAGTTTGATAGACGACCTTATAATTTTTGACAGAACAAAAATATCGTTTTCGTATATAATAAAATTTTACAGACTGCTCAGAAAAAACTGCTACGACTTAAGCATAGATTTCCACGGATTGTTTAAATCGGCTTTTGTCGTTAAGCTTGCAGGCGCAAAATTTAAACTGGCTTCTTCTTCAACGAACGGCATGAGGGAATTTTCATGGCTTTTTTCAAAAGAGATAAAGCCGAAATCCGTTAATACGCATTGTATCGAAAGACATCTGGCGGTTGCAGAATATTTAGGGGCTCCTTCTCAAAAACCCGAATACGGATTGGAAGTTACACCGGAAGAAATTGAAAACGTAAAAAAAATTCTCAAGCAAAACAATGCTGATTTAAACAAAAAAACAGTTGCCGTTCATCCCGGAGGCGGCTGGATTTCAAGAAGATGGCAGACTGAAAAATTTGCAAAGCTCATAGATCTTATCAGACAGAATTTTGACGTTAATATAATTCTTGTAGGCGGCAAAGAGGGCGGAGCGAGCGAAAAAGGATTAAACGAGGAAATAATTTCTCTTTCAAAAACAAAAGATATAATTGATTTGACGGGCAGGCTTTCTCTCAGGGAGCTGATGGCTTTTTTTAAATTGTGTTCGGTATTTGTAGCAAACGAAGCGGGCCCGATGCATATAGCGACGGCGCTGAATGTGAATGCCGTTGCGATTTTGGGGCCTACGGACGCAAAAAGAACAGGGCCTTTCGGCGGCGAAACCGCCGTAATTCAGAAAAAAGTAAAATGCCAGCCGTGCAGAAACAGAAAATGCACAGACGTTTCATGCATGAAGCTTATATCGGTTGAAGAAGTTTTTGATTTTGTCTCCAAAAAATTGTTTAATAAACCGACGTCGGATTAAATAAAAATTTTTTAATCGCGCCGTAAAATTTTGCCGCAGTTTTCATATGCGCAACGGAGCATAAACAATGGGACAGATAAACGCCGCTCATCCTGCCAAATTTTTTTTCGGATTTATTTTCTCGCCCGGCTTTGATATTGAAGACGCGTATAATAAGCTCGAATCTGTTTTTGAAAATACAATCGACATAAAAAGCGAAATAACAGACTTTAGTTTTACAAATTATTATAATCCCGAAATGGGCAACGGACTCAAAAGGCAGTGGGCCTCTTTCAAAACGCTGCTTGACCCGGAAAAACTTGCGGCGATGAAAGTTGAAACAAACAATATAGAATCGGCGTATTCAAACAATAAAAACAGAATAATCAATATAGACCCCGGTTACATAACGCCGGCGAACGTAATACTTGCTTCAACAAAAGATTTCAGCCACAGAATATATCTTTCAAAAGGGATATATGCGGAAGTGACGACAATTTATAAAAAAGAAGGATTTATAAAGCTGCCGTGGACTTATCCTGATTATCTTTGTCCGCAGGCTGTTGATTTTATGCTTAAGGCAAGACAATGTCTTTTAAAGCCGAAAGGGAAATGAATAAATGATAAATACGGCAGTATTTAAATCGCTAAACATAAAAAATTACAGATTGTTTTTTTTCGGACAGACAATATCGGTAATGGGCACATGGCTTCAGATGACTGCGCTTCCATGGCTTGTTTACGGCATGACAAAATCGGCCGTTCTTTTGGGAGTAGTCGCTTTTTTAAGCCAGATATTTATTTTGATAATATCGCCTTTTGCCGGCTCTTTCGCCGATAAATATGACCGCAAAAAACTTCTTTTTATAACGCAGGGCGCATTAATGGCGCAGTCTGCTCTTCTTGCGTATCTTACCATTACGGGTAATATTCTTTTGTGGCATATTCTGGCAATATCCGTAACGACAGGGCTTGCAAACGCATTTGACATGACGATAAGGCAGTCTTTTATAATTGATCTTGTCCCGAGAGAAAATCTGATGAACGCTATAGGATTAAATTCTCTTATTTTTAATCTGGGCAGGCTTGTCGGGCCGGCCGTTGCGGCGATAATAATAGCAAAATTCGGAGAAGGATATTGTTTCTTTTTTAACACGCTGTCCTATATAGCTGTTTTTATAGCTTTGGCCCATATTATTCCTTTAAGACAGGTCATAGAATCGCAGACGGAATCTTTCAAAGAAAAATTTCTGGCAAGCTGGGATTTTATCAAACACGATAAAAAAATTAAGGCAATGCTTATGCTTCTTGCCGTAAACGGAATAGTTACGGTGTTTCCGATAGTTCTTATGCCTGTTTTTGTTAAAGAAGTTTATCATATGCAGGCCGACGGACTCGGCCTTTTCATGTCTTTCATAGGATGCGGGGCTCTTCTTGCCACAATAACGGTTGCCGGCAAACAGAATACGGACAATATAGGCAGCTGGGTCTATAACAGTTCTCTTGTGCTTGGTTTTGCGATAATATTGTTTGCTCTTATCACAAATATTTATACTTCCTGTTTTTTTCTGGCGGTATCGGGATATTGCATGGTTGTCGGAATGAGTCTGACTAACACCTATCTGCAGATGCACGCTCCGGCAAAATACAGAGGGACAATAATAGGTTTTTTTGTTACGGCTTTTCTGGGATTTACTCCGATAGGCAGTCTTTTCGGCGGAAACCTTGCTTATGCGGTTGGACCTCAGATGACTGCCGTTGCAGGCGGTCTGCTTACCCTTGCGGCCACTTTATGGCTCAGCTCAAAACTGAGAAAATAATTAATATATCCGGAGATTGGCATGAGATGGTTTTTAATATTTTTTATCACCGTTTATCTGAGTCTTCACTATTATATTTTTTACAGAATATCAAACGACTTCAGGTTATCGCACGGCGCGGCAATGTGGTTTTTGCTGGCCGTAAGTTTTTTGGCGTTTTTCGGCATAGTCAGCCAGTTTTTTCTTTACAGGCATGTTTCAGGATTCGGTTTTGCCGTTGAAACGGCTTATATATGGCTGGGGCTGCTTTCAATAACTGTTACATTTCTTCTTTTAGGCAATGTTATGTTTTTGTTTTTCAAAAGCCCGCAGGCAAAATTTTATATAACCTCTGCCGCTTTAATTTTTTCGGTTATTACGGCCGCATATTCATATATTAACGTAAAAATAAATTCGCCGGTAATGAAAAATATTTCAATAAACGTTAAGGGTTTGGACGGAAAATTCAAAATAGTGCAGCTGTCGGACGTTCATATTAATTCTTTTACAAAAAAAGACGAAATAAAAAATATAATTTTTAAAGTGAATGCCCTTGAGCCGGACGCCGTTGTTATAACAGGCGATCTGGCCGATTCAGATTTAACTTTCAATTATAAAGATTACGGACTTGACGCCATAAAATCAAAATACGGGGTTTTTGTCATAAGCGGCAATCATGAATATTACCGCGGAATAGAAAAATTTGAAAATTTTATCGCAAATTCCGGTTTTACTCTTTTAGACAATAAAAATGCGCTCGTTAATGACATCGTATATTTTGCCGGAATTTCTGATTACAGAGAATCGAAAAGATTTAATCAGAATGTATATGATTTTAAAAAAGCTTTTGAAAATGTGGATTTTTCAAAGCCTGTTATTTTTTTAAGCCATCAGCCCGAGGCTTTTAAAGAAGCTTCAAAATATCCTTTTGCGCTGCAGCTTTCGGGACATACCCACGCCGGACAGATACCTCCGTTTGATATAATAGAAAAAATTATGTTCAAACATTTTTACGGACTTTACGATGAGGGCGGCGGAAGATATGTTTACGTTACTTCGGGAACAAGATGGTGGGGGCCTGCCATGAGGCTTTTTAGCAAATCAGAGATAGTATTGATAACTCTTTACGGAAAATAAAGAATAAATTTAGTATAATTACGACAGATAAAATTAAAAAAAGGTGCTTTTAAAAGTGTTTGAAAAAATAGAATTACTCAAACTTATAGTAAATATACTGCTGCTTGCTCCGCTGGCCGTTCTTTTGTTTTACAGACGTTTCGACGAATTTTTTATTTTTGTGGCGGGCTGGTGGCTTTTTTCTTTTTTCTTTGTAATACTGCACGGGCTGGCCGTATCGCACTACATAATAGAATATATAGCGCATCCTCTTATTTTGGTTGCAATGATAGCGGTAATAATTGCGAATGTTGCCGTTATTATGCTAATAATACCCAGAATAATGAAAGACGATGAATAATTTACGGCGGCTCAAATGAGACAGCCTCACGGCCAAAACTTTTTAACAGACAATAATATCGCATCAAAAATAGTAAAATCAGCCGGCATTTCAAAAGATGACTTTGTCATAGAAGTCGGTCCGGGCAAAGGCGTTTTAACCGATATTTTAAAAACTTTAACCGATAAACTTATTATAGTCGATATTGACAAAAAGCTTGTTGCCGATCTCTGCGTCAAATATAAAGATGATAAAAATATTGAAGTTGTAAATATGGATTTTCTTAAATTTAACCTGCCTGATGCAGGTTTTAAAGTTGTTGCAAATCTTCCTTATAACGTCGGTACCGCCATAATACAAAAAATACTTCCGGATCCAAATCTTGTTTCAGCCGTTGTCATGCTTCAAAAAGACGTAATTACAAGGCTTTTGAGCCCTTCCGGTTCCAAGGA
>CAYTCB010000001.1:33750-72153 GCA_964436195.1 uncultured Elusimicrobiaceae bacterium
GATAAAGAACAGGCGCTTGCGCTGCTTGAAAAAGCAGGCATTAACCATATGGAAAGACCTGATAAACTTGATTTGGACAAATATATAAAACTTGCAGATTTAATATAAGATATTAATTGTTTTATCCGTTTTGCGAGCCTTATGTTTTTTGATGTGTCTTTTCCGTCGCCCAGCTTCTAAACAGACCGGCTCCCGGGCTTCTGTTTTCGTTTGATTTACTTTTTAAAAACTGGTAATATTAAACAAATTATATTTACGGAGAATTTGTATAAATGAAAAAGATAATAATTGGGCTTTTTTTGTTTTTTGCCGCACAGACAGGTTACTGCGCTTATGCCCCGGTTGAACTTATAGATACCCCCACCCGTTCGATACTTGATTACGGCGGATATGAAATGCAGTATAGAATGTTCTCGGGCGGCGGAGTTCTTACAAAATTGAATTTCGGTATATTTAAATCGCTCAACCTCGGAGTAGGCTGGGAAATAAGCAATATTATAGGAACGGGAGACGTTGTTGTTGCTCCTCCGACTCTTCAGATTAAGTTCAGCGTATATGACGGAGACGTAAAATGGCCCGGTTTTGCTATAGGATATGACGGGCAGGGTTATTTTTATGATGAATCTCAGGCTGAATTCCGCCAGAAAGGAAAAGGCGTTTACGTAGTAGTCGGCAAAGAATTGTTTCTGCCTACTTTAAATTTTAACGCAGGTCTTAACATAAATGACTTTAAAGAAGCAAGAGTAATAGGTTTTGCAAACTCTTCAATAGTAGTTATAGAAGACGCGCTGTTGTTTATGCTTGAATGCGACAATATAGGAAAAGGCGATGATGTAAGGCTTAACAGCGGTTTGAAATTGTGGGTTACAAGATCGTTTACAATAGATTTTGCGGTCAGAAATCTTACAACTTCCGATGAAGCAAAATTCGGATGCGAAAGACTTTTCAGAATAAATTACCAGAGTAAATTTTAATTAAGGATATACAATGACAGAATTCGTTTTGGATTTTGAACAGCCGGTTGTAGAACTTGAGAAGAAAATTTTAAGTTTAAAAGTGTCCGGTGAACACAGCAAAATTGATTTTTCAAGCGAAATCGCCGACCTTGAAGCTAAAAAAGAAAAATTAAAAAAAGAAATATACGGATCGCTGACTTCATGGCAGAGAGTTCTTCTTGCCAGACATCCGAACAGGCCGTATACATACGATTATCTGAAAATAATATGCGAGAATTTTGTCGAGCTGCACGGAGACAGGGCATACGGAGACGATTTGGCTTTAGTCTGCGGTCTTGCGACTATAGATAATGTCCCCGTTGTTGTAATAGGACACCAGAAAGGAAGAACCGTTCAGGAAAATATGGACAGAAATTTTGCCATGGCTCATCCTGAAGGCTACAGAAAGGCTATGAGAATAATGAAAATGGCCGAAAAATTTAACAGACCGATCATAACATTTATAGATACGTCCGGAGCTTATCCGGGAATTGCCGCAGAAGAAAGAGGGCAGGCCGAAGCGATAGCAAGAAATTTAAGGGATATGGCTCTTTTAAAAGTGCCAGTCATAAGCATAGTTATAGGCGAGGGCGGTTCGGGCGGAGCTCTCGGCATAGGCGTTGCCAATAAAGTTTTGATGCTTGAAAACTCGTACTACTCCGTAATTTCTCCGGAAGGCTGCGCAGCAATTTTATTCAGAGACGCGACAAAAGCAAAAGAAGCTGCCGAAGCTTTGAAAATCACGGCAAAAGATCTTCTTAAAAGCAAAGTTATAGACGAAATAATAAAAGAACCCGTAGGCGGAGCTCATATGGATGCCGTCGAAACGGCAATGAATATAAAAAGAGCGGTAAATAAATATATCGCGCATTATTCAAAAATGTCCCATGAAAATATAGCCCGCGACAGATATGAAAAATTCAGAGCGATGGGCGTGTTTGAAGAAGAAACCTTATCAAAGATAAAGAAGACGGAAAAAATAAAAAAAAATAACGTAAAAACCGGGAGGAAGTAAAATGCCATTAGTACCTATGAAGCAGATTTTGGAAGAAGCAAGAAAGAAAAGTTACGGAGTCGGAGCTTACAACGTAAACAATATGGAACAGGTTCAGGCAATTATGGCTGCGGCGAAAGAAACCCAGTCTCCTGTAATTATTCAGGCCAGCAGAGGCGCATTGAAGTATTCAAATTTTACTTATTTGAAACACATAATGTTTGCCGCCGTAGAAGAAAATCCTGAAATTCCTATAGCCGTTCATTTGGATCACGGAAATTCATTGGCGACAGTAAAGGAAGCAATTGCAATCGGATTTTCGTCTGTCATGATAGACGGATCTCTTAAAGAAGACGGAAAAACCCCTTCTGATTACGCATACAACGTAGCCGTAACAAAATCGGTTGTCGAATATGCCCATCAGTTCGGAGTAACCGTTGAAGCAGAAATCGGAAGACTCGGCGGAATTGAAGACGGAGTAGGTTCCGGATCGATTCATTTGACGGATCCTAAAGAAGCAAAAAAATTCGTCGAAGAAACCGGCGTTGACGCTTTGGCTATCGCAATCGGAACTTCCCACGGAGCATATAAATTCAAAGGTTCAAAAGAACTTGCTTTTGACGTATTGAAAGAAGTAAGATCCCTCATAGATATTCCTATAGTTCTTCACGGAGCGTCGTCTGTTCCGCAGGAACTTATAGATGCGGTCAACAAATACGGCGGGAAAATGCCGGGAGCTACAGGCGTTCCTATGGAAAGTCTTCAGAAGGCAATAGAACTCGGCGTAACAAAAATCAACGTCGATACAGACGGAAGACTTGCTATTACGGCGGCAATAAGAAAAGTATTTGCGGAAACTCCGGAAAAATTTGACCCGAGAGATTACTTGGCCCCTGCAAGAGAAGCTTTGAAAGGCGTTATCGCAGGCAAGATGAAAGCTTTCGGAACAGCAGGACACTGCGGAGAATATAAAGGTGTTTCTCTTGAAGAAATGAAGAAGTTTTATAAGTAGAATCTTGTTGACATAAAAGGATTAGTCTAGTATAATTACTCGTGTGCAGCAATAATAGTGTTGGTAAAATATAAAGGGAGGATAGCATGGCAAAGTATGAAATAAAAGGCGTTCTCGTAGGTTCTTTGGTGAAAAATTTCCCGGTAGTATTTGCATTGTTGGGCGCGTTGATCGGTATTTTTACGTTCTTCATATTCCCCACGGAATTGGCAGCTAATCTTGGTTTCGGAGCAAAGTTGTTGTCATGGCTCATTTTCATTGTTTTGTATACATTGATAATGTCGGTAGGTATCATTGCAGTTGCTTGGATTTACAATATCATCGTCGGCAAGATTGGAAAAGGCGCAGTTTTGGAATTGGAACAGGCCGAATAATTTATAAACAAAAAACCGGTCTGCCGTTTATCGGCAGGCCGGCTTTACTTTTCTTTAAAGGGTATTTTTGATGAGCCTTAGATTTAAGTTTACCCTGTACATATCTCTTCTTTTGCTGCTTGTTATTTTAGGCGTATCATATAACATCTACGTAGCGCAAAAAAACTTTCTTACGCATCAGTTTTCTGAAACAAGACAAAAAACAATCACTACTTTTGTGGCAATGTGCAATGAAGCCCTAAGGCTTCAGGATGAAGTGCAGATTCAGAATGCAATCGAACTTTTGATTAAAACTTATAATCCGTCGGTTGTTTACGCCGGTTACGTAAATGCAAACGACGTTACGATTTATCTCTCCAGAGACAATGATAAAAATATCGACACCGAATTTAAACCAAGAATCAAAAAAACAGGAATACCGTATTCGGAGAATTATTATTCTCTGACGGGCCAGAAAATATTTGAATCCTGCGAGCCTTTAAGAAACAACGGGCAGTACGGCGGAACTTTTGTAATAGGTTTTTCGCAGGAATATTTCGAAAAACAAATAGCTCTAGGTATTTCCCAGATGACCACAAGAATAAAAATAGTTTCGGTTGTGGCTGTATTTGTCGGAATACTTCTGGCAAATTTTCTCGGTTACACTTTTGCAAAACCTTTAAAAATTCTTACGCATGCTTCCGAGGAAATAACAAAAGGAAATCTTGATGTTGAAATAAAACTTAAAAGAAACGACGAAATAGGGGTTTTATTCAATACTTTCAACAATATGGCAAAACAGGTAAAAGAACTTGATTCGATGAAAGACAGTTTCGTTTCAAGCGTTTCCCATGAATTAAGATCGCCGCTTGCCGCTATAGACGGATACTGCGATCTTCTTATAGACGGAATAGGGCAGGGTCATCCTAAAGAACAGCAGTTAAAAGGGCTTCATATAATAAAGCAGGCTGCGACAAGGCTCACAAATTTTATCAATAACATTTTGGATCTTGCAAAAATAAAAGCAAATAAACTTGAGCTTAAAAAAACAGAAACGGATATCGTCGCAGTTATTTCTGAAATAGCCGCTTTGTACCAGCCTTTGGCAGTTCAGCAGAAAAAAACAATAGGGCTTGATATAGTTTTCAGAAATCCGATAATCATATACGCCGATTCCGAAAAGATAAAACAGGTTATTACAAATCTCGTCAGCAATGCCATGAAATTTACGAAAGAAAACGGCAATATAGTTCTCAAAGTCCTTGAAAATTCCGCGGGATACGGCGATAATTATATAGAAGTCTGGATAAAAGATGACGGCATAGGTATTCCGAAGCATCAGGTTGATCTTGTTTTTGAAAAATTTTTCCAGGTTCAGGACGGGCAGTTCAAAAGACCGAAAGGCACCGGGCTCGGACTTACGATAGTTGCGGAAATGATAAAATTACACAAAGGATACGTATGGGCCGAAAGCGATTTGGGATGCGGAACTACTTTCAAATTTGTTTTGCCTAAAAACCTATGACAAAAGTTCTTGTAGTAGACGATGAACCTTTTTTAAAGGAAATGCTGTACGATATATTTTCGATGGCCGGCTATGACGTCATTACGGCTGAAAACGGCAAGGAAGGCCTTGATAAAATATACGGAGAGAATCCCGATTTTGTAATTTTGGACTGTTCTATGCCGGTAATGGACGGCTTTGAAGTTTTGTCGATTATAAGAAAAGAAGCGCGATTTGTTAATTTGCCTGTCATAATGCTTACGGCTCTTGCAGGCGACGCGGAGCAGATAAAAGGATTAAGTCTCGGTGTTGACGACTACATAACGAAACCTTTTAAATCTTCCGTTCTTCTGACTAAGGTAAAAAATATTTTGGAAAGGAAAAAGCAGAGTCTCGACGTTAATCCGCTGACTTCTCTGCCGGGCAATATTTCGATACAAAAATACGTCGAATCAAAAATTAAAGACAAGGCCGATTTTTCAATATTGTATTTTGATCTTTCGAATTTTAAAAGTTTTAACGATAAATACGGTTTTTTTGCGGGAGATCTCGTAATTAAATTTACGGCAGGAGTTCTTGATAAGGCCGTTAGAGAAGTTCCGGGCAATAAATTCGTCGGACATATAGGCGGCGATGATTTTGTGGTTATATCCGAAATAGAATACGGGATAAAAATAGCCGAGACGGTAATAAGTCTTTTTGATTCCGGAATAAAAGCTTTTTACAACAAAGAAGACATAGAAAAAGGATATATCGTATCGCTTGACAGAAACGATAATATACAGAAATTTCCCATAATGGGAATTTCGATAAGCATAATAGCTACAAATATTGCCGACATTGTTGATTTTGCCGATGTGGCGCAGAGAGCTTCCGAACTGAAAAAAATAGCCAAAAAAAATAGCAAAAGTTCGTATGTTTTTGAACGCAGGAAGTACGGCAGATAAATTCTATTACCGCGGGGTTTTGAAATGATAGAAAACAACAAAATAGTAATAGTTGACGATGAAGAGGAAATCAGAGAACTGGTCGCCGACGTTCTTGAGGCCGATAATTTTAAAGTCATAAAATGCGCCGATACGGATGAAGGCTACAAAAGAATTTTAAAATCTAAACCGGATCTCGCCATCCTTGACGTCAAAATGCCGCAGATAGGCGGAATAGAACTGTGCAGACTTTTAAGATCCGACCCTGCAACAAAAAATATGCCGGTTATTATGCTTACGGTTGAATCTACAGAAACTGACAAAGTGATAGGGCTCGGAGTTGGAGCCGACGATTACATAACAAAACCTTTCAGCAATAAAGAACTTATAGCAAGAATAAGGGCCCTTTTGAGGCGTGTTTCCAGAAAAGAAGAGTCAAGCGATATCAAAATAGACGGGCTTGTGATGAATCTTGACGCAAGAACGGTAATTCTTAATTCAAAAGAAATCAAATTAAGACCTAAGGAATTTGATCTTCTTCATATGTTTCTTATTAAGCAGAATATAGTTCTTTCAAGAGATTTTATTCTTGAAAATGTTTTTGAATATAACGTGGCGGTTACAACGAGAACTATCGATACCCATATAAAAAACTTAAGACAGGCTCTCGGAGAATGGGGCGATAAAATAGTTACCATTTTCGGGCGCGGTTTTAAATTTGTGCCGGGTACGAGAAAAAAATAAAAAATTTGATATAATTTTTAAAAAGGGTACTTATGAAAATAAAAAAAATAGCGGCAGCAGTCATTACGGCAAGCCTTGTTTTTGCCCATTCGGATCTTAAAGCAAGCGCTCTCATATACGCTCTAAATCCAGATCCTGTTTCTGCAGCGATGGCTGATGCCGGAGTAGCTCTTGTTTCAACTGTTATGCCTTCGGCTGTAATCAATCCTGCTTCCACTGTCGGTATTTACAGGACAGTCGCCTCCGTGGGCGGTTCAAACGTTACGGGCGATATACAGTATACGTTCGGTTCCGTAGGATTTGCAACAAATATAGGTATTTTCGGAGCATCTCTTATGTTTGTCGACTACAACACCGGTGAATATTATGATAATGCCGGAAATACGATAGCTTTCGGCAAAACAACGGACATGGGCGCAGTTTTGACTTATGCTCTTCCGATAAAAGAATATCTGCCTGTTTTTATAGATTACGGAGGAGTGGGTATCAATTTTAAACTTCTCAGAAGTTCGCTTGCAGATTATGTTTCGGAAACTTCGTCGGTTGATGTTGGTGCAGTTTTTGCCGTTCCGAAAATCAGAAATATGAGTCTCGGTTTTGCGTTTAAAAATTTAGGGACATCGGAAAAATTTGTAAAAACATCTTCAGAACTTCCGCAGATGATGACGGCCGGTCTCGGATATGCCAACAAAGATTTATACAACTTAAAACTTGCGGTTGATTTTACCGACCAAAAAAATTACCAAGATTTTACTTCGTTGGGTTTTTCAATCAGCCCGGTTTATTTTATGACTTTAAGAGCCGGCGTAAAGTTGGGCGGCGAATCCATTTTGAATAATACGAGAATGGGCGTCGGACTCCAGTTTGAAACGGTAAGCATTGACTATGCTTTTATCCCGTCTCAGGATTTGAATGCCACCCACAGTTTTAATTTGAGTTTTGCTTTCGGTTCTTTTGCAAACCAGAGAGCGGCCTATGAATATTATCTGGAAGATAATTTCAGAAAGGCGCGCGCCAGTTTTTATGCCAAGGATTTTGTAAAATCAAGACAGCAGTTTGACGATATCCTTTCCGTTTATCCCGATCACAGGCCGTCGCAGGAATATTTGAAAAAGACAATTGAAGAACTTGAAAAAATAGATGATTACAATTTTGCAAAAATCAGCAAATATATGAAAAAAGCCGATAAGGCCAGAGCAAAAAACAATGTCGTAAAAGCGGACAGATATTACAGAAAAGTTTTGGATTTGGATCCTGAAAACAAAGTCGCAAAATCGGCTATAGAAGATATAGCTTCTGCGACTTCCGACGTGAAAGCGCTTCAGGAAAGAGACACAAACAGCGACAGAATAACTTATTTGTGGGAAAGATACGAAAAATTTTATAAGAAGGGAGATCTTGTAAGGGCAAAAGATTCTCTGAAATATCTTTTGGATATAGATCCTTCAAACGATCTTGCAAAAGAAAAAATGGTTGATGTTGACAACCAGCTTTCAAAAATCGCATCCGACAAAGCTAACGAAATTTACGAACAGGCGATGAAATATTACAATAAAGGCGAATATGAAGAAGCGATAAAATATTTTGAAGCCGTCGTAGTTGCCGCTCCGCACAGGCTTGACGTAAGAACTTTAATAGAAAAATCGGAAAAAAATATTCAGGATATAGCCGAATACAAAAGGCTGACGGCCCTTGAAAAAGAACAAAATAAAGTAAGATCTCAGCTTGTCGGTTACTTTGAAAGCGGCCTTAAGAATTACGAAAAGGGGAAATATGAATCCGCCGTTGAATATTTCAAAAAAGCCAGAGATATAGCCGAAAAATACGAATTCAGCGAATATTATAAAAATGCAAACAATTACATATCGAAGATGAGTTACAGTTTGTCGGAGCAGTACTATAAGAAAGGGTTTAACGCTTTCAGAGAAAACGATTTTGAGCTGGCAGCCCAGTCATATAAGAAATCTTTGGAATATAATCCGGGCAACACTTCGGCTTCGTTTGAACTTGACAGAGTCGCAGACAGCGTAGCGCAGAAATATTATGAAGAAGGAATGAACGCGTACAGCAGCAACGAAATGGATAAAGCAAGAGAATATTTAAGAAAAGCTTTATATTATAAACCGGACAAATCCGAAGCAAAAAGAGCTTTGGACAGAATCAGATAAAATATATGAAAAAAATAATTGCTGCTTCAATTTTATTGTTTGCCGTTGTTTCAATATCTCATGCCGGCGTAAAAGTATTTCCTAATCCGTGGATACCGGAATCGGGGCAGTCTTTGTCGTCAAGCGGCGGAGACACGATAAAGCACGGCAGCCTTAATGCGGACGGATGGATAAAGTTTGAATTTAACGATGCGGCGGAAATCGTTTCATCGGGCGAGCTTGTCATATATGACGTTATGGGAAATCTTGTAAAAAGAAAAAAATGGATTCTTCCGGAATATGTTCCCCTGCCAAATACAAATACAACCGAAAATGAGAACCGCACAATCCACTGGGACGGCAAAGATGAAAGATACAGTTATGTGCCCAGCGGCGTTTACATCTGGATTATATATATAGACGGCGGCAAGAAATATACAGGCAAAGTGGTTATTGTCCGTTAAATAACGCTTAAATACAGCTCTTCGTGGCGCTTAATCATATAATCAATACTGAAAGTTTCATTAATGGTCTGCCTAGCCTCAAGGCTCATTTTATCTTTAATTTCCGGATTATTTGAAAGATATAAAATTTTTGCGGCAGTATCTGTTATATCGTAAGGCTGTATAAGAAATCCGTTTTTGCCGTCTTTTATGATTTCTCTCTGCCCGTCAACATCGTTTACTACAGGAACAAGTCCGCAGCTCATAGCTTCTATAGTTGAAATAGGAAGCCCTTCCCATAAGGAAGTCATAACAAAAAAATCACTGGAATTTAAAATATTTGAAATGTCTCTTCTCCAGCCGAGAAGAAATATATTGTCCCAAAGCGCATATTCTTTTATTAAACTTTCAAGTTTCGGCCTTTCATCGCCGTCTCCCGTAATTATAAATTTAAAATTTTTGTTTTTCTTAACGATTATATTTGCTGTTTTTATGAAATCGCCCAAATTTTTCTGCGGTTTAAAAGGACCTATTGTCGTTACAAGTTTATCGTTTTCGCAAAGGCCCAGCTCTTTTTTCAACAGAGGGGCATGGCTCAAATTTTTAAAATTTTCAATATCTATGCCCAGACGTATATAATGATACTGTTTTTGCGTGCCTATTTTATAAGAGAGGCCTTTTACGGTATTTTCAGTGCTTACAGGTATGAGAATTTTTGAAATTTTTGCGCACAGCCTTTCAAGCGTTATATATAAATTTTTTTTAAAAAAAGACTGGGTGTCGTTAAAAGGAAATCCGTGGATAGTGTGTATTACGGCTTTTATTCCGGCTGTAAAAGCGGTAATTCTTCCGATGATTCCGGCTTTTGAAGAATGAGTATGCACGATATCGGGTTTTTCTTTTTTTAAAATTTTATAGATTTCAATAAACGCTTTAAAATCTTTCAGCGGATTGATTTGCCTTACAAGGTCCGGCACGAAATACACTTTTACGCTGTTTGCAGTTTCATCATCGAGAATCCCGCCCATCCCGCATATCATAAAAGTTTCAAATTTGTTTTTGTCGGTTTTTTTGCACAGGTCAACCGCCACTTTCTGAGCTCCGCCCAGCTCAAGCTTTGTTATAATTACGCACACTTTTGTTTTTTTCATATGATGTCCAGTTTTGCGGCCAGATTTTTTGCATCCGTTATATTTTTTTCTATGAAAGAATATTCCCACGCTCCGTATCTGCCTATCGAATAAATGGAGTTTGAATTTAGAAAATCCGTTACGGCGTCAAGCGCTTTCTGTCTGTTTTTATCAAATATAACGTAGGCGTAAGGCATATCTATTATATTTGCCGTTAATATTTTATCGTCACTTCCTATAATGCCGGCCGACTGAAGCTGTTTTATTATGTCGGAGCAGTCGGGATAAGCGTTGTTTTTGCCGGAGAATTCAACATACAGGCTGTAGCATCCGGCAGGAGCAAGTTTTTTGCTGACGTTTGAGTAAATGCCTGCTCTGTAAAAAGGATATTTCTTTTCCGGCAGATAAATCCAGTGTCTGTCTTTTATATTTTCAGGAACATCTTTTTTGCATTTTATTCCCAGGTTGACGCATCTTACCGACGTCCATTTTAATTTTTCGGTCTGTTTTTTTATATTTTGCGGAGCATTTTTTAAATTTCTGATAAGTTCAAAAAGGGGCTGCGTTGAAATCAGCCTGTCATAAGAATAATATTTCCCGTTTACAAACACCGTTTTATTTTTGAAATCTATTTCTTTTGCTTTTGCGTTTTTTATTACGCAGTTTTTAATCTGTCCGTAAAAAGCGTCAGTTATCTGCCCGCATCCGTTTATATCGGGATAATAAAACGCGCTGTTGTATCCGTAATCCGTTTTATTTTCGGAATAAGCCGATTCTATAATGCTTTCGGCCGAAGGTTTCGGCACAAAAGGAGCCGTCCATGCGGCGGTCAGTTTATGGAGGTCGTAATTCCATAGTTTTTCATTGTAGGGCTGCATAAAATATTTTGTTATGCCGTTTCCGAACATGGCCTGCGACCATTTAATGAAAGGCATATCGCTGCTGATTTTTATATTTTTTCTTTTTTTGATGCCGTCAACGCATTCTTTTTTTTCTTTTTCGCCCAGATAATAAAGGTTTGCCTGAAAAGGAAACGGAACAAAATAATTTTTAAGATATATTGAGGCGTTTCTTTTTACCGTTAAAAGTTTTCTGCCTGTTATTTTCTCAATAATTTTTTTTATTTCAGGATTTTTTATATGGACAAAATGGCCTGAACAGTCAAAAGTAAATCCGTCTTCTTTTACGGATCTGCACAAACCGCCGGCGAAATCCGATGCTTCAAACAGTATAAACGGTCTTTTAGTGAAATAACCGTAAGAAAGCCCCGTAATACCTGCGCCTATTATAATATCGCTCATTGTTAATTTCAATCCATTTTAACTTTTGCAAGTTTATAAGATATAAGAATACAGATAAAAGCAACAAAACACAAAATGAATACGGAAATAGACTGCGAAGCGTTTACAAAAAGATACGCGAAAATTCCGAAAATCAAACAGGCCGCATAAACGGCTAAAAGTATCTGTTTTCTTGAAAGACCTATTTTTTCAAGTCTTAACGGAAAATGGTCTTTACTGCCCAGAAAAGGAGATTTGCCCTGTTCAATCCTTACAAGGCTTACAAATATTGTTTCAAAAATAGGTACGGCAAGTATTAAAAGAGGCGCGAAAACGCCTGTTATGTTAAGTTTTGTATAAGAAGTTCCCATGGCAAGAGTGGCAAGTATAAAGCCTATTGCAAGACTGCCCGTATCTCCCATAAATATTTTTTTCTTTTCGGAAAGATTATAAGGAAGAAAACCGAGACATGCTCCGGCAAGCGCTATTGCCGAAAAATTGACATAAAGCATTTCGCTGGGAAGAGCTATAAAGAAAAAGAAAAACGCGGCTATTGCGGCTATTCCGCAGGAAAGACCGTCCATAATGTCTATGAGATTGAACGCGTTTGAAAGACCTATGATCCACAATATGCTTAAAGCGACAGATATAAAATAATTGTCTATAAAAGTTATTCTTATGTCAAAGCCCACGGTAACTATAAGACTTGCGGCTATCTGTATCAGGAATTTTATTTTAAAGCCGAGCCCTCCTTTTTTAATGTCGTCAAAAAGACCGAGCATAAGAAACATTAGAGAGCCGGTCAGCACAGCCCAGAGGTTTGTAAGGGTTCCTGTCGGAAAATGCGTAAAAAATCTTATCGTCACAAGGGAAATCATCCAAGCCGACCATATGGCAAGGCCTTCGAGATACGGAGTGGTTTTTTTATGCGTTTTTACGGCAGTAAGAGGTCTGTCGTAAATGTTAAGTTTTACAGCCGCCGCCCTGAAAAACAGAGTGCCGGCAAGCGATACGGCAAGCGAAATAAAGAAACATAAAACGTAAAAATTTTCTGTCATCATGTTAAAATAACCTGCTCCATTTTTCGGCAGCGTATTTCTCCGCCGCCAGTTTTGATGCTTCTTCTGTTTCGGTTTCGCTTATATGTTCGCGTGTCACCGTGCATTTTAAAACGCCGGCAAGCCCGTCAAAAAATATATTAGCAAATTTTTCTTGAGTTTTGTCATCAAAGTGCAGGTGAAGCGAACCTTCTATGAGAATTCTTTTTCCTCTTCTTCTCTGGCAAGAACCGGCGATTTTTTTGCCGTTTAAAAATAAGTCGTCTTTGTAAAATGTATCTACGCATGAAAAATTATTTTTTGAATGTCCGAAATTTCCGCCGCCGTCGCATATAATGCCTAAAGCCGCAAGAGAACTTCTTAAATTTTCATGAATAATTTTATAAGATTTTTCCTGTTCGTAAATATAAGGCCAGATATCGTCCGACGCTATAAGAGAAAAAGAAAGATCTTTATCGTGAAGAACGGTAAGGCCGCCGGTCATTCTCCTTATTACCGGCAGATTGTCTTCGTTTTTTATTTCGGCAAATTTTTGAAAGTAACCTATAGTATAAGCGGCCTGAGTCCATGTGTAAAATCTGAATGTCGGCTTGAAATTTTCGGCCGTAAAAACGATCTCGTCAAGCGCTATGTTCTGGGCGCAGTCTCTGGGTCCGTCAAGTATGCATCTTAAATTCATATCTAAATCTCTTTATATTTCCTGCGCCGATACGGTTTTAAGGAAGGCATCCACGACTATCGGGCTGAACTGTTTGTTTTTATTGGAAATGATTTCTTTTATAATTTCATTTTTTCTCATCGTTTTTCTGTACGGTCTGTCGCTTGACATTGCGTCAAAAGCGTCGGCTACCGAGATTATAGACGCTATCAGCGGTATTTCATCGCCGAGAAGATTGTAAGGATAGCCTCTTCCGTCATATCTTTCGTGATGGTATTTGACGCCGAGCGAAATGATCTTAAACTCGTTTATAGGTTCGAGAATTTCAGCTCCCATAGCCGGATGTTTTTTAACAAGATCCATTTCCTGTTTAGTAAGAAAAGAAGGTTTATTTAATATATCTTCGGGGATTCCTATTTTACCTATATCGTGAAGAAGAGCAGCTATCTTAAGAGAATCTTCAAAAGACTGATAGGCTACTTTAAGATGGTTCGGAATATATTTTGCAATGCTCATCGAATATTTTGTAACGCGTTCGGCATGTCCGTGAGTATATTCGTTCTTTACGTCTATGGCGTTTGCAAGAGCCTCGACTGTATTTAAAAGAAGTCTTTTGTTTTCTTCAAGCTGCTGTTTTGTGTCTTCAAAAAGTTTGGCATTTTGTATTGCCATAACAACGTCGGAAGACAATACCGTCAAAAAGTTAATTTCGCCTTTTGTAAATCTTTTTCCATCTTCTTTTTTGCCTATAAAAAATACGACAAGCAGATTGTTTCTGAAAAAACCCGGCACTATAAGTTTTGCGCGGTAAAGCGAGATATCATTTTCCAGATTATAAAGAAAATCAAGCGTTTTAGGGTCATTTTTATATTTTCTTTTTAAGGCTGGAAGCTGTGTTACAAGAAAAAAATCTTTGTTTACTTCGGGAAGAAGATTTTTGTCGCTGAAAAATTTTATGATAGGACGCGTGCTTTTTATTTTTGCAAAGCCTACCGGTATTTTTAAGCCTTTTTGGCCGCTTGAAACGTTTATTATGTATTCCTGGAAATTCTTGTCGTAGAGAAAAAGTCCGGAATATTTTACGCCGAGAGTTCTGGTAACCGTCCTTATGACCATTTTTGAAAGCAGATCGGCGTCATGTATTAAAATCATCTGCTTTGCAACGTGTGATAAGTATTCCTTAAAATCTTTTCTTCTTTTCATTGTTTGATGTAATTTAAGATTTTTTCTTTGAAATCCGATAAATCTATAGGTTTTTGTATATAATCTACTACGCCCAGAGAGTGGACGTCTGTTTTTAAATCAGAAGAAATATTGCCGGTTATTATCATTGCTCTTACTTTAGGATCCAGTTTTTTCAGAATTTTAAGAACGTCAACGCCGTTCATTCCGCCAAGATGTATATCAAGAAGCACGAAGTCAAAAGAATTTTTTTTATAAATTTCTATCGCATCTTCGCCTGAAATTGCCGTTGCCGTATCAATTTCAAGCCTTTTGAGAAATCTTGCCATAAAGGCGAGTATTTCTTCTTCGTCGTCTACGATAAGGACTTTTTTTCTCACCTGTAAACTCCAGTAAAAAGCAATTTAAAATCTTAAAATAGTATAACAAAAGTTTTATATATTTGGCAACTCAATGAATATGTCTGTTCCGTGCATGTATGTGGACTCAATCCAGATCCTTCCCTTAAGGTTTTCGGTTACGATTCTTTTTACGATATACATGCCTATGCCGGTGCCCGATTTAGTAGATGATTTTGTCGTAAAAAACGGAACGAATATTTTTGATATGTTTTCTTCTTTTATTCCTATTCCGTTATCCGATATATGCAGTGTCGTAATCTTGTCTTTTTTTGAAAGGGATATTCCTATCTGCGGCGCATAAGCTTTTAAGCTGTCGCCAGTCAGAATATTATATTTTTCGCATATAGCTTCATAAGCGTTATCTATCAGATTGTAAACTATTTCCATCATATGTGCCTGTATAGCAAAAATTGTGACGTCATCTTTAAAATTGTTTATTATTTTTAAACTGCCCATGTCGGTTATTTTATGTTTTGCGCTTAAAAGTTCAAAAGACAAATCCGTTATATCTTTAAATTTAAAATGCTCAAACATAAGCTGTTTTGATTCTATTTTTGCATAATTTAAAATGCTGCTGACTACTTCGTTTGTTTTTTTGACGTTTGTCTCAAGAGATTCCGCTATTTTTGTAATGTAGGCGAATGTTTCCGATAAATTTTTATTTTCGGAAATTGTTTTATCCTGCTGTTTTGCGCAGTCCAGGATTTCATATTTCAGGTCTCCGGCAAGAACCGAAAACTGGTGCAGTCTGTTTCTTATCTGGTGAGCGACGCCTTCGGCAAGTCCTCCGATAGAGGCAAGTTTTTCGGCGGTAAATATTTTTTCCTGAGCCTGTTTGTATTCGTCGAAAAATAAACAGTTTCCCATTGCAAGAGATGTTTGTCTGGCAAGCATTTTAAATATATTTATATCGTCTCTGGTAAAGATGTCCTTATTGTTTTTTTCGCCTATTACCATAAAACCTCTTACTCCCTCGTAAAACGAAGGGATGACAAGCGCAACTTTAAAAGGCAGCACTACGGAATTGGCTATATACTGCGGAATTTCGTCAAATAAAAAAGGATTTTCTTTATGCTGTATGAAATTTATGAAAGGATGTTCATAGTCATATGAGAAAAGCAGCTCGTTTGCCGAATTGGAGAATGATCTTAAAATTTTAATTTCGAAATTTTTCTGTTCTTTATTTTCAAGAAAAATGGCCACAAAATTAACTTTTATTGTTTTAAGGACTATAATTGCTATAAGCTTGAGCAGTCTTTCAAGATTATGCTCCTGAGCCATCCCGCTTGCCGCATGAAGAAGCAGGTTCTGGTAATGTTTGTTTTTTGCAAGAAGAAGATCTTCGGCTTTAAGTATTACCCTTTTATATAGCAGAAAACAGCCGATAGTCAAAAGAAATGTAAAAAGGTTTGACAGAAAAATATTGTCTGAAAATTTTGCGACATGGCTTGTTATGAAAAGGACAAGAAGCAGCATGAAAGAAAATATCACAAGTTTTATCGACAAAACCTTCAGATTGGCGATATTGTAATTTGATATTATAAGCGCCGATGTCGAAAGGCAGAACAATATTATAAGATGCGTTATAGGTTCAAAATTAAAAAAATCATAGAAGAAAAGATTGTCAAAAACAAAAAGTACCAGAAACAGCATATAAGTCAGCATCAGATAAATGGCTTTATGTTTTTTTATTGAAGATATGTCGTCGGTTTTAATATATCCGAGGATTCTTTTTAATCCGAATAAGATGACGGCGGCGCTGTATATTATGAAAAAAACATGAAGACGCCCGTTTTGCGGATAGATGCCCCATTCGGCTGTTTTTATTCCGCTTACAAAAAAACCTGAAAGTATAAGAGACAGCGCAAAAAAAGCGCCGGGCGCAAAAATAAGCCAGTAAGTTGTTTTCTTTATCGTATCTTTTATAAAAGACAATATAAAAAAAACTGAAAAAGCCGGCACAAAAATCATTCCGACGGTTCCCGCCGTAAGCCAGAAAGAAGCGTTTTCCGGTCTTGCCGTAATCATCTGGGCATAACAAAACAGCCAGATAAAAGAAGCCGCGCACAACGCGGAGAAAGAAAGGCTTATCGGATTTTTTTTGTTTTTTACGAATATAAAAACCGCAAGAGCTACGGCAGCAATCGAGGATGTATATAATAGAATTTGCTGTAGATTATACATTTTATATCGGAATTATATAAAAAAATATTCTTATTTACAATTTTAATATAAAAAAACCGGCCTGAAAATCAAGCCGGTTTTTTTTAAATGCAGCGTTTAAAATATTTTACTGGTTGTTGTTATGTTCTTTATCTATCATTCTGAGCTCTGGTCTTCCGAGAAGTTTTCTGGACCACATTCTGAAAGAGTTCAAGTATTCAAATATAGCCGGTACTATAAGCAAAGTCAGTACCGTCGAGCTTACAATTCCGCCTATTACGACTATACCCATGCTCATTCTGAATTTTCCCACTTCGCTTAATCCCATTGCGGTCGGAAGCATACCTGCCGCCAAAGCGACAGATGTCATCAAAATAGGTCTTAATCTTTTTTTGCCTGATATTACGATCGCTTCTTTTATGTCATATCCCTTTCTCATCATCTGCTGTATATAGTCAACAAGCAGAATGGAGTTTTTGGCAACGATACCGAGCAACATTATAAATCCTATCATCGTAAACGTGCTTATCGACTGGCTTGTCATGTAAAGAGCCAGAAGTCCGCCGACTATCGCCAAAGGAAGAGCGACCATTATGGTAAACGGCGTTATAAGAGATTCATACAAGCTTGCCAGAACCATGTATATAAATAACAGTGACAGACAAGCGGCGATAATCATGTTTGTAAACAATTCTTTCATCTGTTCCGAATCTCCTGAAAAATCGTAAGTTAAATCTTTCATAGAAACATTTTCCGGTTTAGCCTTTTCTTCTTTTATAATTTTTTCAACCTGTTTCTGTATCCCCTGCAGGTTTGCGTTTGACGCAAGATTTCCTTCAATTGATATATATGTCGATCTATCGCGTCTGTATATCTTAGTAGGGCCTTCTGCGTCTACAAGAGAAGAAACATTGCGCAGTCTAAGCAGTTTGTTGTTTGTGTTTCCTATGTAAATATCGTTAAATGCGCTCATAATATCTTTTTGGTCGTCCTGCAGTTTAACCCTTATATCGTATTCAAGCCCGTTTTCTCTGTATTTTGCCGGAGTTACTCCCTCAACCATCGCTCTGAGCTCGCTGCCTGCCGTTACCGAATGGACTCCGAAAGCAAGCATTTTATCCGGATTCATTATAACCTGTCTTTCCGGCTTTCCGCTTCTTAAATTTGTTGAGATATCAAGAAGCCCGTCAATATTGCTGAATTTGGTTATAAGAAAGTTTGCGGTTTTAGAAAGAGTAGCAGTATCATCTCCGTATAACATAAGCGAAAACGGTTTTTCAGTTCCGAATGATCCCATATCGTCAAATGAGAGGATTAAATCTTTATCAAATTTATCTTTCAAAAGATTTCTTAAGTTTTGTTTCATCTGGTTTGTTGATACTTTTCTTTCCTTATCAGGAACCATTTTTACGAAAATCGTGGCCTTATTAAGTTCTTTCTGCGAATTACCTACCATGGTAACGGCATACTCAATCTCTTTTTCATTCATTACGGATGTTTCTATTTCTTTTACGTAATTAGAATTCAAATAGCTTAACGAAGTTCCCGGTTTAGCCTCAAGATTAATTAAAAATTCGCCGTTTTCATGGCTTGGCATGAAAACAACAGGCAGAAATTTCGCTATATAAAGCGATGAGAAAAATATTAAAACAGTAATTGAAAGAACTTTCTTTTTATTTCCAAGAATATATCTGACTG
This sequence comes from uncultured Elusimicrobiaceae bacterium, assembly GCA_964436195.1. Taxonomy (GTDB): domain Bacteria; phylum Elusimicrobiota; class Endomicrobiia; order Endomicrobiales; family Endomicrobiaceae; genus Proruminimicrobium. Next base: position 52,439 of record CAYTCB010000001.1, read on the forward strand.
TTTTTTCATAAAACTTTTCGGTTAAATGATAAAATTTATTAAACCAGCCTACTGTCAGCATTCTGAAAACTCTTACAAAAATATTTTGTTTTTTCTCTGCGATTTTTCTTTTTGTTATCATATACGCCGAAAGAAGAGGCGCTATGGTCAAAGCGTCAAGAAGCGATATTATCATCGCAAAAACGACTGTCAGTCCGAATTCTCTGAAAAACTGGCCTACTATTCCGGACAAAAATCCGATAGGCAAAAACACCGATATAACGGTAAGGGTAGTTGCTATTACCGCCAAAGCAACTTCATTTGTTCCTTTTTCGGCCGCTTCAACGGGATCTTCTCCTTCCTCGTAATGTCTGAATATGTTTTCTCGCACAACGATAGCGTCATCTATAAGAAGTCCTACCGTCAGAGATAAAGCCATAAGCGAAATAACGTTTATGCTGAAATCAAACAGAGACATAAAAATAAATGCGCCTATTAAGCTGTTCGGTAAAGCAAGAGCAGTAATAAAAGTTGATCTCCAGCTTCCCAAAAAGAAATAAACTACGACGATCGCAAGAAATATTCCTTCAAATATTGTTGCCGTAACGTCTTTGATGTTTGCTCTTACGGGCCATGCGGCGTCTTTTACTATTTTTAATTTGGGCTGACCTTTAATCGAATCGGCCTTTTTATTCAATTCGGCAACTTTCGTCGTAAGATGATCTGATATTCTTACATCGTTTGATTTTGCCTGTTTGTAAACGGCAAGAATCAGGGTATTTTCCGATTTAATTTCTCCGTTTTCTTTAATATTGATTCTTCCGATCGTATAAGTTTCTTCGGTTGAATCTTTGACTTTTGCTACATCTTTTATAGTGACGGGGACATCGTTGCCGACAAAGTTTACTATTACATCGCTTATTTGTCTTATGGAACGGAATTCGCCGATAGTTCTGAAAGATACGTCTTTAGGCCCTTTTGAAAAATGCCCTATAGGGATATTGGTGCTGTTTAAAGCCACTTTTGAAGCAACAGCCGTCAATGTCATATCGTATTGTTTCAGTTTGTTTTTATCTACGTCAACGTGAATTTCTCTTTTTGTTCCTCCGAAGATGTCAACTTTTGAAACGCCGTCAATTCTTGAAAGTTCCTTTTTGTAATAATCGTCGGCAAGATCGTATATCTCGTTATCTTTAAGATCGGCTCTTAAGCTGATTAAAAGTATCGGCTGAGAGTTAGGATCAAGTTTTTGTATTATAGGCTCTTTTATATCGGTAGGGAAATCATTTCTGATTTCGGCTATCTTATCTTTTACTTCCTGAAGAGCTATATCCGGATCTTTGCTGAGGTTAAATTCAACCCACGCCATGCCGTAGCTGTCCTGGCTTACGGAGTAAATGTGTTTTATTCCCGATACAGAACTTACGGCGTCTTCAACTTTTTTATTTACTAAAAGCTCTATTTCTTCAGGGCCTGCTCCCGGATACTGTATTGTCACTACGACATAAGGGAATTCAACGTCCGGGAACATTCTTACAGAAAGCGTTTTCATCGCTATTAATCCGATGACGATAACTGCCATCAATAAAGCGAATATAAAAGTGGGCCTTCTGATTGCGATTTTTGCTAAATTCATGATTTTTTACTCCAAAGTAATAATTTGTGTATCGTACAGCATCTGGCTTTCCAGCAATATAAAAATTAAATCCATTGAAAATTGATACTGGCTCAAAACTGCGTCGTCAAGGTCGTCTTCGCTCTTTATCATGTCCGAAGTTGTGCTTCTTCCTCTTTTTAACAGTTTCTGTTCTTCAATATTTCTTTCCTGCTGGATTTTATTTATTTCTTTTGCTATTTCGTATTTTTCAAGCGTATTTTTCCAATTTGCGTTTAACTGGTTCCAGTCGTTCTTTTCCGAAAGCTCGGCTGCTTCAGCCTGTTTTGAAGCAGCGTTTAACTGTGCTTCAAATCCTTCGTTTACGGATTTCTGTATTGAAAAATCAAGAGGCACCGAATAGGATAATCCCAAAGCCCATGACGGATAATTAAGTTTTGCCATTTCAGACGAAGCTCCCGTGAAAGAGGAATCTGCTCCGTTAAATGCGAACTTGCCGCTTACTTTTAAATCGGCTCCTATAGATTTATTTTTTTCTTCTGCGGTATATTTTGTATTTTCAACGGTTGCAAGCGCCGCAAGAACGTCGGCTCTTTTGCCTCCGTTTCTTTTAAGTTCCGAAATTCCATTAAAATATTTCTCCAGATTGTTTATCGATTCAATTTCATAGTCCGAAGCGTTTGAGGAAATATTCATCATTTCATTGAAATTTCTTGAAGCCGTCATTACGTCAAACTGCGACTGCTTCAATGCAAGCTCTCTTCCTTTATAAAGGGCCTTAGACTGTAAAACATCGTTTCTTTCCGCCAGATCCCTGTTGTATCTTGATTCGTTCCATTCAAGAATTTTTCTGCTTCTTTCAAAAGACTGTTTTCTAAAATCGGAAACGGTTCTTGCATACGAAAGAGCCCAGTAAACTTTTTTTGCGTTTAAAAGAATCTGCTGTTTTTTATATGTCTGCAGATAAAGTAAAGAGCGCGAAGCGGCTTTTGCTTTTGATATTGAAATTTTTGTAAGATCGCCGTTAAAATTCTTCAGAAGAGACTGTTCAAGTGCCACATAGGGAGCCATGTCTGTAGTTTCGTACAGAGGCAATATGTATTTAACAGACGAATAATTTGTGCCGTATCCGGCTGAAAAAAGCGTTCCCGTTTCAAACTGTTTATTTACGGAAACATCAAAATTCAGAGCTTGTATTTTCTGGTCGGCAAATTGTCCTGAAGCCGAATTGTAAGCTCTTGTTTTATCGTTTGCGTAAGTAAGATTTGAGCCGAGAGTGGCAGAATAGGCCCTGAAGCTTTCTTTAAATTGTTTTGATATCGCTTCAATCTGAAAATTTATTTCTTTCAGCGAGCTGTTGTTTTCTTCAACCTTTTGCACGTACTGGTCTACCGTCAAAAATTCCGCACTTGCGGCGTTTGTCAAAAAAAAGCATCCGCACGCAAATACAAAAAAAAGTATTTTTTTTGTTTGTTTTTTCATTTTAATCCCCTGAGTATTAAATCTGCCAATTTATCAATGTATGCTTTTAAATCGGCATTCTTTTCCATAGTTATGTTTCCGTCTGAATCAATATCTGCAACTCTAAACAAATCGGTTGCAACGGCAAAATTTGGCGCAGGCAGAATAAGAGGCAGTATGTGCTGTATTTTCAAATTCTGCGCTATGTCTTTGTCTTTTTTACACTGTTCTATTATAGGTATAAGAAAACGCATTTCTTCTTTTTTATGTTTTGCAAGCAGTTTGTCAAAAGATCTGTTTAGTATTTCTTTAAAGAATACCGTTATGAGCTGTTTATTCGTAAGCGTCATTACGGCTCTTTCATAAATAACGGCTTTCAGCTTATCCTTTGCCCTTAAATGTTTTTCAGCGGCTTTTTTCTGGCATTCAAGATGTTTATTAAAAAGACTTTCAAACAAAAGTTCTATAAAATTTTCTTTTGTTTTGAAATAATAATGGAACATTCCCAAATTCACGCCGGCCTTTTTACACAGATGCCTTACGCTGAATTTTTCAAAACCGACTTCAATAAGAAGTTTTTCTCCGGTATTGAACAACAATAAATCTATATTATGAGATGGTCTGGTCATACGTATAATTATACACAAGTATAATTAACATGTCAATAGCTTTATTGGTTTAAATTATTCCGTCGAGATTTTTATTTTTTATATCTGTTCTGCCAGCAGGAGAGTGCAAAATATACTATAAAAAAAACTGCGGCGTATAAAATTACGCTTTGTCTGAAAACCCCGTTGAAAAAAAGAGGATAAACCGGATTAAAAACAATACCCGTAAACATAAAGAACCAAAAAAACAAATTCGATTTAAATTCTTTCCTCAGATAATATACAAAATAAAATGATGTAACTGCAACAATTGTTCCAAGAAGAACGTAGAAAACATCGTTATGTTTTGTGCTGTGCGCGTATATCAGCATTACGGCCGACAGAATCAGAGGAAAAAATTTATAATAATTATCTTTAAAGTTTACTTTGTTTACAAGTTCAAGGGTAAGCAAAAGAATAAAAAGAACAAACCATATAAAAAGAGTTCTTGCAAATTTACGTTCCGCTTCGCGTATAAACGTGTTCTCACGGCCTAATAAAGAATGTTCCTGAAGCCATGAAACTTCATCCTGATAAGACTGGTTTTGTTCAATTTCCGCCGCCGTATTTTGTTTTATTTCTTCGGCGGGATTTTGCCCCATTCCCGATACGAAAGAATAAAGAATTCTTTCTTCCTGAGCTATAGACTGGGATATGTTATTGTTTATTTCAGTGTTCAGGGGCACTATAAAAATATTCCAGAAAGAAACGACGAAAAGCAAAAAAACCAAAAAAAGGAGAATTATCATGTAAAAATACTTATCTATAAACTTCATAACCATAATTTTCCCCCCGGCCGCTTAAATCAAAAACAAAAAGTCAGTTCCGTTTTGAAAAAAGATCCGCTTTTTAATTTTTCGTTATTATAGAAATCTCCGGCAGTAAAATATTCCCCGTACAACAGAAATTTTACATTTTTATTAAACTGATGGCAAAATTCGGCCAAAGCGAGGCTTCCTCTGTTGTTGCCGTTTCCGAATATACTTCCGGTTACGGTCTGGTTTGCGTAAAGCAAAGCATAAGTACCCGCAACGTATGTTTTTTTTGAAATGTTAAGTTTGTACTGCGCCTGATACATTTTTAAATTAGACCAGTATCCGACGTCTCCTGTTTCAGGCAGATATATAAAACACATCAGATCGGACCATATAAACATTCCTCTTCCGTAGAGATTATTCCATCCTTCGTCGGCGCTTGTCTTTTCGTCGTCTCCGGATAAATAATATCCGCCGATGCTTACGATATCGTTGAAAAATACTTTTTCACGCTCGATAAATCCGTATCCGCCGTAAGCTGTTCCGGTTTCATGCAGATTGTCTCTAAGCTGTCCGGCAAATTGTCCTTTGAAGGTCCACGGCCCGTTTTTATATCTGACATAACTGCCCAGAGTATGTATATTTTCATAATAAGCTATGTTTTCATTCTTATATATATAAAACGGTTCTATGTAAAGTTTATTTGAAAGATTGCTTTTTACAAAAATCATCGCCGAACTTTCATTGCTGTTGTTAAGTTTTGAAGGGGGATTGTTTTGATTTAGAACCGGCAGATATTGTTCGTATTTTGTTCCGCAGTGCCCGACGATTTCTATAGTCGCAGGTTTGGTTTTTACCGTAAATTTTGCGGCATTAAAATATATTGATCTTGATCCGTCGCCGGGTGTTCCTTCCCATACCAAAAATCCGTCTCCGTAATAAAGATTCTGTCTTCCTATACGGATATCAAGAATATTTCCGAAAAGATTTTTGGCGTCAAAATATAAATTTTCAAAAATAAATTCGTTTATGCTGTAATCAGATGATTTGCCCGGCATATTGTATATGTAAGGCCTGTTTTCATTCATAAGTTTTACATAAGCGGAATAATTCGGGCTGAAATCGGTTTTTAATCCGACAGCTGTTTTTATTCTGAAAGTATTATAATTGAGATCTTTGTAATTGTTTTCAAAATCCTGAACCACATAACGAAGTCTCATGTAAAAATCGGGAGTTATTTCAACGGCTTTAACGGAAGCCGCATACGACAAAATACAAACCAAAGCCAATATAAAACGTTTCATTTTCCTCCGTAAGGCAAAAAATAATAACTAGTACAAAGCCGGCGGTTGAAAGCCATATCATACTAGTTTTTACAGGCACAAATATAACAATTCTGCGAGACTGTGTCAATAAAATATAAAATTTACGGCACAATTGTCAACCGTAAATAAAAATAAGTTGACAATTATGCTTTTTTGAAAACAAGTCCCTCGGATGTTTTTGAAACGTCTATTTTAACGGCAGTTCCTTCCGTAAATTCTCCGGATATGATTTTTGCCGAAAGAGGATTAAGTATATAAGTCTGCAAAGCTCTTTTAAGAGGTCTTGCTCCGAATGAAGGCTCATATCCCTGCTCTGCTATGAAATCTTTGGCCTTGTCGGTTAAAGAAACAGTTATCTGTTTTTCCGAGAGCCTTTTTGCAATTGCGTTTAACTGAATATCTATAATTTTTCTTAAATCCTCTTTTTCAAGCCGTCTGAATATTATTATTTCGTCTATTCTGTTTAAAAACTCAGGTTTGAAATGAAGATGCAGCGCCTCATCGGTTTTCTTTTTAATTTCAGCGTAATCAGAACTTTCCTGTATCCACTGGGAACCTATATTTGAAGTCATTATTACAACGGTATTTTTAAAATCGACGGTTCTTCCCTGGCTGTCGGTCAGACGTCCGTCGTCAAGCATCTGAAGCATTATATTGAAAACTTCGGGATGCGCTTTTTCTATTTCATCAAAAAGAACTACGGAATAGGGTCTTCTTCTTACGGCTTCGGTAAGCTGGCCTCCCTCTTCAAAACCTACATATCCCGGAGGAGCTCCTATAAGTTTTGAGACGGCGTGTTTTTCCATGTATTCGGACATATCTATTCTTACGATGTTTTTTTCATCGTCAAATAAAAGTTCCGCCAGAGCTTTTGCAAGTTCCGTTTTACCGACGCCTGTCGGGCCCAGAAATATAAAAGATCCCATAGGTTTATTGGGGTCTGAAATACCGGAGCGCGATCTTCTTACGGCGTTTGATATAGCAGTTACGGCGTCATCCTGTCCTATGACTCTTTTATGAAGTCTTTCCTCCATCTCAAGCAGTTTTTTCATTTCGCCTTCAAGCATTCTGGAAACAGGTATTCCCGTCCATTTGCTTACAACGGCGGCTATATCGTCGTCATCAACTTCTTCTTTGAGCATTTTCTTTTCTTTCTGAAGAGAATGCAGTTTTTTGTTTTCTTTATCGAGTTCTACCTGAACGGAAGGTATTTTCCCGTAGCGTATTTCGGCAACGGCGTTTAATTCTCCGTTTCTTTCGGCTTTTTGTTCGTCTATTTTGAGTTTTTCAACTTCTTCTTTGAGTTTTCTTATTTTTGATATTGCGTCTTTTTCTTTCTGCCAGTGCACTTTCATGGCGCTTGAAGAGTTTTTCAATTTTTCAATTTCAGACTCAATGTTTGCAAGACGTTCCTTTGCCGAAGAATCACCGTCTTTTTTTACGGCCTGTTTTTCAATTTCAAGCTGTGTTATTTTGCGTTCAACAGTATCGAGTTCGGCCGGCATTGAATCGATTTCAATTCTCAATTTGCTTGCCGCTTCATCTACCAGATCTATTGCTTTGTCAGGCAGAAATCTGTCGGTGATATATCTTGAGCTTAAAGCTGCCGCCGCCACAAGAGCCGAATCTTTGATTTTTACTCCGTGATGGACTTCATATTTTTCCTTTAAGCCTCTTAATATTGCAATAGTGTCTTCTGCAGAAGGCTCTCCTGTGTAAACCGTCTGGAATCTTCTTTCAAGAGCTTTATCTTTTTCTATATACTTTCTGTATTCGTCAAGAGTAGTCGCTCCTATAAGTTTCAGCTCTCCTCTTGCAAGAAGAGGCTTCAGCATATTTCCGGCATCCATCGCTCCTTCGGTCGCTCCGGCTCCTACTATTGTATGGAGTTCGTCTATAAAAAGTATTATTTTACCCTGGGCAGACAGAATTTCTTTTAAAACGGCTTTAAGTCTGTCTTCAAATTCTCCTCTGTATTTTGCTCCGGCTATCAAAGCTCCCAGATCCAAAGCGATTACTTTTTTATCTTTGAGAGACTCGGGCACGTCTTTTGAAACTATCCTCTGCGCCAACCCTTCGACTATGGCGGTTTTTCCCACACCCGGTTCGCCGATTAAAACTGGATTATTTTTAGTTCTTCTTGAAAGGACCTGAATGCTTCTTCGTATTTCTTCGTCTCTTCCTATTACGGGATCAAGCTTGCCTTTTTTGGCAAGGTCCGTTAAGTCTTTGCCGTATTTTTCAAGAGCCTGATATTTGTCTTCGGGATTTTGGTCTGTAACTCTGTTGTTGCCGCGTATTTCAACAAGAGCCTTTAAAACATTGTCCTGTGTTATCGAGTATTTTTTTAATATTTTGCAGGCTTCAGTATTTGGAAAACTTACGACCGCAAGCAAAAGATGTTCCGTTGATACATATTCGTCTTTCAAATTTTTTGCAGTTTTTTCGGCTACAGAAAATATTTTTTCCAAATCCTGCGATATATAGCTTCTTGCTCCGGAAACCTTCGGTTTTGATTCTATAGAGTTTAACAAATCTTTTTCTATAAGCTGCTGGATATTTTGTTCAGATGCGGACAATTTTGATATTATCGAACTGACTACGCCCTGTTCCTGTTTTAAAAGACTGTAAAGAAGATGCTCAGGCGTAATTTCCTGATTGCCGTGCAAAGAAGCCAGTTCCTGCATATCTGCAAGAATTTCCTGCGATTTTATAGTGAATTTATTGATATTCATCATATCCTCCTATAATTGGCACTCAAATTATTTGAGTGCCAGTATAGCATAAGAAATCAAATTTGTCAATTGTCTTTTATAAAAGTCTTGATTTTTGCGGTTTTGTAATATATAATAATGGCAGTAATGTAATGTTTAAGCGTTTCGGAGAGGGCATAAAATGAAAAAAGATAAGAAAAAAGTTTGGACTAAACCTAAACTTACCAAGATTAAAGTTGAAATAGATTCTGTTATTTCAGCCAGCGACATGTATTATTAATTATGAAATTCTGTTGAAAAATATTAAAATGTATCCACCGGTTAACGGTGGATACGTTTATTTTACGGGTAAAACATGAAAATAGGCATAGATATCGAAGAAGTATCAAGGTTTTCTAAACTTGTAAAAAATAAATCTTTTTTGAAAAGAGTTTTTTCACGGGAAGAAATAGAATATTGCCTTTCTAAAAAACATTCCGCAGCCCAGCATTTTGCAGTTCGTTTTGCCGCAAAAGAAGCCGTCTGGAAAGCCGTAAATCATTTGAAAAACATAGTCATTACCGATATATTTATTAAAAATGAAAATACAGGAAAACCTCAGGTTTTTATAAAAAATAAAAAGGCCGGTTTTATAGATGTTTCATTGTCCCACACGGCAAAAATTGTTGTTGCCGTCGCAGTTTCTTCAAAATAAAATGAAATTTAAAAATATTTTTAAAAGAAAAAAAAACAGTCATAAAAACGATTACGGACATGTTTTTATAGCTGCCGGTTCTTACAATATGCCGGGGGCGGCCGTATTATGCGCAAATGCCGCAATTACAGCCGGAGCCGGTCTTGTAACTTTGGCTTTTCCGCGCTCATGTTATAACGGCATCTCAAAAAAAGTTAAACCTGAAATAATGCTGCTTCCGTTAGACGATTCAGGCGGCAAACTTTCTCAAAAAGCAAAAAAAACAATCATTAATTTTATAAAATCGCGCCGCGTAACTTCGGCGGTATTCGGATGCGGGTCCGGCAGAAGCGGGGCGTTAAAAAATATTATCTCAGAAGTTATCAAGAGTTTTGAAATTCCGGTAATTATAGACGCCGACGGATTAAATGTTTTTGAAAAAGAACAAAAAAACGGGATTATAAAGCAGTTCAAAAATGCAAAAGCTAAAATAATATTGACTCCACATCCGAAAGAATTTGAAAGAATTTCAGGTCTGAAATATAAAGATTCCCGGTCGGCCCGAAAAAAGCAGGCCAAGCTTTTTGCCGCAAATAATGGTACAATCTGCGTATTGAAAGGCAGCGATACGGTTGTGTCGGACGGTTTGTCAGTTTATGTCAATAAAACCGGGAATCCCGGAATGGCGACGGCAGGAAGCGGGGATGTCTTATCAGGGATAACGGCTGCTTTTGCAGGTTATAATAATAAGGATTTAATGTTAAAAGTTGAGGCGGCAGTTTATACGCACGGGCTTGCCGGCGATATTGCGGCTGCGGAGAAAACGCAGATTTGTCTTACGGCAGGAGACATTATAAATAATATGCCTGAAGCGATCGGGAGAATAATAAAATGAATTTATCTGAAAAACTTAAAAATATAAGAAGAACCATACACGCAAATCCGGAGCTCGGCAATGAAGAATTTAAAACGGCGGCTCTTGTAGAGAAAATATTAAAAGAACATAAAATAAAAACATACAGGCTTTGCAAAACAGGAGTCGTCGGAATTTTGGAAGGCAAAAAAAAAGGCGCCAAAAAAACGGTTGCCTTAAGAGCGGATTTGGACGCGCTTCCGATATCTGAAAAAAATAAAGTTTCATATAAATCAAAAAATAAATGCGTGATGCATGCCTGCGGTCACGACGGAAATACAGCCATAATGCTGGGAGCGGCAATGGTTTTATCTTCCCGGACCGATGAATTTTCAGGCAGAGTCCAGTTTATATTCCAGCCCAATGAAGAATCTTCCGGCGGTGCGAAAAGAATGATGGAAGAAGGCGTTCTGTCAAAAAATAAAGTTGACACTATCCTGGGAGTTCATGTAAGTCCGTGGCTGAAAACGGGACAGGTAGGTTTAAAATACGGAGCCATGATGGCCGGCGTTGACAGATTTATAATAGAAATAAACGGAGAGACAGGGCACGGAGCATATCCGCATCTTGCAAAAGACGCATTGGTATGCGCCTGCGAATTTGTAATGTCTCTTCAAACGATAGTTTCAAGAACTATCAGTCCTCTTGATCCGGCGGTAGTGACAGTAGGCGAAATTTCAGGCGGTGAAAAATATAACATCATATGCGGAAAGGCCAAGCTTGTAGGCACAGTAAGAACTTTAAACAACGATACGAGAAATAAAATTAAAAACGAAATAATAAACAGGCTTGAAGGAATGTCTAAAATATACGGGATGTCTTATACGGTTGATTATAAAGCTTTGGGCAATCCTCTGATAAACGATAACGATATAGTTGACATATGCAAACAAGCCGCCGAAGAATATTACGGTAAAAACAACGTAAGTCTTTTGTCCGAACCTTCAATGGGCGGCGAAGATTTTGCCGAATATCTGCAAAAAGTAAAAGGATGTTTTGTATATGCCGGCACTTCATGCGGCAAAAGCACTTCATATCCGTGGCACCACGAGAATTTTGATATAGACGAAAAAGCGCTTCCCAAAGCAGCGTCGTTTATAGCGCATGCCGCAAAAAAAATATTAAACGGTTAAATTATTTAAAATCGAGATCTGCCATCGGCAATGGGCTCAGAGAATTTATAATGCTTAGAAATCTGAATCCTTCGATGTCTTTTCTTATCGGGTCAAAGCATTTTGCAGAAAATCTGTCAAAGTACTCTTGTTCTTCAAGCAGAATTTTTCTTGCCAGTTTTTTTGCATAATCATGGTTGCCTTTTCTGAGCATTTCAAAAGCCTTGATAAAAGTATTTTCCGGTTTTGAGGAAGATATAACCTCAAACGAATTTTCAATCGTCTCAATAACGGAAGAAAAATCAGAATCCTGCCTTAAACGGTATATAAACTGCAGGTCGTCGTCCAAAAGTTTCTGCAGTATATCAAGAGCTTCTTTGTTTTTGGCCATAAGAATATTTGCTTTTGCCTGCATATATTTTGATTCAAGAGTCTGGTAAATGCCGTTTGAAAGAACGGCAAATTCAAGCATCTGGCCGTATTTTCCTGTTACATTTTCCGTTAAAACCTCATTTTCTTTAAAGTATAATTCGTTGCCCGTCACCAAATACAATACAGACAGATGAAGAGCGATTTCCGCAACCATTTTTTTAATATCGTGAGTTTCTTTTATTTTGCCTATAAGTCTTGGGGAGGTCAGCTCGGCCTGGCCGTAACGCAGAGCTTTTTTTAAATAAGATTCGGCTTTGTCCAGATCAATAAGATTCTGTTCGCTGTTATTGCAGTAAAGATATATTTTTGCTACCTGAAGATTTACAAAAAAATCTGAATCGTCCAGTTCTATAGCCTTTAAAAAAAATTCAAGCGCTTTATCAAAAAGAGATACCGAAAGCTTGTTTATGCCGCTTGACCGGTATTCGCAGGCTTCGGCCATTTTAGGATTTTTTTGCGGTTCTCTGAGTGCGTCAAGATAAGCAAGTACCATTCTGAGATTTCCGTTGGCGACCGTTATTGTGTCTATGGGAAGCGACAGCTTAAAATCAAATACGTTGCCCAGATTTTCTATCGTCGCTATCATGCTTGGCAGACGCTGTACGGCGTTTTCATTCATGTGGTATGAATCGTTTGCTATTTCTGAAAATCCTTCAGGCAGTCCGTTGACGTAATTCTGAATATAATTTCTTATTAATGCATTAGGAGTCGTTTGAAGAATTGAAGGCAGAAACGTGTATTTGCCCCAGTCTGTATTTTTATTTCTCTGGTATGTCATTTTATCCCCGTCGCAATTAAAGCGATTTGACCGCTTTTTCTATAAAATCAACTTTTCTTTTAATTTTTATCGCCGCTTTTATATCTTTATCTTCAAGAATGTCTCTCATATCCGAGGCCGTTCCTGCAACATCATTAATTCTTGCTTTTGCAAGCGCCCTGTTAAAAAATGCAAACGGATTCGGAGACAATTCGATTGCTTTGTCAAAAGCTTCAATTGATTCCTGATATTTTTCAAGGTGGAAAAGGCATAAGCCTTTGTTGTAAAAAAATTTATAATTATAATTACTGTCTGCCAAATTAAAATAGTTTATGGATTCTTTGTAGTTATTCTGAAGCAAATAGAATATTGCCAGTTCGTAATACTTGTTTTGTGCCTTTAAAGAATCCACCACCGAATTTTTCTTGCTGTAAATACATGCTATTTCATAGTCTCTCTGCGTTATAAGAGGGTTGGTTTTATTGTTATAAATATTGATGATATAGTCGTAATGTCTGCCTCTGGTAAGGCTCAGGTATTCATCCTGGTTTTTTTTCTGGTTGTCTACCAGAGCTTCTTTTTTTTGGGAAGTTTTCAAATAAAGCGATATCAGTATTCTGAAGATCATAAAGCCGGCTATCAGAAAAGACGGAACCATTGTAAGAGGTAAAAGCAGCCCGCGTGAATTATGACTGAATATGAGAGCCGTCCATACTACCGAAGCAACCGCACCTATAAATAAAAAGAGAAAACCTATGCTTCCGCTGTAAGACTGTGTTCTGGTTCTGTAGGAATAGAAAGAATAAAATATGTAATGCAGTATAAAAAAGAAAAGGAACATCCCTATGAAAAGTAGAATTTTTGCAGCCATTTGAAATTAATCCTTTTTATCCGTCAGTTTCTTACACAAGAATTATCTCAAATTTATTTTTTTATTTCAATAGCGTTAAAACATTGTTTGACAAAGAAAGAATAAAAATATAAAATCTCTCTTACGTTTTATAAATCGCGGGGTGGAGCAGCCCGGTAGCTCGTCAGGCTCATAACCTGAAGGCCGTAGGTTCAAATCCTACCCCCGCAACCATATTAAAAGACCGGAATTTAAATTCCGGTCTTTTCTTTTTTGGACAATAAATAGTTTCTGTAATAAATGACGGTATCGGTCAAAACAAGAAAAAAATTGAACAGATAAAGATAAAAAACGCCGTCGAAACTGTATATGTATTTATGCAGCATTCCGGCTATGTATCCGACAAGGACGATGTATAAAAAAATTATGCTTTTCCCGGTATTTTTACGCGATTTGTAAGATTTATATATCGAGAAAGGCCATGCGCTTGCAAAACATAAAAGCATTATGATTTCAAAAATACTCACGGTTGTCTCCCTAAATATGAAGCTTCCCAGCTTCTAAACTTCCGTATTGCTGCCGGCAAGATATCCTGTTGAAAAAGCTATCTGCAGGTTAAATCCGCCCGTCGGCCCGTCCAGATCAAGAACCTCTCCGCAAAAAAATACATTATCGGAAAGTTTTGATTTCATTGTCGCCTGTTCTATTTCCGAAACCGATATTCCGCCTTTTGTTATAATGGCTTCGTTGAATTGTCTTGTTCCGGTTATTTCAAACCGTAAATCCTGGAATCCTTTGAGAAGCCGGGCTCTTTCCGTTTTTGAGACTTCCGAACATTTTTTTGTAGCGTTTATGCCGTTTATTTTCATAAACGGCTCAATCATCGCGATAGGAATCATTTCTTTTAGCATTTGTTTCACAGGCATTGAACCGAAAGAATTCAGTTCTCTTACAAGTCGCATATCAAGCGTTTTATCGTCAAGGCCCGGTTTTAAATTTACGGACAGTTCGATTTTTTTATTTTCTTTTGCAAGTTTAAAAATATCTCCGCTCATCGTTAAAATAACAGGCCCCGTCATGCCGAAAGACGTGAATTCAAAATCTCCGAAAAGTTTCTGCTCCATTTTGCCGCCGGCAAAAAGAGTTATCTCGGAATTTTTTATTTTCAGCCCGTTAAGAGTTTTCAGATAGGGATTTTGCGAAGTTACCGGGACAAGCGCCGGAGAAGGTTCCGTGATTGTATGTCCGAATATTCTTGCAAATTTATATCCGTCGCCCGTAGAGCCTGTCTGCGGATAAGAAAGACCGCCTGTCGCTATAATATATTTTTTTGCCTTCAAAGTTTCGCCGTTTGCCAGAACGATCTCTGTTGCGGTTCGGTTTTCTTTTTTTACCGAAACGACTTCCGCGGATGTTTTGATTTTTACATTGTTTTCTTTCGCGTATTTTATAAGAGCATTTACGACGCTGTGGGCATCGTCGCTTAACGGGAAGTATCTTCCGCCTCTTTCAAGTTTTGTTTCAACTCCGTGTTTTTCGAAAAATGAAATAAGATCGCCGTTAAAAAATTTATTGAATGCGCTGAACAGAAATTTACCGTTCGTGCCGAGTTCGGCTATAAACTCGTGCATTTGGGCGCTGTTGGTTATATTGCATCTTCCTTTGCCCGTAATAGAAAGTTTTATGCCCGGTCTTGATTTTTTTTCAACAAGGCATACGTTCAGCCCGAGTTCTCCGGCTCTTCCTGCAGCCATAAGGCCGGCGGCGCCTGCTCCGATAACTATAACGTCAAAATTATCCATGATATTTTGATTTCAGCTCTGACATAAGGGAATCTATTTTTGAATGTAATTCGGAAATACCGGAAGCGTCGTTTATAAAAGTAATGTCTGCCATAGACGCGCATAACGCCACCTGCTGTCCTGAACCGGAACTCTGCGATTCTTTTTTCTCAAGCTCCGCAAATTTTTCAAAAGTTTCCGGATCCCCGGGCCTTTTTCTTTTTTGCATTCTTTCAAAGCGGATTATTCCCGGAGCGTCAACATTTATAAGTACAAAGTTTTCTATTGTTTTCAGTTTTTCAACTTCTTTGCTGTGTCTTATTGAAGTTATGCAGTAATTTTTTCCGTGTTCAAATTTTTTTATTACCGATTTTGCCAGAACGTCATTGCCTTCATTTTTTCTTAAATTTGTTCCGAAAACTATCAAATTTTCTCTTGTCGGCTCAATTCCGGCTTCTTTCATCAGAAAGCGTATTTCGTCGGAAAGGGAGAAATGTCCGAATCCGTAATTGGAGACAATATATTCGGCAACAGTATCTTTGCCCGAACAGTAGGTGCCGGTTAATCCGATTATCATATTATTTTTTTACAACCTCCCCGAATTTCACGGAAAAAGAAAATCTGTGAGTCATTCCCAGATCTCCGTAAGGGACAAAAGCATAATCAAATGAAAAATCCATATAATTGATTCCGAACCCCGTATTGAGCCAGTTTAAACCGGGAATATCTTTATTTCTGCCGTCATAGCCTGCTCTGAGAAAAAAATCGGTTTGTGATGACAAAGAAAACAGGTATTCTCCTCCGGCATTAAAATACAAATTATTGTCATTCGGAAAGTTTAAATCAAGCGCCAAAAGAAGATTATCGGTCACATAGCTTGATATTCCGGTTTTTAACAATACAGGCAGTTTCTCGGATTCATTATTGAATTTGATGTTTGTTCCTATATTGGACACGGCTGCCGCCACGGATGTTTTTCCGTCCGATAAATCGAAATTTGTCCCGAAATCAACTGCAAAAGCGCTTGCCGAATTGTCTATTTTACAGTTAATGTACTTCAAATTTGCTCCGAACTGCAGACTTCCGTAAGATCTGGCATAAGAAAGATATAAAGCCGTATCGGCCGGCGAGAAAGAACCTTCCGTAACGGCATAAGAATTTATTTTGGCCATGGTCCCGTAAGAAACATACTGCAGCGCTACGGCAAGAGTGCCGTTTTTCTCAAAAGGCACGGCAAAAGATACCCATTCATAATTGATGTTTTCAAACCATGCCGTGTGTGAAAAGGAGACTGTTTTTTGTTCGATAGGCGCGAGATTTGCGGGATTCCAGTAAACGGCATCGCTTCCGCACAAATTGCTTACGGATGCATTTCCCATTGCCGCGTTCTTTGCCCCTATTCCAAGCTTTAAAAACTGCGCCGCAGCGGTGCCAGTATCCTGTGATGATAAAAAAGCGTGCGCATTGCAGACAGCCGATAAAAACAAAATAACAACGGACGCCCATTTAATAAGTTTTTCCATTGGCATATTGTATCAAATTTTCCTGAGAAATATTTAGTTGATACAAGATTTTTCTTTTTATATAATTTTCAAAAATAATCAGGGAGGAACAATGGCTCTAAACATCAATGAAGAAAATTTTGAAAAGGAAATCGTAAAATCAGATATTCCGGTGCTGCTTGATTTCTGGGCTCCGTGGTGCGGTCCGTGTAAAATGTTGTCCCCTGTTGTTGACGAATTGTCAAAAGAATACGAAGGAAAAGTCAAAATATGTAAGGTAAATACTGACGAGAATATGAATTTGTCATCACGTTTCCAGATTACTTCCATACCGTGCATCATAATATTTAAAGGCGGCAAGCCGATAAGAAAAATAGTCGGATTTAAACCGAAAATAGAGATAAAAAAGGATTTAGATGAAATTATTTAAATTTATCGTTCCGGTCTTTTTGTGTTTTTTTATTTTTTCGTGTTCGGGCGGAGTTTCATCCCCGGCCGGATTCACTCTTCAGGATATTCAGGGCAATACGGTTTCTCTTTCGGATTTCAAAGGCAAAATTGTTTTTGTTGATTTTTGGGCGTCATGGTGTCCTCCGTGCAGACAGTCGATTCCTTCCGTTGAAAATCTCCAGGCCCTGTACAAAGACAATCCCGATGTTGTTTTTCTTGGCATAAACATAAATGAAGATAAGGATACGATTGACCGGTTTGTAAAAGAACAGGGCATAACTTACAAGATACTGATGGCTGATGAAAAAGTGCTTAAGAACTACAAAATCAGAAGCATCCCGGTTTTTTTTATACTTGACAGACAGGGCAATGTCAGAAATAAACATATGGGCTATATGCCGGGCCTTGAAGCGCAATGGGATCAGGATATAAAATTTTTGCTTGAAAAATAATTCGGGAGACAAAATGACAAGTGATATAATTTATGACGTAATTATTATAGGTGGCGGGCCTGCCGGACTTACGGCCGGCATATACGCCTCAAGAGCCAGGCTTAAAACTCTTTTGATTGAAAAAGCCGGCTGCGGCGGGCAGATTGCAATTACGGACAAGCTTGAAAATTTCCCGGGATTTGAAGAAGGAATTAACGGATTTGAATTTACTTCAAAAGTAGAACAGCAGGCAAGAAATTTCGGCACGGAAATAATTTACGGGGAAGTTCTTTCTCTAGAAGCCGAATCTTCCGTAAAAAAAGTCATTCTTTCCGATCATACATATGCCGCAAAAACAATCGTCATCGCAAGCGGCTCAAGTTTTAAAAAGCTCGGCATATACGGCGAGCATGAATTTCTCGGCAAAGGAGTTTCATACTGCGCCACATGCGACGGTCCTTTTTTTAAAAATAAAACCGTAGCCGTAATCGGCGGCGGCAATTCGGCCGTGCAGGAAGCCCTTTTTCTTACGAAATTTGCAAATAAAATTTATCTCATTCACAGAAGAGATACTCTCAGGGCGGTGCAGCTTCTTCAGGAAAAAGTTTTCGCCGAAAAGAAAATAGAAGTCGTTTTTGACACAAACGTTGAGGAAATATCGGGCGGACAAATGATAGAGAATCTCAAAGTAAAGAATGTAAAAACCGGCAAACCCGGCAATATTGCCGTTGACGGAGTTTTTATATTTATAGGATGGAATCCGAATACGTCGTTTCTTTCCGAAAATAAAATCGCTCTCGATGAAAACGGATACATAATAACCGATGAGAAAATGCAAACGTCGCTTGAAGGCGTTTTTGCCTGTGGCGATGTCAGAAAAAAAATGCTCAGGCAGGTTGTTACTGCCGTCAGCGAAGGGGCTACGGCGGCAATAAGCGCGCAGCACTGTATTGAGACCGGTCATTGATTTTCCGACGGTGGTCAGGCGTATGTTTTTGTCCCGAGGATAAAATACGGTTTCGTAGAGAATAAAACATATTGACAAACTAAAATAAAAAATATATTATAACGCCAGTTGATGATTTTTGAGAGGGGAAAACTAAACAATAACTAAGAAAACAATTTGATTGTTATTGACCAACTTTCTTGGTTTGAATAAAAGCAGTAACATTTCCTGAGGAGGAAAATTATGGCAGAAAAAGTTTTCAAAGTTGGCGTAAAAAGAGAAGACGGTTATCTCTATTTCATCGACAAGAACGGTGATGTTTCAAGAGCTCAGATGGCAAGAGGCGGCAAAAAAGGCGGCAAACCAAGTAAAGTTGCCAAAGCCGGCGTAAAGAAAGAAAAGGGATACCTTTATTTCTTGGACAAAGCAGGAGATATCTCAAGAGCGAAAATGAGCAGAGGCGGAACAAAGAAAGCTAAGAAAGCCGTAAAAAAAGTTGCTAAGAAAGGTAAAGGTAAGAAAAAATAAGATTTTCAAAATAAAAAGCCCGGTATTTTTTGCCGGGCTTTTTTATTTTTTGACAAAACGGTATAAAAGGCTTACAATATAGACGTTATTATAATATTCGAATGCACGCTTTACAAAATATAATATAAATTAATAAACAAAAAAGGAGACGAAAAAGAATGAAATTCAAAGGTTTTACTCTTGTAGAACTTGTTATCGTGATTGTGATTGTCGGCATTTTGTCAGTAGTTGCAGTTCCTGTTTACAAAGGATATACAAAGAAAGCGATGGCAACGGAAGGAAAAGCATTGCTCGGAGCCATTCACACGGCCCAGAAGGTTTATTTTGCGGAATTCAGCAGGTTTGTTACCGGCGCACAGTCGACTTTGCTTGATGTCAGAGCAAATACAAATAAATATTTTACGACTTTCTCTGTTACCGGCTCGGCAACAGGTTTTACGGCAGTAACTAACGGGTCAGGCTCAGCTAACGGAATCAGGCTTACATTGAGAGCAAGTTCAACTGCAGGCCCTTTCCTCACGGAATCAGGTTTGTAATTCGGTTTTTATTTCAAGGCTCCGGTTTTGTGCTGCCGGAGCCTTTTTATTTGCACGCAAAACCGGCCGTCAGTTAGAATTTTTTTTAAAAATTACGTCTGAGTTTTAACTTTTTTAAAAAAACGTTGACAAATAAAACCAAAAGGTTTAGAATATATATCGTCGCTATTCTGCAGTGCGGAATACGAGACTTAATAATAAAACATATAAAAAAAGGAGAATTCAATGAAGAGTATGAAAGGTTTTACACTCGTAGAACTCGTAATCGTAATCGTTATTGTCGGTATTTTGTCCGTAGTTGCAGTTCC
>CAYTCB010000002.1:0-24329 GCA_964436195.1 uncultured Elusimicrobiaceae bacterium
ACTGTTTTATCAAGAGCTCATCCGGATTTAGTTAAGGTTTTGTTTGAACTTGAAGTCCCTGAAATATATGAAAAAATCGTAGATGTAGTGGGGATAGTCAGAGAACCCGGTTTAAGAACTAAAGTTTCTGTTGTTTCACATAATCCAAAAGTAGATCCCGTCGGTGCGTGCGTAGGAGTAAAAGGAGCGAGAATAAAGCCTATCATCGATGAATTGAAAGGCGAAAGAATTGATCTGATTCCGTTTTCCAACGAACCGGTAAAGTACATAGCTTCAGCTTTGTCTCCGGCGAAAGTTTTGAGTGTAACGATAGTTTCTGAAATTGATAAAAAAGCAGAAGTAATAGTTGCAGACGATATGCTTTCACTTGCCATAGGCAAATCAGGACATAACGTAAGACTTGCGGCAAGACTTACGGGATGGAATATAGACGTTAAATCGGAAGATCAAAAAAGACAGGAAAGTGAACAGAGGCTTGAAGCAAAAGCTTCAGAACTTGAACTGTTGAAAGGGGTAAGTCCAAAAAATATAGAACTGCTTGCAAACGCCGGACTTACAAATTTAAAGAAACTTTCTGAATTAACTGTTGACGATTTGACTACATTGCCGGGCATAGGTCCTAAAACAGCCGAAAAAATCATAGAGTCAGCAAAAGAAGCTGTTTCTAAAGAATAGGAGTTGATACATTATGACGATTAAAAAAGAAGCACCTAAAAAAATAAATACAGAGGCGGAATCTAAAGATAAAAAAACAAAGAAACCCGCAGGTGTAAAAGCGGCAAAAGCTCCTAAAACAGAAAAAGCTCCTAAAAAGCATGTTGCAGCTGCGCCCAAAAAACAGACTGTTGTTTCAGATAAAACAAAAGCGGTTAAAGTAAAGAAAGATGTTAAACAACAGCCTCACGATGCTTTAAAATCGTCTAAAAAGAAAGTAAAAACTCCGGTCGTTTCCGCAGAACAACAGCAACATCAGGCAGTAAATAATGAAGCTGTTTTAAATAGAGAAAAAGAAGAAATAGAACGTAAAAAACAGGAAGAACTGCGCAGACAGCAGGAAGAAAAAGCCAGAAAAGAAAAAGAAGAGGCTGAACGCAAGAGAAGAGAGGAAGAGCTTCGCAGACAGCAGGAAGAAAAAGCCAGAAAAGAAAAAGAAGAGGCTGAGCGCAAAAGGAAAGAAGAAGAGCTTCACAAACAGCAGCAGAATGAAAAGTTTATAACGATAAATGAATTGATAACTGTCAAAGATTTGGCAGAAAAAATGAAATTGAAAGTCGGTGATGTATTGAAAAAACTTCTTTTGATGGGAAGTTTTGCGACCATAAACCAAAGACTTGATACCGATACCGCCATACTTCTTGCAAACGAATTCGGATTTGACGCTAAATTTATATCAATAGATTCAGAAGTTAAAATAGAAACGGAAAAACAAGATGATGACGTTAAAAATCTTTTGCCGAGATCTCCTATTGTTACAATCATGGGACATGTTGACCACGGAAAAACTTCTCTCCTTGATGCTTTGAGAAAGAGTAATGTTGTTGCCGGAGAAGCCGGAGGAATTACTCAGCATATAGGGGCATACAGAGTTAAGACATCAGGCGGAGAAATAACGTTTTTAGATACACCGGGTCATGAGGCTTTTACCGCAATGAGATCAAGAGGAGCGCACGTTACTGACATCGTTATTCTTGTTGTTTCTGCAACTGACGGAGTTATGCCTCAAACAATAGAGGCTATCAATCATGCAAAAGCGGCCGGCGATCCTATAATAGTCGCCGTTAATAAAATAGATTTGCCTGCTGCAGATCCTGCAAAAATAAGACAGGAACTCAGCAATTACGGACTTTTGCCCGAAGAATGGGGCGGAGATACGATAATGGTTGATATTTCGGCAAAACAAAAAATAAATATTGAAAATTTGCTTGAAATGGTACAGCTTAAAGCGGAAATGATGGAGCTTAAAGCAAATCCGAACAAAAAAGCGGAAGGTGTTGTTATAGAAGCAAAACTTGATCCGAAAAAAGGAACCGTTGCGACGGTTTTGGTTCAGAACGGAACATTGAGAGTCGGAGATAATATAGTCGTAGGAACTACATACGGCAAAGTAAGAGCAATGATAGATGAGTACGGAAAAAGATTCGACACCGCTCTTCCGAGCATGCCCGTAGAGATCCTCGGTATAAATGAGCCGCCTCAGGCCGGAGACAGATTTGTTGTTATGGAACATGAGTCTCAGGCAAGAGATATTGCAAATTCAAGAAAAGAAAAAGTAAAAGCCGATTCATTAAGGCCGAAACATCATGTTTCGCTCCTTGATATCAATGCAGGAAAAACCAAAGACCTTAAAGTAATTTTAAAAACAGACGTTCAGGGATCTCTTGGCGCTTTGTGCGATGCTCTTGAAAGAATGTCAAATTCGGAAATAAACTTGAAAATTATTCATAAAGGCGCAGGATCAATTACCGAATCGGATGTCGTTTTAGCGGCTGCTTCTGACGCAATGATAGTCGGTTTTAACATAAGACCTGACGCGGCGGTGGAAAAATTGGCCGAAACGGAAGGCGTAAGCATAAATGTTTACAGAATAATTTATGAACTTATAGCCGATATAAAAGCTGCCATGGAAGGATTGCTTGACCCTGATACTAAAGAAAGAATAGTCGGAAAAGTTGTCATTAAACAGGTTTTTAAACTTTCTTCGGCAGGCACAATTTCAGGATGTATGGTAATAGAAGGAAAGGCGCAAAGAGGATTGAGAGTAAGGCTTTTGAGAGACAATGTTATTGTTTTTGAAGGAAGTCTTTCTTCGCTTAAGAGATTTAAGGATGACGTAAAAGAAGTTGAAAAAGGATACGAATGCGGTATCGGTCTTGAAAATTTTTCCGATATGAAAGTATCCGATATTATTGAATTCTTTACGGTTGATAAAACCGCAAGGAAACTTATTGAGGATTAACAATGCGTTCATATAAAAGATCGGACAGGGTTTCAGAGCTTATACAGTCTGAAATGGTTAAAATACTCAGGGATATCAAAGGCCTGAATCACGGTTTGCTTACGGTTACAAAAGTAAAACTTACGGATGATTTGCAAACCTGCAGAATATTTTATTCGGTTATCGGCAGCGATGATGATAAAATAAATACTGACGCTGTTTTAAAAGAAAATTTAAAACATATACGCTTTATGCTTGCAAATTCTGTTGATTTGAGAAGAACTCCGACAATAGAATTTAAATATGATGACTCTGCAGAGGAAGCCGTGAGGGTTTTTGAACTGCTTGAAAAGATAAAAGAAGAAAAAAAATAACTGCGGAAACGGCATGAGAAATATAAATCTTGAGAACTCTTCAAAAAAAACTGTTTTAAAATCAATAGCTGATGCGGTAAAAAAATCAAAAACATTTTTTATAGCTGGACATATGAGGCCGGACGGAGATACAATCGGTTCAGGACTTGCTCTTGCTTCTGTGTTAAGGAGACTAGGGAAAAAAGTGACGCATTGTTCGGCTGATGCCGTTCCGGACGATCTTATGTTTATGCCGGGAGCCCGCAATATCAAAATAACAAAAAAACAGGCCGGCCATTTTGACTGTGCTATAATTCTTGAATCAATAAATCTTACAAGGATAGGCAGTATAATTTCTGATTCACAGGCAAAAATAATAATAAATATAGACCATCATCTGGCGCATATGAATTTCGGACATATTAATTACGTTGTTCCTAAATCGGCATCCGTGGCTGAATTGGTTTATGAAATCTTTGAGAATCTCAAAATCAATCCTACAAAACAGGAAGCTGAAAATTTATATATAGGCATTGTTACCGATACTGGCAGATTTCAGCAGCTTAATACAAACGCAAACGCGCATATAGTAACAGCCAAACTTCTTGAATGCGGAGTTAATGCCAGTGCAATATCTAAAAAATTATTTTTGACTAAACCTATCAATAAACTCAGGCTTTACGGAGCGGCTCTTTATAATTTAAAAACAGCTTTAGACGATAAATTCGTTTACGTCAAACTTACGAAAAAAATGTTCAGACAAACCAAGGCAAAGGATTTTGAAGCCGACGGAATAATAAATTACTGTATTTCTGTGCCTTCGGCTGTAGTAGGATGCGTTATTAAAGAAATAGATAAAAATACTACAAAGATCAGCTTAAGATCAATAGAAAATTTCAATCTGTTAGGCGTCGTTTCACAATTTGGCGGCGGAGGGCATAAAAATGCCGCAGGATGTACAATTAATGAAAATATTGACGACGCTGCTAAAAAAATAATCGAAGCATTTAGGGAAAAATTAAGTGCAAAATGATTATTGCGGTCTTTTGGTTGTTAACAAACCTTCAGGGATAACATCTTTTAAACTTGTAAATATAATTCGAAAAAAACTTCAGATAAAAAAAGCAGGACACTGCGGAACACTTGACCCTCTTGCAAGCGGTCTTATGCTTGTTCTTTTGGGCAAAGCTACCAAGATGCAGGATAATTTTATGAAAAAAGATAAAGTGTATCTTGCTGATATAAGGCTCGGACTGAGAACAGATAGCGGCGATCTTGCCGGAAATGTCGTATCGGAATCTGATTATTCCCATGTAACAAATGAAAAAATAAAAGATGTTTGCGCATGTTTTACTGGTGAAATTGAACAGATTCCGCCTATGTTTTCGGCGCTGAAAGTAGGCGGCAGAAAATTGTACGAGCTTGCAAGAAAGGGAATTGAAATAGAGCGGAAGACAAGAAAAATAATAATATATTCAATTGAAGTTTTAAGTTTTGTTGACGGTATTATAAAAATCAGAGTAAAATGTTCAAGCGGCACTTATATCAGAACTCTTGCGGAAGATATAGGTAAAAAACTTGGAACCGATGCAGTTTTGAACAACCTTGTGCGCGAAGAAATAGGCATTTATTCGCTTGCAGAAGCCGTCAGTCTTGATGAAATCGTATCAAATCCTGTTGAATTTACGTCCTCAAAAATAATCGGACTTTAACTTATTTTTTCCCGTTTCCGTTTTTTGATTTTCTGGCATAATACTTTTTTACGCCTTCATATATTGAATCAGCCAAAGCCGATTGGAATTTTTTTGTATTAAGTTTTGCTTCATCTCCGTAGTTGCTCAAATAAGCTCCTTCAACAAGAACTGCCGGCATCTGAGTTCCGCGCAATACGAAAAAATTTGCCTGTTTTATTCCTCTGTTTGGTATTTTTAATCTGCCGGGAGTTTCGCACGCTATAAAACTTGAAAGTTCCGAAGATTCATTTATGTATTCGTTTACAACCATTGACCATAACATATTTTGCAGAATCTCTTTATCTCCCTTAGGTTTATTTTCAAGAGATACCACGGAGTTTTCAAGAATTGCTGTGGCAGCGGCTTCGCTGTCCGAAGCATGTTCTGATAGAAAATATATTTCAAATCCCGATATTTCTTTTTTGAAGTTTGCGTTATTGTGTATTGAAACAAACAGATCCGCTTTGTTTTCATTTGCTATGTTTGTTCTTTCGGCAAGTGGTATGAATGTATCGTCGGTTCTTGTCAAAATTACATTATAGTCGGGGTCTTTATCAAATAAATCTTTGAGCATAAGCACGACTGCGAGGTTTATATCTTTCTCTTTTGTTCCGTTCGGACCCACGGCGCCGGAATCTTCTCCTCCGTGTCCGGCATCAAGCACAAGCAGTTTGGCTGCTTTATTTTTTTCTTTAGGATCATCTTCCGATTTAAATCCTGAATTTTCGTCCATAATTGAATAAGAATCATCTTTTATTTGGTCATCTGATACCGATACTGTTTTTACTTTTGACAATTGTTCATTTTCAGCAGCATCTTGCGAAGAAACGGCAACCTCGTAAATTACGGAATCTGCGGCTATTATTTTTGAATCGACCGCAGGCATTTGAGATTCTTCTTTAGGCTTTGTATCTTTATCGCTATTTGCCGCGTTGACGATATCATGTTTTATCTGTGGTCCGCTGACTACGGTCGACGGCAGATAAACGAGGCACGGTTTGCTTATATCAACCGGCTTTGAATGATCTATCGTTATAATCAGTCTTACAGGATTTTTTAATTTTTTTGTGCTTACAAGTTTTGGTTTCTGTACAAAATTTACGGTAAAGACCGCTTCTCTTCCGACGGTAGTATAAGAAATGTCATTGATTGCTCCGTTATTTACGTGCAGAGAGTCTGTAGCTATTTTGCCGCGTTGAAAGGCTATTATCAGGGAATTCTTTGCCTTTTTAATAGTGTGTGTCATTTTTTCGTCAAGTTCTATTGAAATCTCAGTGCTGTTTTCTTTGGTGTAATATCTGACGGCTGAAATATTTGTTTTTGACGTTAATGTTAAAAGCTTATTTTTTTGCTCGTATGTTATAATTGACTCGGTTATATCTGATAAGTTTTCATTTGTCATAAAATCTACAGGAACATAAACTTCATTTTTCTGCAGAATAGAGGGCATATACAATTTTTTCTTTTTACCGTCAAATATCACTTTTTTTGTATTGTAAATTATGTCAACTGAAACATTATTCAATTTCATTTTGACTTTGCCGCTGACCGTCTGCCATTCAAGCCTTGCGTTTAAAAGCTCCGCTATTTCTCCAAGAGAAAAAAAATGTTCACCGTGCAATTCATAAACATGCATACCGGTATAGTTGTTACCGTCGACAATCACATTTGCCTTTTGAGAGGTGATTTTAGAGACCGATGAGTTTTTTTTCGCCGAAAAAATATTTGAGGGGCTGAATAAAATAAAAAAGGCTAATAAATAAATAGATATTTTTTTCATTTTTTTTGAATTCCTGTAGTAGATTTTTTTTGATTATACAAAATATTAAAACCTCAATAAAGATTCTTGATAAAAATGCTAAAAACTTGTAAAATCACTGGAGTATATCAGTTGTATTTAAAATATATTTTGAGAGGTGCGAAATGCAAGCTGTAATTATGGCCGGCGGTTTTGGAACAAGACTCAGACCTATAACTTGCAGTATCCCTAAACCTATGGCTCCTGTGGTGAATAAACCGATGTTAAGCCACATTATAGAGCTGCTTAAAAAACATGATTTTAAAGATTTAACAATGATGTTGTATTATCAGCCTGAAATAATAAAAAATTATTTTAATGACGGCTCAGCTTCCGAAGTTAAAATAAAATATTTAAGGCCTGAAGCAGATTTGGGAACTGCCGGCAGCGTAAGATTTGCAAAAGACAATATAACCGGAACATTCCTTGTGATATCCGGAGATGTTTTAACCGATTTTGATATTTCAAAAGCAATTTCATTTCATAAAGAAAAAAAAGCAATAGCTACAATGGTTTTGACAAGAGTAGCAAATCCTCTGCAGTTCGGAGTTGTAATTACTGATAAAAACGGCAAAATTGAAAGATTTTTGGAAAAGCCATCATGGGGAGAGGTTTTTTCGGATACAATAAATACCGGTATTTATATTCTTGAACCGGAAGTTTTTGATTACATTGCAGAAAACAAAGATGTTGATTTTTCAAAAGATTTGTATCCTAAACTCCTCAGAGAGGGGAAAGGATTGTACGGTTATATCGCTGAAGGTTACTGGAAAGATATCGGCAATCATGACGAGTACCGTTTTGCCCACTACGATATACTTGACGGCAAAGTAAACATTAATCTTAACGGGACAAAAAAACAAATCGACGGTAAAACAGTTACGGTCGGCGAAAATACAGTCATAGAAGACGGAGTAACTTTTGACAGCAATACGATAATAGGCAGCAACACGGTAATAAAAAAAGGCGCTAAAATAGGCAAATCAGTGATAGGTTCAAATGTAACAATAGGGGCAAATGCTCTTGTTTTAGGCTCTGTCTTATGGGACGGCGTTACGATCGGAGAAGAAGCCAGCCTTAAGGAAACGGTTATCGGCGCTTCGACAAAAATAGGCGAGAAAACGTCGGTTCAGGTGGGTACAATTATAGCCGATGAGTGCAATATAGGTTCAGGCGCAACAATAAAAGCAAATTTAAGAATATGGCCTCACAAAATAGTAGAAAACGGCGCGATTTTGTCGTCAAGTTTAGTATGGGGTGAAAAATGGAATAAGGCTTTGTTTAATGCTTACGGCAGCATAACAGGTCTTGGAAATATAGAAATAACTCCAGAATTTGCGGCAAAAATCGGTTCTGCCTACGGAGCTTTTGTAGGAAGCGGCGCTTATGTTGTTATTTCCAGAGACGACCACAGAACAACAAGAATGATAAAAAGAGGAATCATTTCCGGACTTCTCTCTGCCGGAGTAAAAGTCGGTGATATGCTGAGTTCTTCAATACCTGTTGCAAGATATGAAATAGGAAACGAAGGCGAATCCGGAGGAATACACGTAAGACAGTCACCTTATGACGCAAGACTTATAGATATTAAATTTTTTGACAGATTCGGAGGCGATATATCCATAAGCCAGGAAAAAGCATTCGAACAGCTTTTTTTCAGAGAAGATTTTAAAAGAGCCGATATGAATAACGTCGGAGAGATAACGGTACCTCCGAGAGCTCTTGAATATTATAAAACTGGATATCTAAACAGAATAGGAAAGGTAAAAGAAAAGCTGGGGAACATGAAAGTTGTAATAGACTATGCAAATTCTTCGGCTTCAATGATTTTTCCGGCAATATTGGGAGAACTTGGCGTTGATGTTGTCGCTCTTAACGCTTATGTAGACGGTAAAAAAATAACAAAAACAAAAGAAATGTTCGAGGAGTCATTAAACCAGCTTTCGGATATAGTAACTACTCTGAAATCTGCCGCAGGCTTTTTGATAGATAACGGTGCGGAAAAATTATTTTTGGTTGATGAAAAAGGCAAAATAATGGAAGATGAGATCGCAATGCTTGTAATGTCTTATCTTGTAATGACCACATATGATTCCGGCACTATAGCCGTTCCGGTTAATGTTTCGTCTGTCATAGATGAATTAGCCGCAAAATTCGGTTTTAAAGTAAAAAGAACAGGAACCAGCCAGCGCAATATAATGAATGCCGCCAAAGATGAGAACGTCGTATTTGTCGCTGACTGCAAGGGCGGTTTTATATTCCCTGAATTCCAGCATGCTTTTGACGCAATGTATGCAATAGGAAAAGTAATTGAAATGCTTTCAAAAAGCAATCTGACATTGAGTAAAGTAAGAAGAGAAATACCTTCGTTTGATGTTTTGCATAAAATGATACCGTGCTCATGGGATAAAAAAGGACAGACGATGAGAAATGCCATAGAACACACTAAAGATAAAAAAACAGAACTTATAGACGGCGTAAAGATATTTTTGAATAACGGCTGGGTATTGCTGCTTCCTGATCCTGATGAAGCGTATTTTCATATTTGGGCTGAAGCTAAAGATAAAATGACCGCGAAAGGTTTTATTGACATGTACAGTGATAAAATAGTTCAGTGGCAGAAATAATGTTTGGAGAAAAGAAATGATTAAGTTTGGCACATCGGGATGGAGAGGCATAATAGCCGAAGAATTTACATGTGATAATGTAAGAATCGTTACTCAGGCGATTGCGAATTATATTATTAAAGATTCAAAAACTTATAAACAGGGACAAGCTGTTATAATAGGATACGACACAAGATTTATGTCTGAAAAATTTGCGGTTGTATCTGCCGAAGTATTGGCGGGAAATAAAATAAGAGCTCTTTTATGCGGCAGAAATACGCCGACTCCGGTTATTGCTTTTGACATTATTAAAAATAAGCTTGCAGGCGGCATTAATTTTACAGCCAGCCACAATCCTCCGGAATATAACGGTATTAAATTTTCACCTTCATGGGGCGGACCGGCTCTTCCGGAAACTACTAAGCTTATTGAAAAATATTGTTCTGAAATGTCAGTAAAAGATGTTAAGACAGTTTCATTAAGCGACGGTTTGAAAACAAAATTTATAGAATACTACGATCCGAGACCAGCGTACATAAAAAGAATAAAAGAACTTGTAAATTTCAGAGTATTGAAAAAATCTGGACTTAAAGTTGCCGCTGACCTTTTGTACGGTACAGGAGATGATTATCTTGATACTCTTCTTGAAAGTGCTGGGCTTAAGATAAAAGTCATAAATAAAAAAAGAGATCCTCTCTTCGGCGGACATGCGCCGGAGCCGAATGAAGAAAATTTAAAAGAATTAAAATCGATAGTCAAAAAAGAATCATATAAACTCGGCTTATCTGTAGACGGAGATGCCGACAGATTCGGAATAATAGATTCAGACGGCACTTTTATAATGCCAAATGAGGTTATTCCTATTTTACTGTATCATCTGAATAAAACAAGAGGATGGAAAGGAGTCGCGGCAAGAAGCGTTATGACAAGCCATATGATTGACAAACTTGCAGCCAAGCTTGGTATTGAAGTTAAGGAAACTCCCGTTGGTTTTAAATATATCGGAGAAATAATGACGGAAAGACCGGAAGAATTTATAATAGGCGGAGAAGAATCAGGTGGGCTTACCATAAGAGGACATGTCCCGGAAAAAGACGGTATTCTTGCCTGTCTTCTGATGGCGGAAGCTGTTGCTATGCATAAAAAACCGCTGGCTATGATTTTAAAAGAAATTACAAAGCTTACAGGTCCTGTTATAACAGCCAGAAAAAATTTTCATCTTCCTAAAGAAACAATGGAAAATTTCAGAGATAATTTGAAAAAATCCACCCCCGATAAAATCGGCGGAATGAAAATAGAAAAAGTTATAACGCTTGACGGATACAAATTTATAATTGATTCTGATACATGGATAGGATTCAGACTTTCCGGAACAGAACCTGTTGTGAGACTTTATGCCGAAGCGCAGACGGAGCAGATTATAAAAAAACTTATATCTGCCGGAGAAAAATTTATAAATGGAAAATAAAGGTTCGTTAAGAACTTCGCAGACAGAAATAAAAAATATAAAAGATTTTTTGAAAAGGTATTTTATTGCGGGGCTTCTTATTCTGCTTCCGCTGTGGCTTACCGTAATAGTTTTTACAATAGTTTTTAACTGGACAAGCAGTGTTTCAATGTCTTACACTCTTCCAATTCTGAAGTATTTTATTCATGATAAAGCGTGGGTTCATTTAGCGGCAAAGATACTGAGTTTTTTTCTGACCATAATAATAATATGTTTTGTCGGTTTTTTTGCGACAAATATTGCCGGCAGAAAAATATTGAAGTTTTTTGAAGAAATTTTGATAAAAATACCGGTTGCGGGCGGTCTTTATATCGCTTTTAAAAAATTCATTTCATTTTTTTCAAGCAGCGGTATGAATAAAGATTTTAAGAGGGTTGTTTTTATTCCGTATCCCAATAAGGATAGTTACAGCGTTGCTTTTGCAACCGGAGAAAAGGTTATAAATAACGTAAAATACATAACGGCCTTTATGCCTACGACTCCTAATCCGACTACGGGTTTTTTAATATTGGTGAAAGAAGAAGACGTTATAGAAAGTGATTTTACGGTAGAAGATTCTGTGGCTTACATAATGTCGGCAGGCATAATAAGCCCGAAAGATAAAAACTGTTTAACAAATTTGGAGAATAAAAATGGCAGTTTATAAAGCACCCAGAGGAACACACGATATATTCGGAGAGTTAGCTCTTGCTCTTGAAAAACTTGATGTTGTGGCGAGAAATGCTTTTAAAAAACGCAATTTTAAAGAAGTTAAAACGCCGATATTTGAAGACGCTGCGCTTTTTACAAGATCAATAGGCGAAACTACCGATATAGTTGAAAAGGAAATGTATGTTTTTGAAGACCGCAAAGGAAGAAAGCTCGCTTTAAGACCGGAAGGAACGGCTTCTCTGGTAAGGGCATATATAGAGCATAATTTAAACCAGACAGAACCAATAGGCAAGTTTTTTTATTCAGGCGAGATGTTCAGGTATGAAAGACCGCAGGCCGGCAGATACAGACAGTTTTCTCAGATGGGGGCGGAATATTTAGGCAATCCTAATCCCAGCGCCGATGCCGAAATAATTCTTGTTGCCGCCGAAATTTTGAAAGCTTTAAATATCAAAGACATAAAAATACATTTAAATTCTTTAGGCTGTTCGTCGTGCAGAGCGGAATTCAGAAAGAAACTTGTTGAATATTTCTCTTCAGTGAAAGATTTGTGTCAGGATTGTCAAAGAAGGCTTGAAAAAAATCCTCTCAGACTTCTTGACTGTAAAATTGACGCCGAAAAATTCCAGAATGTCCCTACTATGCATGAATGTTTATGTTCAGACTGCAGAACTCATTTTGAACAGGTGCAGTTTTTGCTTAAAGAAGTCGGATGCGAATATGAAATAAATCATAAGCTGGTCAGAGGTCTTGATTATTATACAAGAACTGTTTTTGAAGTGCGCTCTTCTTCCGTAGGTTCGCAGGATGCCTTATGCGCCGGAGGCAGGTACGATAATTTAGTTGCAGAGCTCGGCGGGCCTCAGGTTCCGAGCGTCGGTTTTGCGCTTGGGTGTGAAAGAGTATTAATGGCAGCTGAAAAAAACGGATTTTTTAATAATTTGAACTCGGAAGAAAAAGTTTTTATAGCGGTTGCAGACGAAGAACTGTTCAGCAGAGCGTTTTCTTTTGCATATGAACTGATTGAAAATAAAGATAATATAAGAAACCTTTGTTCGTTCAAAGACAATATAACGGTAGAAGGCCCTTTCGGCGGTAAGTCTTTGAAATCACAGTTTAAACTTGCCGACAGAATAGGTGCATCCAAAACCGTAATTTTCGGCAAAAATGAAATAAATGCGGGCAAAATACTGATAAAAGATATGGCAACGCAGGAACAAAAAGAAATTTCGTATAAAAAATAAGAAGTAAAATTTATAAAACGGAATTCTATGCTGAACAAAAAAGGTCAAGCCCTTACCGAATTGGCTTTAATAGCGCCTGTTCTTATTTTGTTGGTTATATCGGTAGTATGGTTTGCAAGGGTAATTCTTACATGGCAGCAGCTTGTCTCTGCCGCAAGATACGGCACCGATATGATAGCCGATACTCGGCTGTCAGAACGGGAAATCAAAAAAGATATTTTAAACTATCTTACCCATCACTGGATTGAAGGCCGTCGTCTTGATAAAAATAAAATCAAACAAATAAACATAGACATAAAAGACTATCCTCAAATAACTTTTAACGCTTTTGAATTGGCTAAAGCTGCGATCGACGTTGATGATATAGTTAAAGGGATTGTTGCGCCTGCCTCTCAGGCATCCTCCGTCAGCATAAATTACGAGTATGATATTCCGGGATTTTTAGCATCATTTGCTTACGATAAAAAAATCAATTTAAAAGTAAAATCATCCGTTCTTTCTGGAACGGGTTGCAGCAATAAAATCCATAACAGGAGAGATTAAAATGTTAAAAAACAAAAAAGGACAGGGGATGGTCGAGTATATTCTTATTATTGTTTTGGTTGTCATAGTGGCATTGGTAGCCGTTAAATTATTCGGCGGCAACTTAAATTCACTGTTTAATAAA
Organism: uncultured Elusimicrobiaceae bacterium; assembly: GCA_964436195.1. Lineage (GTDB taxonomy): Bacteria > Elusimicrobiota > Endomicrobiia > Endomicrobiales > Endomicrobiaceae > Proruminimicrobium. Next base: position 13,495 of record CAYTCB010000002.1, read on the forward strand.
GCAAATAACAGTATTCAAACAGAAGCCATGGAAAGCGGAAAATAATCATGAGAAGACAATTTTTAATAGCGCTGATTTTTGCTGTTTTAGCTTCACTGTTTATAGGGTTGTATTTTTTTGATATAGGCCGTCAGGCAAAAAGCATGTCGGAACCTGTTAAAACCGTTGTGGCTGCAGTAAGAATAGAACAGGGTGCTGTCATAGAACCTTCAATGCTAAAAGAAAAACTTATTCCCAAGGAATTTGCCCAGCCGAAATATGTTTCTGGTGTTAAACAGTTTATTGTAAACGATAAGCCGGGATACATGGCGATCGTTTCTTTTGAAGAGGGGGAACAGATAACTTCCGGCAAAATTTTACCTATAAATTCTGACGGAGGTATTGCAAACACAATACCCGACGGCAAAAAAGCAATAACTATTACATTTTCAAAGGATGAAGTTTTCGGAATTTTAATGCCCGGCAGCAGAATTGATATTGTTTCAGTTATTGATTATGAATCAAAGGATAGGACAGTTGTTGAGGCTTCGGGGATTATAGCTCAAAATCTTCTCGTGCTGGCTGTAGGCGAAAATATAATAGGCGGATTAAATGATTTAAAGCGCGAGGCTGCAGCCGGAAGTATTCCCGTAACAATAGCAGTTTCAATGAAAGAAGCGCAGGCTGTTTTTTTAGCTCAGGAAAAAGGCGTTATCAAAACGGTATTAAGAGCCGCTTCCGATAATACGATCGAAGAACAAAGTTCTGTAAGGATAAATGATATATTCGGTGATGCAGCATCGTTGAAACCGACTGTGAAACAGAATAATATAGACCAAAAAACACTAAAAGAAATACAGAGAAACCAAAAAGAAGCTTATGAAATATTGAGCCGGTATTCAAAATAAAATATTAAAGCGGTTATTTTTAAAAAACAGTGAATTTTTATGATTAATAAATCAAAAATAATAACAATTGTTCAGTCTGACGGTTCTTTAGCGACTAATTTGATTGCCAGAGCTCTTTTTTCTGTTTTTGAAAGACTAAATCAAACTTGCGCCGTAGTTGATTTAAGATCGTCCGGCAATGATATGTTTTGGTCTGTTTACCAGGATAATATCAAATATGTCGATGATACGATGAAAGTGATAAAGGACATAAATACCGTTATGTTAAGAACGTATTTAAATCCTAAAAAAGAAGTGCTGTGTGTCAGAGAAAAAGGGCTGGATGCTTTTAGAAACGGAGAATTTGAAAGTCTGATTAAAGGGGTTTCGTCTATATATGAAAATATTATTGTTACCGTATGCGGCGGTATTTTTGAAATAGAAAAAGATGTTGTATTGTCAGATGCGGTTTTGCTGCCTTTTGAAAATGATCCCGTTTCTTTTGAAAAGTTTAAAAATATTTATATGAGGCTGTTGCCGCTGAACGGCAATGGTTTGCATGTAATCCCTGTTTCTTTTTCATGCGATTGGAATCTTTCTTTGGTAAATAAAAATGAAGATGATTTGCCGAAAGATGCCGTTAGATTTAAATTGAATTCAAAAAATATTTATGAAATTTCAAATCCGGATTTTTTATTTAAAGACAAATCCGATTCTTTTACGGAATCTTTGTACGGACTTATCGCCAAAATAGAAAATGTAAACATGGCAGCTGTAAAAAATGATTTTGGCGAAGAGTCGCAGCAATATCAGAATTTAAAAGAAAAACTTCATAAAGATTTAGTTGAAAGGATGAAAGAATATTTGAATGAAAGCGATCCTATAAAACTAAGGGCAATCATAAGAGAAAAGACAGAACAGCTTCTTCAAATTTATAATATCAGTCCTGCGCTTAAAACCAAAAATAAACTCATAAAGGAAATCAGCGACGATATGGTCGGTTTGGGTATGCTTGAGGATATGCTTGCAGATAACGAAATTACGGAAATAATGGTTAACGGCGGGCAAAATATTTATATCGAGAAAAAAGGTAAGCTTCAGCAGACGGATATCTTTTTCCGCGATATAAACAGACTGAAAATTATAATAGACAGAATTGTGTCAGGCGTAGGAAGGCATATAGACGATGCATCTCCCATAGTGGACGCAAGGTTAAAAGACGGTTCAAGAGTCAATGCCATAATTGCTCCGGTCGCTTTAAACGGGCCTGTTCTTACAATAAGAAAATTTTCAAAACATAAATTATCTTCTGCAGATATAGTAGCTTACGGAAGCGCAACCGAAGAAATGATGGAATTTTTAAAAAAGGCCGTTTCTTTAAAGAAAAATATTTTGATATCGGGCGGGACAGGAACAGGAAAAACAACGCTTCTGAATGTGGTATCATCATTTATAGGCAATGATGAAAGAATTGTAACAATAGAAGATTCGGCCGAACTTCAATTGCAGCAGGAACATGTCGTAAGACTTGAAACAAGGGCAAAATCAATCGAAGGAACAGCCGAAATTACCATAAGGCAGCTTGTTGTTAACGCTTTGAGAATGAGACCTGACAGAATAATAGTAGGCGAATGCCGTTCGGGGGAAGCTCTTGATATGCTTCAGGCAATGAATACCGGTCATGACGGATCAATGACAACGGTTCATTCTAACTCGTGCCGCGATGCAGTTGCAAGACTTGTTGTTATGTCGCTTATGGCCGGAGTTGATTTGCCGGAAAAATCCATAATTTCTATGATAGCTTCGGCAATTAACGTCATAGTTCAGATAAAAAGATTTCCTGACGGCAAGCGAAAAATATCAGAAATATGTATGCTGAAAAAGTCAAATTCAGAAAATTTGCAGCAGTATGAATTTGTTCCTGTATTCGTTTACGATGCACAAGACGATAAATATAAAAAAATAACGGAAGTGTTTTTATGACAGGACCGGTTATACTTGTGTTATTCTGTTTATGTATTGGCGCTTCGATTTATTTTTTAATAAACGCTTTATTTTTGAAAATGAATTTTAGCGGTTTAAATACGTTAAAAAATATTAAGCCGGAACGGAAACAATTTATTTTGGCGTTTATTTTGTTTTTGGCCGTATTTTTTATTCTTAATTTTATATTTGCGCTTTTATCTGCAGTGATATTTTTTTACATTAAATGGCTTATCAATGAAAAACGCAAAAAAGATAAAATCAAGAAAATAAACGGACAGATAACGGAAATGATAAAAATATTTAAGAATAATATTATGGCCGGACAATCCGTAAATCAGACAATATACGAAGTTTCACAACAGATTCAGGAGCCTCTTTCGGCTGAATTTAAAAAAATTCACGAGTCTGTTTCGTTTGGATTAAGTCTTGATGATGCTTTAAATCAAAGTTCAAAAAATATAGAAAGCGGGCAATATAAACTTTTTATAGATTCGATAAGAATTTCAAATATAACGGGAGCAAAGCTTTCAGATATGCTCGGAAAAATAGAAAGGTCCGTGGTTAAACAGATCGAAATATATTCAAAAGTCGAAACTTTGACGGCACAGGGTAAAATTTCAGGACTTATAGTCAGCGTAGTGCCATTTTTCATAATTCTTTTTGTATATATTATGGAGCCTGATATAATGGGGATCCTTTTTACCACATTTCTTGGAAATATTATATTTTTTGTTGCTGTTGTTATGCTTCTTTTGGGTTCATTTTTTATGAAAAAAATAACGGAGATTGATATTTAATGTATCTTGTAATCGGAATGATATTTTTATCAGTAAGTGTTTTTATAGCGATTTACTATGTTTTTAATATTTTAGTCTCTTTGAAAATCGCAAAAAAAACATATTCGGTAAAATCAAGCGGCGGCGGTTATTTTTTTCTGGAAAATATTTTTAAAATATCAGATGCTCTTTCGGTTTATTTTTTTAAAATAAAAATAAAATACGTCGATGATTATGTTAAAAAAACAAATGACATGTTGAAAATTCTTGATGAGCCTTATTCAAAATTTAACGGGAAAAGATTATTGATGTTGCAGTTCTTTTTCGCGTTTGCGGGAGTTTTGCTCGCTTTTATTGCCGCCGGGACGGATATTATGGTAATATTTTTCTCGGGCATTTTATTTTTCTTTCTTCCGTATATAAAAATAATCGAAATGAATAAGAAAAAAAGAGCATCTGTAATAAAACAGCTCCCGAATGCTTCTGATCTTCTTGCGGTTATGATCAGCGCCGGCATAGATTTTAACAACGCTCTTTTAAAAATTGCCGGTATATCAGAAGGAGCCTTTGCAAATGAAATTAAAACGGTTAATTCGAAAATATCAATGGGCATAAACACGAAACAGGCACTTTCAGAAATGGCGGAGAAATACGATATGGCGCAGCTCAATCTTTTTGTAAGAACAATTAATTCGGCTTTGGAGTCCGGAATAGGCATGGCGGAATCAATCAATAAATTATCAGAACAGCTTAAACTTGAAAATGCCGCTGCGGCCGAGAAAAAAGCGCAGGAAGCGCCGGTGAAAATGCTGATTCCTATGATTCTTCTTATGTTTCCGACAATATTTATACTTCTTTTTGCTCCGATTATTATTTCTTTTATGGCCAATGGCGGATTATAAAATATATCTGATAAAATTGCACTTGATTTATGTAATTTGTATCATATAACGGCTTGGAAAATAATTACAATCTTGTTACTTATGAATAAATTTAAAAAATACAGATTAATGATTTGGGAACTGGCGTTTTCTGATTTTAGAATGAGAGATCAGGGGACTCTGCTTGGTTTTAGCTGGACGTTGTTGTATCCGCTTGTTTTCTTTTTTATTCTGTATACTATATTTTCCGACTGGATGCAAACAATAAAGGATTATCCGCTCTATCTTCTGATAGGTATGGTTCAGTGGGGCTTTTTTTCAAGCGCTACGACAGCTACGATAACATCAGTTATGAGATATTCAAATTTTGTAAAAAGCATCGCGTTTCCGAAGGAATGTATAGTTTATGCTTCCGTATTTGCGGTTATGTTCTCTCATTTTTTTGAACTCTTCATACTTGTTTTTTTTGTATTTATAATAAAGGGATATTTAACTTTTTATGTTTTTCTGCTTTTGCCGTTGCTGGCTCTTACTTTATATCTGATAATAGGATTGTCTCTTATTCTTGCGTTGATAGGCGTTTATTTTACTGATATGACAAGAATATGGTCTCTTATCACGTCAATGGGTTTTTTTATTACTCCTATATTCTACAGTCTTGATATGCTATCGGAAACAAAGAAAAACATGATACTTATAAATCCTATGACGCATATAATACAGGCTTCGCGAGAAATATTGCTTGACGCTAAAATGCCTCAGCTTCCGGGACTTCTGTATGTGTTTATATTGTCTACGGTTTTGTTTATAGCAGGTTATTTTTTGTTTAAAAAATTTGAAGGTTATTTTGTGGAAAAAATACAATGACTACGGTTATAAAAACTGATAAATTATCCAAATGTTTTAAAATCGGAACCAGAGAAAGGCTGACGCTTTTTACATCTTTAAGATATAAGATGACAGGAACTCTTCCATCAAAAGAATTATGGGCCTTGAAAGATATATCATTTTCAGTTAAAAAAGGGGAAATGATAGCTGTGATAGGACATAACGGCGCAGGTAAGACTACGCTTTTTAGAATTTTATCCGGCATTATGAAACAGACTGGCGGGACTTTTAATGTAAGTGAAGAAATATCATGTATGTTTGAGCTTGGGCTGGGCTTTAATTTAAGATTTACGGCTTTGGAAAATGTTTATCTATACGGAGCGCTGCACGGCATCACAAGAAAAGAGATAGATAAAAAAATGGATTCAATAGTTGAGTTTGCGGAGCTTGGGAATTTTATGGGTGCAAAACTCGGTGAATTTTCATCAGGTATGATAGCAAGGCTTGCTTTTGCTACAGTCATACAAACTTTAAAAGGTATAATACTTGTTGATGAAGTATTAAGCGTAGGTGATATTGCTTTTCAGAAAAAATGTATTAATGCTTTTGAAAAAGTTTTAGCGGAAGGCCATACGGTGTTATTTATATCACACGGTCTGGGCGATGTCAAAAAATACTGTACCAATGCGCTTTATATAGACCATGGAACGCAGATGGCTTTCGGGCCTGTTAATGAAGTGGAAGATATGTACAGGCACAAAATGAATCTATAAGGATAAAAAAGGATATTTGATGAAAAAATTTTTAAAAGATTTTTGGGATTTTTTCTGGGAGAAAAAAGCATGGTGGCTTATTCCCATGTTTTTAGTTTTTGTTGTTTTGGGGCTTTTGATTGTTTTTGCAAAAAGCAGCGCGGTAGTCCCTTTTGTTTACGTTCTATTTTAATTAAGGAAGATATAAATTATGGAAAAAATTAATTTTGTTTGGGATTCGCATTACAGATGTAATTTCAGGTGTCCTTACTGCTGGTTTGATAAAAACTGGGAAGATATGGATAAGTTAAACAAGTATCCGCCTTTAAGCGAGATGATCGCATTGTGGGAACGTCTTTATAAAATGTACGGTGAATGTCATTTGATGATAACAGGCGGAGAACCTATGCTTTATCCTAATTTTATAGAGCTTATTGAAGCAATTTCGAAGTGGCATACTATAAAAGTGACATGCCAGCTTTCGGGCGATATGTTTACTTTTGCAAGAAAATTAAATCCCGAGAGAGTAAGACTGGATATGAATTTTCATCCGCTTGAAACCAAACTTGAGCCGTTTATAAGAAAAGTTTTATATCTGTATAAATACGGTTTTAAAGGCGGCGTTTGTTATTTGGCTTATCCTCCAAATATGGATAAAATAAAATTTTATGACGATGAATTTAAAAAACACGGAATAATGATGGCGCTTGCCGCTTTTTGGGGAGAATATAACGGCAAAAAATATCCTGAAAGTTATACAGAAGAAGAAAGAGAAATGATGAAACCTTATCTGGGCGATATTGACAGACAGAAATATCATCTTGAAGGCAGAAAAACAAAGGGTAAACTTTGCAGAGCAGGACAGATTTACGCTTCAATTAAGGCTGACGGAACAGTTACAAGATGCGGACCTTTGAGCAATAAACCATTCGGTAATATTTTTGATAAAGATTTTAAATTGTTTGATAAACCTATGCCTTGCGAAGCCGAAGTTTGTCCGTGCGACGAATACAAATGGATAGTTGACGAGGAAAGATAAAATTGAAAATAGCCCTTATTAAAGCTCCATGGTGGGTTCGTTACTGCCCTCCCTACATACTTGCCTATTTTTCATCATATCTGAGAAATTTCGGGCATCAAATATTTTGTTTTGACCTAAACAATTTGTTTTACCACAGATGTGACGATGAAAATAAAAAATACTGGGATAACAGAGATTTTTATTCGGTATGGGAAAATAATACATTTACGGATACGATACTGGAAATTTCAAAGGCTGATTCTTTGATTCAAGAAATAGTTGAAACAGGATCAGAAATTTTTATTTTTGACACTCATACTCCGTCGGTAAATATAAGTTATGCGGTTGCGCGCAGAATTAAGCAAATCAATAAGAACGCGGTCGTTGTGTTTTTAGGGCATAAAGCAGCAAAAACGCAAATGGCATATGATTTTGCCGAACAGTCTTTTATTGATTACGTATGTTACGGAGAAGCCGATATACCTTTAAAAGAACTTTTAGAAAAATTACAAAAAGGATTTGATATTGAAAATCTTCCAAAGTGCCGTGGATTTTTATTCAAATCAAACGGCAGCGTTGCCGACGGTGGGGCTTCTGATTTTATAAAAGAGCTTGATGATGTGCCGATTCCAGATTATTCAGATTTCAAAGAAGATATTTTAAATAACAGGTATTCACAGCCGCACAGGCTTGATATTCTTGATTCAAGAGGCTGTGTAAATTCCTGTCATTTTTGCTACGAGAGGCTGTTTTGGCCTAAATACAGAACAATGAGCGCCAATAAATTATACGAGCAGATTGTAAAACATACAAGAGATTTTCCACAGATAAATTATTTCTATTTTAACGGTCTTTTGCTTAACGGCAATTTAAAAGTTTTGGATGAATTCTGCGATTTAATCATAGATAACGGAATAAAAATTTCATGGGCCGGTCAGGCTGCAGTGAGAAACGATATGTCTCTTGAACTGCTAAAAAAAATGAAAAAAGCCGGATGCGGATGGGTAGGATACGGGATTGAATCAGGCTCTCAAAAAGTATTAAATGCCATGAATAAAAATTTTGACATAAAAAATGCTCTGGCTCTTTTTAAAAATACAAGAGATGCGGGTATATCATTTCAAATAAACATTATGTGCGGATTTCCGGTTGAAACTGAAGAAGATTTTGAGCAAACGCTTGATTTTTTAAAAATGGCGAGACCTTATGTAAATTCTATTCTTGCAAGCCAATCGTTTTTTACTCTTGAAAAATGCACATTTGTCAAAAATAATCCTGAAAAATTCGGCATAACCGACGCTTTGCATCATTTATATTGGAAATCAAAAGATAACGATTATGCAAAAAGATTTGAAAGATACGAAAGACTTTGCCGTCTTGCAATTGAACTTCGATATCCTGAAACATCAGGCATAAGCGCTGTAAAACCGGACAAATGGTTTTTGCTCGGAGAATATTATTATTATGATAAAAACTTTGCAATGGCCAGAGAATGTTATCAGAAATCGGCTGACGTTGAATTTAAATCAAAGGAAATTTTCAAAAAATTGGTTGAAACATCGGTAAAGCTCAACGATAACGAATCAAAAATAAAATATGAGAACCAATTAAAAACGATTTTTGGAGAAGCCGATTGAAAGAACTTAAAAATTTTATTTACAAATTCGGAGAATTCATAGAAAAAACAGTTCCCAAAAGAGATATATCGTGCATAGCGCCCGAAGAGCTTCATTTTGAACTTACGTATAATTGTAACACAGAATGCATAATGTGCAATCTGAACGCTCTTAAAGATAAAGATAAAAAAGAAATGACGTTTGATGAAATAAAAAAAATTGTTTCGCAGTCCGATTTTTTAAAAAACATAAGATTTATTGTTGTAAGCGGAGGGGAACCTCTTTTAAGATACGATATTGCGGATATAGTAAAATTTTTAAGAACACAGTATCCTGAGACTGAAATATTGATACTTTCAAATTTATACGACGGCAGTCTTGTTTTTGACAAACTCAACGCAATAAAAAAAGAAACCGGGCTTTATAAAATATCGATAGGAACTTCAATAGATGCAATCGGCCAAGATCATGACAAAATAAGGGGCCGCAGCGGAGCATTTGATAATCTGTCTTCTAATCTTGAAAAAATAAAAAAAGAATTTCCCGAGGTTTATTTTAGTTTGAATTATACGCTTATGCCCGACAACTGCGATAAAATGGTTGATGTTTATGATTGGTGTGCGGACAGAGGATATCATGTTTCTTTTCAAATGTTTGTTCAAAAAAAAGAAACAAAGCAGTTTGTATGGGGCAATGATATCGTTGAAAAGATAGAAAAACAGATAGATATCATAACATGCAAAATGGCTAAAGAATGCAATATATCCGAATTTGATGAAAATATATTTTTGCAGAACGAAGGTCTGACTTCCAGATTTCTTTCTCTTTATTATATCATCAAATACATAAAAAATCCGGCCAGATTTTTCCCGAATTGCCCTTGCGGCGAGAAGTATGCCATGGTAAACCCTTACGGAGAAGTTTATTTTTGTCCGGTTCACAAAAATATTTATGCAGGCGATCTTAAAAAAGATTCTTTTGACGATTTGTGGCAATCCAATCAGGCAAAAGAAGCCAGAGAGTTTTTTAATTCAAGAAAATGCCACTGCTGGCTTACATGCACAAACGGATATATGCTGCAGGACGGTATATTTTACGGCAAACGTTTGTATATAGCGCAGAAATATAAAAAATGACTAAAATAACAATAGCAATCATTTCATCAAACAAAAAATATGAATATTTGAAAGAAACTATTTCATGTGCGCAAAAATTTGATGCGGATGTGTTTGTTCTTCTTAACGGAGCCGACGGAATAATCGAAAATTTTTTAAAACAAAAAAAAGATTCTTATCCGAAGCTTATTTTTGAAACGCTCAATGATAAAATCGATAAATCATCTGCAAGAAATGTATGTATTGAAAAAATAAATGCCGATGTTATATATTTTCTTGACGATGATGCTTTTTTTACTGCCGACAATATTAAAATTTTGCGTGAAAAATTTAATAAATACCCCGTTGCAGGAGTGATAGGAGGACCTAATCTGACTCCTGAAAATTCATCAAAATTTGAGAAACTAAGCGGAATAATGCTCTCAACTTATTTTTTGTCATGGAAAATGAGCAGGCGTTATGCGGCTTTCGGCAAAGACAGACTCACTGACGATACTGAATTGATATTATGCAATCTGGCAGTAAGAAAAAGTTTTTTTCAAAGATATAATCTGAAATTTGAAAAAAAACTTCATTATAACGAAGAAAATCTTTTGCTTGAACAAATGAAAAAATGCGGCGTAAAGTTTTTATATACTCCCGATTTGATTGTTTATCATCACAGGAGAAGTTCGTTGGATCAGTTCTTGGTTCAGGTTTTTAACTCCGGAAAAGGAAGAGCACTGATGCCTTTTTTTATGCCGTCAAGCATCCATTTTGTTTACATGTTTCCGGCAGTTTTTGTTTTGTATATAGTATGGAGTATTTTTTTTAAAACGAAATTTATTTTTTTATTTATATATTTGCTGCTGACAATTAACAATATAGCCAATGCTTTTTATAACAATAAACTCAGATTGTCTGATATTCCAATGATGTTTTTGATTTCAATTTCAGCGCATATGTCATACGGAGCCGGGTTTATTTTTGGTTTGTTTAACGGAGCTTTATGGAA
>CAYTCB010000002.1:24429-31191 GCA_964436195.1 uncultured Elusimicrobiaceae bacterium
AAGGCTCTTGTGATATTTGACAAGAAAAAAAATTCTGCCGAATTTTTTTCTCTGAATTCTGATTTGCTTTATGAGATTGTTTATTTGTTCATCCATTCAAGAGCAGGAGAGATGCTTGACAGAAAAGGACTGCACAGAGTACATGCCTGTTCGTTTTCTTTTGAAGGAACAACTTATGTGTGTATGCTGCCTCAGGGCGGAGGCAAAAGTACTCTGCTTTATAATTTGTTTAAAAATAAAAAGATAAAACTGTTATCTGATGACACTCCTTTGATCGATATGAAAGGAAATATTTTGCCTTTCCCGATAAGAATGGGGATTTGTTCGGATTCCGATACTTCCGATATCCCGGAAGAATATATATCGGTTTTTAACAGAAGACAATTCGGCGGCAAAAAACTTATAAGCTACTCTTTTTTTAAGGACAGAATAGAAAAAGAACGTAATCGTATTGTTTTTATATGCGGTGTAAGATGTTTTTCTTCAAAGCCTGCCATATATAAAACCGGAATATTTCAAGTTTTTTGCGAACTTTTTAAAAATTGCATCGTTGGATACGGTCTTCCTCAGGTTATAGAATACTTTCTTTCAGGCGGTTTTAAAGATTTTAATAAAATACCGGTTGTTTTTTCAAGATTTTTCGCATGTCTAGTAGTTTTATTTAAATACAGACAGGCGTATAGGTTTTATCTTTCCGGCAACACATCTTTAAATGCCGAATTTTTTATTGAAAGATTTTCAAAAATACAATAATTTTGCAAACAAAATCAATAAAAGCGTCTTGACAATAAAAATCTCTTTTTATATTATAATACAGTGGAAGAAGAGTTGAGAATTCTATCAATAAAACTTGGCAAATTGTCGAAGGCTTATAAGAAATTGCTGGAAGATAATGAAAGACTTAAAGCCGATATCGGGTATTTGAAAAAAGAAGAAGCCAATTATAAAGAACGTATCGTTGAAAATGAAATATTGAAGGATAAGCAGAAACGAGCTGTAAAAAAACTTGAGGCTGTTTTAAAAAAGATTTCCAAAGGCGAATAGTGTAATGGATATTTCCGAAAACAAAATCATGGGTGTAGATGCCTCGATGCTTGGAGTTTCGAGCGACGGTTCTGACGAATTGTTTATTGATTCTCCTGCCCAGATTATGAAATTTGTTAATGAAAAATACGAAGAAATTAAAAACAACGATAAGTATAAAGATATAATTGACACAAGAGTACTTAGGGCTTTGACAACTTTTGAGATAGCAAAAGAATTGTTGACAATTAAAGGGAATGAAGCAGGACTTTTAGATACAAATACTAAAAAGATAAAAGAGCTTATCAAAGTAGTTGATGATGCTCTTCAGGTTCCTGAGTAATATATTTTACCCTACATTGTTGGTGATTCTTTGTTAATGTATTTATTCCTATGAAGTTCTTTAGGAGAATTGCAGGCGAGTTATGTAATCATTTACATAAACCCTGTTTCTCACTTATAAAAAAGGGCTTTAAATACTTAACAGACACGGCAAATGTGGGGTTGTTTTTTGTATGAACCAGAAAGATTTTTTTAAAAGCAGTTCGGATTCTTCAGGCAGACACAGCCCGCTGGCTTCAAGAATGGCTCCAAAAACTCTTGAAGATTATATGGGGCAGGCCAATATAGTAGGAGACGGGAAGCTTTTGAGGAGAGCAATAGAGGCTGACAGCATCGGTTCGGTAATTTTTTACGGGCCGTCCGGAAGCGGCAAGACAGCTCTTGCCAGCATAATAGCTTCCAAGACCAGTTCCTATTTTGAAAAAGCGAATGCCGTTTTGATAGGGATAAGCGATATAAGAACAATATTAGACCAGGCCAAAAACAGGCTGGCTATGTACGGCAAAAAAACTATTTTAATGCTGGATGAAATCCATCATTTTAACAGAACGCAGCAGGATGCGCTGCTGCCGGATATAGAAAACGGAATAATTACTCTTATAGGAATAACAACTGAAAATCCGTTTTTTTATATTAATTCGGCCATACTCTCAAGAACAACTGTTTTTGAGTTTCAAAAACTGGCCGACAAAGATCTTTTAAAAATTTTAGATTGCGTTGTTTCCGATAAAGAAAGAGGCTTTGGCAATCTGAATATAAAATTTTCCGATGATGCCAAACAGCACTTGGTAAAAAATGCAAACGGAGACGCAAGAAGATTTCTAAATGCCGTTGAAATAGGAGTTTTATCTACGCTGCCTGATACTTCAGGCGTACGTCTTTTTGATTTAAAAGTGGCAGAGGAATCAATACAGAAAAAAAGTATTGTTTATGACAGAAAAGGCGACCAGCATTATGATCATATTTCTGCTTTTATAAAGTCAATGAGAGGCTCTGACCCTGATGCTGCTGTTTATTGGATGTCAAAGATGCTTGTTGCGGGTGAAGATCCGAGATTTATAGCAAGAAGAATTATGATATGTGCCTCCGAGGATGTCGGCAATGCCGATCCAAGAGCTTTAACTCTTGCAGTTTCTGCAATGCAGGCGGTTGAATTTATAGGAATGCCTGAAGCAAGAATTATTCTTGCACAAGCTGCCGTTTATGTCGCAGCCGCGCCAAAATCAAACGCTTCTTATCTTGCGGTTGACAGGGCTATAGATGAAGTAAAAAACGGCAAAAACAGAGAAGTTCCGGACCATTTAAAAGATTCTTCCGGAGACGGCGAACAATTCGGGCACGGGAAGGATTATAAATATCCTCATGATTTTGAAGATCATTACGTTGAACAAAAATATTTTGATGACCCTGTAAAGTTTTATGTGCCTACAAATCAGGGATATGAGGTAAAAATAAGTGAACGACTTAACAAGATCAGAAAAAAGTAAGTTGCGTTACGGTTATCTTAGCATCAGAGACAGGCTTGAGCCGGCTATAAGATTTGCTTACAGCAGTATAATTTTTTCGCACATAAAAAAAATGGAAGAATACAGAAATGCGAAAATGGTTATGTTTTATCTTTCGTACGGATCTGAAGTGATTACAGATATGATGATAAATGAAGTTCTTGCTGATGATAAAGAGGTTGCAGTTCCAATCATAAAAAATCCCGGAGACGGCGTTATGCAGGCTATCAGAATATCAAAACTTGAGGATTGTTACGAAAGCGTTTACGGTATAAGGCAGCCTGAGTTTAACCAGGATGAAATTGTAAACAAAAATGACATTGATTTGGTTTTTGTGCCTGGAATAGTTTTTGACAGCAAGGGATACAGGATAGGATACGGAAAAGGGTATTATGACAAATGGCTTGTAGGTTTTGATATTTCAAAAAGAATAGGGCTTGCCTATGAAATACAATTAACGGATAAACTGCCTACAGGCGAATATGATTTGCCGGTCGGGAAAATTGTGACGGAAAAGAGATGTATAGAACTTACAACAAATTGATATTGCAAAAGGAGATTGGAGTATGTTTATTGTAGAAAATATTTTAATGTTTATCGGCGTGGGTTGTTTGTGTTTTGTTTTGGGGTTTATAGTAAGATACGTATATGCGAGATTGGATTCAAATTCTGTAGAACAGACTTCCGACAGAATAATAAACGAAGCCAAAATTCTTGCAGATGCAAAAACGAAACAGATGCTTATAGAGGCTAAAGAAGCCATAGATAAAGAAAGAAGAGAGTTTGACAAAGAACTTAAAGAAAAGAAAGTTGAAGTTCAAAACTCAGAAAAAAGACTGTTGCAGAGAGAAGAATCTCTTGATAAAAGAATGGACGGACTTGATAAGAGAGACAGAGATTTTCAACAGAAAGAAAAAAATCTTCAGTTGAAAGAAAAAACTATTGATGAAAAAATAACAGAAGTGGAAAACATAAAGAACGAACAAAAAGCCGTTCTTGAAAGAATTTCCGGAATAACGAGAGAGGAAGCAAAACAGTCTCTTATGAAAGAGATGCTTGAAGAAGCGAAAAAAGACGCGGTTGTTCTTGCCCAGAGACTGGAACAGGAAACAAGAGAAAATGCAAATAAAAAAGCAAAAGATATAATTTCTCTTGCAATACAAAAAGTCGCGGCTGACCACACTGTTGACACTACGACTTCCACCGTTCAGATTCCCAACGACGAAATAAAAGGAAGAATTATAGGAAGAGAAGGCAGAAACATAAGAACATTCGAACAGGCTACAGGAGTTGATCTGATTATAGACGATACCCCGGAAGCTATCACAATTTCAGCTTTTGACGGAGTAAGAAGATATGTCGCTAAAAAATCGCTTGAAAAGTTGATTGCCGACGGCAGAATTCATCCGGCAAGAATAGAAGAAGTTGTCCAGAAAACGCAGAAGGAAGTTGAAGATCAGATAAAAGAAATAGGTGAGCAGGCAGCTATAGATTCCGGAGTTCCAAATCTGCATCCTGAGATAATAAAGCTTTTGGGAAGACTCAAATTCAGAACATCTTACGGGCAAAATCAGCTGCAGCATACTCTTGAAGTTACATGGCTTGCAGGCGCAATTGCCGGAGAACTCGGACTTGATATCGCATTTTGTAAAAAAGCCGCTCTTATGCATGATATAGGAAAGGCTGTTGATCACGAAGTTGAAGGAACTCATCATCAGATATCGGCCGAACTCGCAAAGAAATTCAATGAATCTCCTAAAATGATAAATGCTATTTTGTCGCATCATGAAGGATTTGACGAACCAAAGAGCGCCGAGGCGTTTGTTATAGCCGCTGCGGATGCAATATCTGCCGCAAGACCAGGAGCAAGAAGAGAAACTATTGAAAATTATCTTAAGAGACTTGAAAAGCTTGAAACAGTCGCAAAAGAATTCAAAGGAGTTTCTTCTGCCTATGCAATACAGGCCGGAAGAGAAATAAGAGTTTTGGTAGAACCTGAAAATATAGATGACAAGCAGGCGCAGGTTGTAGCTCATGATATTGCAAAAAAAATAGAACAAGAAATGGATTATCCCGGTCAGATTAAAGTTACGGTTATAAGGGAAGTCAGAGCTCAGGATGTTGCGAAATAAACGCAGAATTTAATATTTGCGTTCACGGCAAATCGTATGCCGTCAGAGGATTGCGATGAATCTTGAAGATAAAATTGTGTATACCGTAAGCCGGATAAACAGTGAAATAAAATCGGTTTTAGAAGATTCTTATCCGGCTGTATGGATTACTGGTGAAATTTCGGGATTTAAAACTTATTCTTCAGGTCATTCGTATTTTAATCTTAAAGATGAAAATTCGCAGATATCTGCCGTTTTATTTGCGGGATTCGGGAAAAATATAAAATTTATCCCTCAGGACGGAGTACAGGTTGTCGTTTACGGAAAAATTACGGCTTATGTTCAAAAAGGGTCATATCAGATTCAAGTTTTTTCGATGGAAGAATCAGGCCGCGGACGTTTACAGGAAACTTTTGAGAATTTAAAAAATAAACTGCAAAGCGAAGGGCTTTTTGATGAAGCAAGAAAAAGGCCGCTTCCTTTTTTTATAAAAAAAATAGCAGTCGTAACATCAAAAGACGGCGCCGCTCTGCATGATATTTTAAAAGTTCTTAAAAATGTTAAATCGTGTCTTGAAGTTTTAATTTATCCAGTAAGAGTTCAGGGTGAACAGGCTAAGTATGAAATTGCAGGCGCAATAGAATATTTAAATAAAAATCACGGCGATATTGATGTTATGCTTGTCGGAAGAGGGGGAGGCTCGCTTGAAGATTTGTGGGCTTTCAACGAAGAAACTGTCGCAAGAGCAATATATAATTCCGATATTCCGGTTATATCGTGCGTGGGACATGAAATTGATTACACGATAGCCGACTTTGCGGCTGATATCAGAGCGGCAACTCCTTCCGTGGCTGCCGAGATGATAGTAAGAAACAGAAATTATACGGAAGATAAGTTGAGTTTATTCCTTGAAAGGATGAATTCGGATATAAAAAATATATTGTCAATGTGCACAGAGAAACTGGATAGATTTAAAACATCAAGAGCTCTCTTAAAACCTCATTTGATATATGAAGATAAAATACAGCATGTGGACGAATGCGGCGAAAAAATTTTGCGCCGTCTGAAAGAAGTTCTTTTATCAAAACAAACTAAACTTGATCTTAATGCGCAGAAACTGAATTTGCTGTCTCCTTTAAATATTTTGAGCAAAGGCTATGCCGTCTGCTCAGATTCAAAAGGCATATTAAAAAGCGTTGAGCGCATAAAAAATGACGACAATATAGGAATAAAATTTGCCGACGGAAAGGCAAGAGCAAAAATAACAGAGGTTATTTATGAAGAAAAACAGCTTTGAATCGTCTATTAAAAGACTTGAACAAATTGTAAATGATATGGAAAATTCCGAGCTTGACATCGATAAGGCTATGAAACTTTTTGAGGAGGGAATATCTCTTGTAAGAGAGTGTTCCGCAAAACTTAACGAGGCAAAGAAAAAAGTTGAAATACTTACCGAAAAAAACGGTAAAATTGAAAAAAATGAGTTTTCAGACACAGAGGAATAATGAAAGTTCTTGCTATGACGTGCTGTTGTGTAGACGTTTTTCCTGAGAAAAACTCGGTGGCAGCAGGCGGCAATGCCTTAAATCTTGCTGTTGCCTGTTCAAAAACGGGAAAGGCTGAAGTTTATGTTATGGGAAATATCGGAGACGACAGTTACGGACTTTCCGTAAGACAGGCGGCTTCAAATTTTAACATAGATTTAAGCCGTTTATACACGGTAAAAGGCGCAACCGCGCATCATGTTATAAATATAGATAAAAACGGCGACAGATATTTCA
>CAYTCB010000002.1:31291-40616 GCA_964436195.1 uncultured Elusimicrobiaceae bacterium
GAAAAAGTAGTGGATACGACGGGATGCGGAGACAGTTATCAGGGAGCTTTTATTGCCGATTATTTATTGACCGGAGATGTATACAGTTCAATGCAGTCCGGTTCAAAAGCTGCTGCGGTGACTTTGTCTTTCGTCGGCGGATTTTAAATTTATCATAAAATATTATAAAATCCGTAATACGTAAATTTAATTTGGAGTATATGTAAAAAATGCATAAGAAAATAGCTATTGTCGGCAGGCCTAACGTCGGCAAATCAACGTTGTTTAACAGATTTGTCGGTAAAAAGAAAGCAATTATTCACAGTATGCCCGGCACAACGAGAGACAGAAATGATTTTGTGGTTAACTGGAAAGACAAAAGTTTCATAGTGACCGATACCGCCGGCTGGAGCACAAATGTCAGTGAATTTTCAAAAGCAATGGCAAGCCAGCTTGATGCGGCAATCCAGGGCTGCGATATAGTTCTTTTCGTAGTAGACGGCAAAGAGGGGGTACATCCCTTTGAACCTTCAATTGCGAAAACTTTGAGAACAAGCAAAAAAGAAGTTATAGTTGTGGTTAATAAAATAGATACTTTTGCGGAAGAAATAAAATTGTATGATTTTTACAGTTTGGGATTTGACAGTATGCTGCCGGTTTCGGCGACTCACGGAAGAAATATGACCGAACTTCTTGAAATGATTTGTGACAGAATAGAAGACGACGCCGATGATAAGAAAAATGACCAGATATTAAAGATTATTTTTGTTGGAAAGCCAAATGTCGGCAAATCTTCGCTTGTCAACGCTATCGTTAAAGAAGAAAGGTGCATAGTCCATAATATGCCCGGCACAACGAGAGATTCTCTGTCAGTGCATGCGACTTATAACGATACTGATTATATGCTTATAGATACGGCCGGACTTCACAGAGGAAATAAAACAAAAGACGATATGGAGTATTTATCTTCACTTAGCACAAATTATGCTCTTGATGAAGCGGATTTGGCTGTTCTTGTAGCGGACGCATCTCAGGGAATAGGTGAGACTGAAGCAAAAGTTGCCGGCCTTATAATAGAAAAAAAGAAACCGTGCATATTAGCCGTCAATAAATGGGATTTGATAGAAGACAAGGAAGATCAGGTAAAGCTTTTCCAGACACAGCTTGAACAAAAATTAAAATTTTTACATTGGTCCGATATTGTGTTTATGTCTGCAAAAACCGGACAGAGAATTGACAGAATTTTCAGATTGGCACCTCTTGTTTACCAGCAGTATTCAAAACTTTTAACGCAGCAGGAACTTAACGATGCCATAAGAACGGCGGTTGCCAATAAACCTTTACAGCGTAAAGGAAAACTTTTGAAAATAAAAGAATCCGAACAGCTTATTACAAAACCTCCAACTTTCAGATTCTCAGTAAACAATCTTGAACTTGTACATTTTTCATACAGGAGATACATTGAAAATTTCCTTAGAGAGAGATTTTCTTTCCAAGGCACCCCTATAGTTTTGAAATTCAGACAATACAATAAATTTGACAAGGATAATAAATGAAAATAGTCATATATTTGATTGCCGCTTATTTATGCGGAGCAGTTCCTTTTGCTTACATCATATCTAAGTATTTCAGAAATGTTGATATAAGAAAAACAGGTTCGGGAAATCCAGGTGCAACAAATGTTTTCAGATCGGTAAGCAAGCCGCTCGGCGTTTTGACATTTATTCTGGACGCTTTAAAAGGTTTTATTCCCGTTTATTTGGCATCACACGTTAACGGTTCAATATATTTTATTTTGGCGGTCGCGCTTGTTACGGTTATAGGGCATGTATACACCGTTTTTTTAAAATTTAAAGGCGGGAAAGGCGTTGCCACCGGATGCGGAGTTTTTATTGCTTTTGCGCCGTTTGTTACTTTGTTATGTTTTTTAATTTTTGCAGTTATTCTTGTTATTTCAAAATATGTTGCCCTATCGTCAATATTTGCCGCATGTTCATTACCGGTTATTTTAAAAATATTTAACTATCCCGACACAATAGTTTTTTTTGCGGCAATTATAGCGCTGATAGTTATAATAAGACATTTAAGCAACATAAAAAGAATATTGAACGGTACGGAAAATAAAATTATTTTGAAGAGGTAATCATATATGAAAATAATAGTTTTAGGCGCAGGTTCATGGGGGGCAACTCTTACATGCGTATTGGCTGAAAACGGACATGAAGTTTCAATTTGGGAATACAATAAAGAAATTGCCGAAAAATTAAAAAAAGAAAGAACCATACCTTTTATAGGCGGAGCAAAGCTTCCAGACAGTGTTAATGTAACAAATGATTTGGGGGCTGTTTCCCAAGCAGATGCAGTTTTAATAGTTGTCCCTTCCCATTTTATAAGAACAACGCTTGCCGCGGTAAAAAATCTTGGCATAAATATGGCAAACAAACTTATAATAAGCGCCACAAAAGGTATTGAAAATAATTCTCTCTTGAGAGTTTCAGAAATTATTGAGGAAATCTTTCCGGAACAAAAAAACAAAGTTGTTGCTTTTTCCGGGCCAAGCCATGCCGAAGAAGTTTCAAAAAGAATGCCGACGGTTGTCGTTTCCGCTTCAAGGAATGAAAAAAATGCAATTTTATGCAGAGATTTATTTATGAATGAATATTTAAGAGTATACACCCAGAGCGATATAACAGGAGTTGAGCTCGGGGCTTCTTTGAAAAATGTTTTTGCAATAGCCGGCGGGATTATAGACGGACTTTCTTTCGGAGATAATACGAAGGCAGCCATAGTTTCAAGAGGATTGAAAGAGCTTGTGGGCCTTGGAGTTTTGCTTGGAGGAGAGAAAGATACATTTTACGGATTATCCGGAGCAGGAGATCTGATGGTAACTTGTTTTTCAAAACATTCCAGAAACAGAAGTTTGGGTGAAATGCTTGCCAAGGGTAAAACATTGAACGAAGCAGAATCCGAGCTTAAAATGGTCGCCGAAGGCGTAAAAACAGCCATAAGCGCTTATGAGCTTGGCAAAAAATATAATATTGAACTTCCGATTATAAACGAAGTTTACTCCGTATTGTTTAATAATAAACCGGCTAAACAGGCAGTTATAGACTTAATGACGAGAGCTCCTAAAGCCGAAATTTAAAAATTTAAATTTTAGGGAAAAAAATGACGAAAAATGATTTAATAGACAGTCTTTCGCGTATAATGCCGTCCAAAAAACATGCAGCCGAAGCAGTAAATAAAATTTTTGAATTAATGCTTGCTTCTTTAAAGGACGGGCAGAAAGTTGTTATAACCGGATTCGGGAGTTTCAACGTAAAAGTTACGGAAACAAAAAAAGGGCGCAATCCCAAAACCGGTGACACTGTCATGATACCGCCAAAGAAAAAAATAAAATTTAAACAATCCAAAGAAATTTTCTGACGGATAATTATGAAAATATTGGCAATATATCCATACGGCGATAAAATTTTTAGAACTTCATCCGGTAAAGTTTTGCCTAATTTCAGCTGTATTCCGATAGGTTTTGCATCAATAATAACATGTATAAAAGAATCAGGATATGAAATTGATTTAGCTGTTTTGACGGATGAGGCGGCAATAGAACAAAATATAAAAAAAATATTTTCAAAGTGCGTATACGATGCCGTATTTTTAACGTGCGTTTCACAATGTTCCGTTTTAGCCGGTAAAATGGCGGGATTTATAAAAAAACATAATCCTTCCGTAAAAATACTTATAGGCGGAGCACATGCGACATTATTTGCCGACAATTTGATTAAAAGCAAAAAATATGATGCTGTGTGCGTAGGAGAAGGATTTAAAACCGTCAGTTTATACGCAGATTATCTGGCAGGCCGCAGAAAAGCTTCGGATCTGGACGGTTTTTATATTAAAGAAAAAAATAAGATATTAAAAAATCATGTCGCGGCGTTTTGCGATTTTGCAGAATTTCCTGTAATAGACAGAAACGTATGGGAACCGTATGTTGACGATTCGAGCGTTCACAGCGTTCTTGTAAGCAGAGGCTGTGTTCACAGATGCAGTTTTTGCGTAAATCATGTTTTTAAAAGCAAAAATACGGGACCGTATGTTTCTTACAGAGATATAAATGATATTTTAAAAGAAATAAAACTTATAATAAAAAATTATCCGGATACCCAAAATATAATTCTTGAATCCGAAACTCTTACCACTAATCTGAGGTTTACCTACAAATTACTTGAAACTCTTGAGAAATATAATAATTCAATTAAAGATAAACTGAGTTTCAGAATCAATATTTCTTTTAATAACAGCGTTAAGAAAGATGTTCGCAATTTTATAAAGAAATTAAAACGGGCCAATGTAACATGCGTTAATATAGGGCTGGAGTCCGGTTCCGAAAGAATAAGATCCGAAATACTCAACAGACCCGATTATTCAAATGACGATTTTATAGAGTTTTGCGATGTTATTAAAAATGCAGGATTAAGTTTAATTATATGCGTTATGTTTGCAATTCCAACGGAAACAAAAGAAGAAGTGAAAGAAACAGTTGATATTATAAAAAGGATAGATCCTTATTGCGTTAACTCTGCGCTTTTTCGTATATATCCGGGGACGGATATATACGAATTTGCAAAAAAAAATAAATTTTATTGTGCGGTAAACCGCAAAATCAAAAATGTTTTTATGAAAGCCTTTAAAGAAACAGCCGACAATTTCGGCATTCACAGAAAAAGGCTGAGAGTAAAAACGATATCGGCACTTTCGGCAAGGCAAAAATAATTTTCTGTTTGTTAAATTTTTAAATTGTGCTAAAATATAACGGCGATGGATATTAAAAAATATTTATCAATAAGAGAAGTGTCTGAAAGAGTCCAGATTAAAGAACATACTCTTCGTTACTGGGAAAAAGAAAAACTTCTAAAGCCGGAAAGATTTTCCGGTTTAAGGAAATACTCTCAGAGAGATATTGATCTTATTTACGAGATAAAAGATTTATTGTATAATAAAAAACTCACAATATCCGGTGCTAAGAAAGTTTTGAAGGGTGACAGAAGGCTTAAAGACCCCCAATTAAAGTTGTTTAAAGATTTGCAGGACAACAGTTCATTAAAAACGGTTAGAGAAGATATTAAAGAAATTTTAGATATTTTAAAAGAGTGAAATTCGGGGCGTAGCGCAGTTGGCTAGCGCACTCCCTTGGGGTGGGAGAGGCCGCTGGTTCAAGTCCAGTCGCCCCGATATCGTGATTCTTTTGTGCATACTTTAAAATGTGAAATTTTAATGAAAAAACACATAAAATTTTTATTTAATGTCTTCGTGTTGTTTTGCACCGTAAACGCTTCAGCCGTAACGACCGCGGATTCGTCGGGTTCATATAATTTATATCAGAATATCAATCCGGGTTCTTTTTCTCTCCAAAATGCATGGTTTAATCTTGATTCAAATATAAGTTATGTTTCATCTGAACATATTGTTTATCCCGATTCGGGATCGGATGAAATTGAATTAGATTTATCATCTTCGTATTTTGAGTTATTCAATTATATTCCTTCAACGAAAGCGCAGCTGCTTTTAAACGACAATAACAATAAAATAATAATAAAGAGCGAATCACAAGTCGTAATAAGAATAGAGTATATTGATGCATATTCAAATGCAATAAAAGACGGATTTCCTAAATTTTATTACAGGCTTAAAAACAGCAGCGGAACTTTTTCGGAAGTCACGATGAATTCGATTTCATCGGGAGTTTTCAGTTCCGTTCTGGAGCCCGAATACGGAGAATATGAATATTACTGCGAAGCGACAAATGATAATTATCCCGGCATTTATAAAACTTCGTTGCAGACTTTTGTAGTTACTGAAAGGCCTCATTCTTTTATAAATATAAATATTAATACTCAGAACGATAATGCAAATCCTAATACAGGCCTATCATTTTCCTGGTCGGTATCAAAAGGAGTGCCGTCTGATACTCTTTCTTATGTTTTTTGCATAGGCACAGATGCAGCAAATATGACGGAAACAAACTTAAATATAAGCAATAATTATGTTATACCTGCATTGCATTCAAGAACAAGATATTACTGGAAAGTTAAAGTTTCCAACCAGTACGGAGTGGAGTTGCTGGCTCCGGCGATTTTTTCGTTTATTACGCTCGGAACAATAAGCAGAGTTTATAATGCTCCGAATCCTTTTAATCCGCAGAAAGGGGAAAATACAAGAATATTTTTTGAAATGCCTGAAAACGGCAGCGCTCAGATTGATATATATTCTGAATACGGAGACAGGATAAGGACAATATCCCAGAGCGGTCTTCTGCAGGGCAGCAATGAGATTGTTTATGACGGCAGGGATGACAACGGCAGAGTTTTGTATAACGGGACTTATCTTTGTATTTTGAGGAAAAAATATTCTGGACAGACAAAAACTGAAAAATGCAGGCTTCTTATAATAAAATAACTTTTGTTTTAATTTTATTTTTTGTCTTGAGCATTAATGCGGATGCTCAGGGTAAAAGGAAGAATTTTCTTTCGCACGGTCCTTCCGTAGCTGCTTTTGCCCAAGGCGAAACGATTTTAAATAATATCAATGATCCGTCCATAGCATTTTATAATGCATCCCTTTTGTCTTATTTTGATTATAATGCGGTCGTATTGGGGAGATATAATTTATTTGACGGAACGTCTTATAATTCAGCCGCATTCGGGATGAATGTAGCAAAAAATGTAAATTTGGGATTGTCTGCCGTTAATCTTGCAAGCGGAGACGTCGAAATAAGAAGAGATGCATTTGATACGGCCAAAACTGTAAGAACAAACCAATGGGCATATCTTATTTCGGCATCATATTTTTTCAAACCTTTGAGTATTTCGGCAGGTTTAAATTTAAAATATATAATGATGGATTTATATGAAAAAAAAGACGGCGGAACTGCTTTTGATTTTTCATTTTCAAAATTTATTGATGATATTGATTTTTTGGATATAACAAAAGTATCTGCAGGTTTAGGTTTTTCAGCTCAAAATATTGCCGGAAGCGGTGTCCAGCTTGATTCTTTCAGAGAGGATTTTCAAAAAATTTATATATTAAGTTCAATGATCAAAATACCCGTTAAATACAGGCTTGAATCAAAAGATGTGCTTTCATTTTCTATTGACGCAAGAAATGAAGACTCGATTATGGAATTATATTCCGGAATTGAATATTCTTTTGCTGCAAAATATGCCGCCAGAGCAGGTTATTATCCTGAACATATAACTGCCGGTTTCGGCGCTGAAATATCAAATTTTACACTAAATTATGCTGCAGATTTTAATGAAATTGACATTATAAACAGATTTTCCGTTTCATACAGATGGGGTCAAAAAAGCAGGCGTTATACTTCCGGAGATCCCAATAATATTCTTGATATTGAAGCTAAAAACATACTTGAAGAAGAAAAAATATCAAGAATTGAAGCCGAAAAAATGTTTGTGCAGGCAAAAAGATTTTATTCTGACAGACAGTATATATACGCTACTGAAATGCTTCAAAATCTTATATTCAAATATCCTAATCACGAGAATTCAATGTTTTTCTATAAAAAAATTAAACAAAAAATGAAGGATGATTCTGTTTCTATGCTGACAAGCGATTTCAGTTCTTATACTTATGCGTCAGGATATGTTAATTATTACGGCGGCAATTATTACCAGTGCGCGAAAGAATGGATGAAATATCTTCAGTTTGATAAAGAAAATAAAGAAATAGGCGAGCTTTTAAAAAAGGTTAATGATATTTTGGCAGATGAGATTTTGAAAAAACAAAAAACCGAGTTTGAAAAACAGGCAAATGATTTCCTCCAGTCAGGTATTGATAAATACGGCAAAAAACAATGGATCGCCTGTATAAAACAGATGGAAAAATTGCAAAACTTTGTTCAAGCTTCAAAATTTACAACGTCTTTTAATTACTATGAGGCTGCAAAAGATTACATAGACAAGTCGGTGGCAGAACTTATGGCATCGGTTAACAAAATAAAAAATCAGCGTTTTGTTAGCAGGGAACCTGCTCAAAATCAGAATGAAATACAGGAAGTTGATGAAAAAACGGCTGACATAAAATATCGTGAAGGGCTCAGTTTGTATGCAAACGGTAAATATTTTGAAGCCGAAAGAATGTGGGAACTGACTCTGAGGCTCAATCCTAAACACACAAGAGCGATAAATGCGCTGCATTATTTGAGACAAACAAAAAAATGAAAAAATAATCATGTATGCTTAAATCCGCGTTGTGAAATCCGTATTTAATTTTAGTAATAATATACGAAGTTGTTTTTTATTTTTATAGTGTTAAGTTTTATTGATTTTTAAGCGGTATTTTAATATAATTCCAAGAATATAAATTCAAAATTTAAAGGAAGGCTTCATATAATGAAAAAAGCAATGGCCGTAATGATGTGTATGTTTTTTGTTTCCGTTTTGTTTGCGGCTTCTGACGGGTTTAAGATAAAAAACGTAAAAATCGAGGGTGTTAAGAATGTTAAAGCCAAAACGGTTTTGTCCGAAATTGCCACCAGAAAAGGCAAATATTACAGCGATGCAACTGCAAGAGAGGATATAAGAAAGATTCTTTCTCTCGGCAGTTTTGAAAATGCGGAATTTTATGTTGATAAGCCAGGACAGACGATTAAGTTTACCGTTACTGAAAAACCTTATATAAAAAAGATAATATTCAAAGGCAATAAACAGTTTTCTTCCGGTAAGCTTAAAGGCGAAGCAACTTTGAAAGAAAAGGGCTTTTTTGATAAAGTTGAGCTTGAAGAGTCTAAAAGAAAAATTCTTACTTTGTACAAAGATAAAGGATATGCCGACTGTCAGATAGAAATATACCCAACCAATGACGTTGACAGAAATGTTATGACCGTTACATTTTTAATAACGGAAAACAAAAAAATACTTATAGGCGATTTAATTATAGAAGGATGCAAATCATTTAAGTATAAAAAAATTAAAAAACTTGCAAAAACCAAAAAGAAAAAAGTTTATAAAGAAGAGACATTAAACAGTGATATAGCGGCAATAACAAAATTTTATAAGGATCACGGTTTTATGGATTTTTCCGTATCAGAACCTGTAATAACTTACAACGAAGACCGCACTAAAATGTTTATAAATCTTAAAATTG
This sequence comes from uncultured Elusimicrobiaceae bacterium, assembly GCA_964436195.1. Taxonomy (GTDB): domain Bacteria; phylum Elusimicrobiota; class Endomicrobiia; order Endomicrobiales; family Endomicrobiaceae; genus Proruminimicrobium. The sequence continues at coordinate 40,433 of CAYTCB010000002.1, forward strand.
AAGAAGGTGCTAAATATAAAATAGGCGATATTTCTTTTCAGGGCAATTATGTTGTTTCGGAAAAAGAATTGTCAAAACACTGCGATTTTAAGAAAAATGATATTTTCAGCCAGGAAAAAATAGCAACTACGCTCAATAAAATTTATGACGATTATTCTAACAGGGGATACCTGCAGTCTTACAT
>CAYTCB010000002.1:40716-48122 GCA_964436195.1 uncultured Elusimicrobiaceae bacterium
CCTAACATTTTGCCGACCGGAACAAATGATGTTATGAATCTTGCTTTTAATGTTACTGAAGGCAAACCCGGAATGATAACAGCCGGCGCCGGATATTCTTCAATTGATCAGTTTGTAGGATCATTGCAGTTGCAGCATATGAATCTTTTCGGAAGGGCGCAGAAGCTTAATTTATTGTGGGAATTTGGCGCAAGACGACAGAATTACCAAATTGATTGGACTGAACCGTGGTTTTTGAATAAGGCTATGAGTTTGGGATTATCAGTGTACAATATGGAAAGATTAAGAGATTATCATTATACCACAGATGCTTACAGGGAAGGCAGAACCGGCGGTTCCGTAAAAATAGGTCCAAGACTTTCTGAAAATACGTCGCTTGTCTTCGGATATACTTATGAGTATGTGAATATTTTTGATATAAAAGATGAAGATTTGAAACAGCAGATTTTAAATGATCCCGATTTGGCCAGAGATAAAACTTCAAGTGTTCTTGCGCAGATCATATATGATTCAAGAGATTATATTTATGACGCGACAAAAGGCGCCAGATATTCTTACGGAGTGACGGTTGCCGGCGGCCCGTTCGGCGGCAATGTACATTATATAAGAAATTCGGCAAGAGGTTCATGGTTTTTTCCTACATTCTGGAAATTTGTTTTTTCAGTAAATCTTAATTTAGGCTCTATAGAAAGTTACGGTGATTCAAGCGACGTTCCTTTGTATGAAAAATACTATATAGGCGGAGCAGATACCGTAAGAGGATATAAGTACAGAACAGAGATCGGCCCTTATGACGGAGGAAAAGTAATAACCGTTTTAAACCTCGAATATAAATTCCCCATAGTTCAGGAAAATAAAAAAACTATATTGCAGGGAGCCTTCTTTTATGATATCGGAGGGACATGGAAAACTTTTAGCGATGTAAATATGAGATTCGGTACTGACAATTCAGATAATAACGAATATTATTTGAAATCCGGCGTAGGATTCGGCATAAGATTTGCGACACCGGTATTTCCTTTGAGGTTAGATTGGGGATACGGTTTAAATCATAAACCGGGTGAAGATTTGCAGCAGTTTTATTTTACTATAGGAAATGCTTTTTAAGAGGTTAAATATGAAATTTACATTAGAAGAACTTGCCAAGGTTGTCGGCGGGCAGCTGGTATCAGATAAGAATATTGTTATAACAGGGGCGGCCGGTCTTGCAGATGCCTGCGAAACAGATGTTACATTTTTTGCAGATAAAAAACTTGCCGAACTTGTTGCTGCCACAAAAGCCGGAGTGATAATATATCCGGCAAATTTGCCTTATAATCATCTTACCGGCAAAAATATCATTCTTGTTCAAAATCCATATCTTGCTTTTTCAAAAATTTTAACGATAATAGACAACGAAAGATTTTTATGGATTAAACCCGGTATAAGTAAAAAATCAACGGTTGCCGGTACTGCAAAAATAGGCAACGGGGTTTACATAGGCGATAATGTCGTTATAGAGGAAAATGTTGAAATCGGAGATAATACAAAAGTTTTTTCAAATGTTTACATAGGAGCAAATACAATCATAGGAAATGACTGTTTAATTTATCCGAATGTAACAATAAGGAACAACATAAAAATAGGCAATTTGTGTATTTTTCAGTCCGGAGTCGTAATCGGCGGAGACGGATTCGGTTTTATAACAGCCGGCAAAGATGTTTTTAAAATACCTCAGATAGGAACCGTGGAAATAGGAAACAATGTTGAAATTGGTTCGAATACTACCGTTGACAGAGCAACAACCGGCAAAACGGTTATCGGCGACAACACAAAGATAGATAATCTTGTAATGATTGCCCATAATGTTAAAATAGGCAGAAATTGCACGATTGTAGCGCAGACCGGCATAGCAGGATCTACGCAATTGGGAGATAATGTTACTCTTGCCGGACAAGTCGGAGTTAACGGACATATTAAGATAGGCAGCAATTCGATGATAGGAGCTCAGTCAGGTGTGATGAGCGATCTTGAAGAAAATTCTGTTATGTTTGGAAGCCCAGCCCAGCCGTTAAAAGAACATATGAAAATGTTTGCGGTTATGAAAAAATTGCCGGAAATTTACGCAAAATTAAAAAAATTAGAAAAACTTTTAGATAATAAAGAGGAATAACGAGTTTATGGCAAAACAGACAACAATAGCGAAGGAAGTAACTGTTGAAGGAATAGGGTTGCACACGGGCAACAAGAGTAAAATGGTTTTTAAGCCTGCCAATGCAAATCACGGAATACATTTTGTGAGAGTTGACTTGCCCGGCAAACCGGATATTCCTGCAGATTGGCAGCATTTATCGGACGAAGTTGCGATCAGAGGAACGATTATCGAAAAAAACGGCGTTAAGATGTATACGATAGAGCATATACTTGCAATTTGTTCCGCATTAAAAATAGACAACGTGATTATTGAAATAGATAATAACGAACCTCCGATATCAGACGGCAGCGCAAAGCTTTTGACGCAGCAGATTTTGGAAGCCGGCATAAAGGAGCTTGATGCCCAGAGAGAATATTATGAAATAAAAGAGCCTGTTACGTTTACCGACGGCAAAACAAGTATTACAGCTTATCCGTCGGATAAATTTGAAATAGAATGCACAATAGGATTTGAACATCCGTTTTTAAAAAACCAGAAAGGTTCTTTTGTAATTACAAAAGATTCTTTTATAAGTGATATTGCCCCTTCAAGAACATTTTGTTTTGATTTTGAAATAGAGGCTTTACAGGCTAACGGCCTCGCAAAAGGCGGTAATTTAGAAAATGCCATAGTAATAGGTCCTTCAGGTATATACAATAAAGAAGCGCTCCGATACGAAGATGAATTTGTAAGACATAAAACACTTGACCTTATAGGGGATCTTTATCTTCTGGGAAAACAGATAAAAGCAAAGATAGTGGCAGTAAAACCGGGTCATAAAAATAACGGTTTTTTTGTTAAAGAATTTGTGAAAAAGGCCGTTCTTGTTAAGGAAGGAAGTCCAACGGAGGAAAAAGTGCAAGATCAAAATGCATCGGAAAGGATCATTAACAGCGCAGAGATTCAAAAAATTATTCCGCACAGATATCCTATTTTAATGGTTGACAGAGTAAAATTATCAGGCGAACCCAGGAAAGCCACGGGGTATAAAGCAGTAAGCGGCAACGAAGGCTTTTTTCAGGGACATTTCCCTGGACAGCCGATTATGCCGGGAGTGTTAATTGTTGAAGCAATGGCTCAAACATCATGTGTCTTATTTTTATCAAAACCAAATATGAAAAATAAGCTTGCCTTTTTTATGGGAATAGATAATGTGAAATTCAGAAAGACTGTTATCCCGGGTGATATGCTTGAAATGAAAGTTGAAATTATAAAAGACGGCGGAAGCAAAGGAAAAGTAAGAGGGGAAGCTTTTGTTGACGGGAAACTTGTCACGGAAGCTGAATTTATGTTTATTTTAGTTGACAGAGGAGCATAATATGATACACAGTACTGCAATCGTAGACAAATCGGCTGTAATAGGTCAAAATGTGGAAATAGGTCCGTATGCCATAATAGGCGAATCAGTTACGATAGGTGACGGTTCAATCATAGGACCTCATGCAATAATTGAATGTTCAAGTATAGGCAAAAACTGTAAGATATTCGGACATGCAATAATAGGAACTGAGCCGCAGCATTTAAAATACGGCGGAGAAAAGACAAGAACCGTTATAGGAGACGGCACGGTAATAAGAGAATATGTGACGGTTAACAGAGCAACAGGTACAAATGAAACTATAGTTGGAAAAAATTGTCTTTTGATGGCGTATACCCACGTGGCGCATGACAGTATAGTAGGCAATAATGTAATTATTGCAAATGCATGTGCGATAGCAGGACACGTCCAAATACACGACAATGTGATTTTTGGAGGAATGTCTGCCATACATCAGTTTGCCAGAGTAGGAAGAAATGCGATAATAGGAGCGGGCTCCAAAGTAAGTATGGATGTTATTCCTTTTGCGCAGACACACGGAGACAGAGCAAGACTTGTCGGACTTAATCTCATAGGTTTAAAAAGACATCAAATACCGTCTGAAACAATAGAAGCAATAAAACACGCGTACAGAATATTGTTTATGTCCAAACTGACTTTGGAAGAAGCTCTTTCAAAATTAGCGGCAGATCCTTTTAAGGAAGTTCAGGAAATAATTTCTTTTATCAAGACTTCGCAGAGAGGAATAATAAGAAACAGATGAAAGAAGAGAAATATACCGGGCTTATAGCAGGCGGCGGAAGATTTCCATTATTGGTTGCGCGCGAGATTCAAAAAAGCGGCGCAAAATTATTTGTCATAGCCATAAAAGAAGGAGCCGATTCCGAAATTGAAAAAACGTGCAGTGAAGTAGAATGGATTTCAATGGGTCAGTTTCAGAAGGCAGTCGATTTGCTTAAGGCAAGAGACATAAAAACGGTAACTATGGTTGGATATGTAAAACATGCAAATATATATTCCGCAGTTAAAATGGATTTAAGAGCAATGAAGCTTATGGGGTCTCTCATAAACAAAAAAGCCGATACGATTTTAGGCGCGATAGTCAAAGAATTTCACAAAGACGGAATAGAGTTTTTGCCGTCTCATATTTATCTTAAAGACATGATTGCTCAAAAGGGCGTTATTGCAGGTAAAAAACTAAATTCTGCAGAAACAAAGGACGCGGAATTCGGTTTTGAAATGGCTAAAAGCATAGCAGGTCTTGATATAGGTCAAACAGTCGTTGTAAAAGACAGATCTGTTCTTGCAGTTGAATCGATAGAAGGGACTGATGAGTGTATAAAAAGAGCATATTCTCTGGGAGGTGATAACGCAATAGCAGTAAAAGTTGCAAAACCAAATCAAGATTTCAGATTTGATGTTCCCGTGATAGGACTAAAAACAATTGATACTCTTAAAAATAACAAAGTCAGAGCAATGGTTGTTGAAGCTGGTTCCACTTTGATTTTGGATAAAGAAGATGTTATAAAGAAAGCCAGAGAAAATGAAGTTACGATAGTGGCGGTTTAAAAAACGGAGGATTCATAATGGCAAAATATTGTAGGTTTTTAGCTGTTGCTTTGCTTGTTTTTGTTGCTGCAAGTTCTGTTGTCGCAAGAGGACCTTTTATTACTCCAGGAGCAAGAGCGACAGGTTTTGGTACGGCATTTGTTTCAATAGCTGACGATTTGACGGCAATTTATTGGAACCCTGCCGGACTTGCTTACCAAAAAGACAAACAGGTAATGTTTTCGCTATACGGTGTAGCGGCAAATGCTACTTCCAATGATGCATTCGGATTTAAGAAATATGAAACATCAGCGTTAATTCCTTTTTTAGGATTTTCAATGCCATATAATGAAACTATGACCGTTGCGTTCGGAGTTTATGCTTCAGGCGGAGGCGGAGGAAAAGTTGCAGATATAGATCCTTATAAGATTGAAGGTCAGCAGAGTTTTACTGTTTATAACGTATCTTTAGCAAAAAAAATAAATGACAAATTGTCAGTCGGTATAGGATTTGAAGGCATAGAAATGAAAGATAAACTCGTTTATAAAATACCGTATGCGTGGCTGGGCTTGCCTTATCCGGGTGAAACTGATGTTGATTATAACAGAAGCGCGTTCGGATTTCAGGGCAATATCGGCATAATGTATAAGCCTGTAGAAAAGTTAAGCACAGGTTTTATGTTAAGAAGCGGAACATATATAGGTTTGCCTAAAGAAACAAACTCATCAAATCCTTCATTTGTAGACGGATATACATATCCGATGACAATGGAATTGGGTGCATCATATAAAGTTTCAGATCCTCTGACCGTAGCATTTGCTGCAGCTTATAATAAATATTCATGGACAAGTGCTCAATATCAGGATACTGTCCAATTCAGATTAGGGTCAGAATATAAAGCAACCGATAAATTAGCTTTGCATTTAGGCTTTTTCACCGATCCTAATATTTATAAAAATTCGGGAGTTTCAGGAGCAAATTACAACGTTACGAATATAGATATGTACAATATGCAGTATCTTTGTATGGGCGCGGAATATAATGTTACAAAATCTGTTAATCTCGGATTAACATATACGCATTCATTTACTCAGGATGTTGTAAGTAACGGAGTAACGTATGAATATCCTGTAGATATGTTCAGGTTTGACGTAGGTTATAAGTTTTAAATGATTTAATTGTTGATAAAAATTGGGCAGAATAGTATATAAATACAACCGTAGAAATATATATAGGTTTTGTGCGAAGTTACAGGCATGATTACGCTATATTGATGCTTTTCGAAATGCTTTGATTTGTCTGTTTAAAATACACTTTTCAAAGCTGCGGTTGTTCTGCGCTGTTAATTTATCGATTATAAACTTCATAATTATTGCTGTTTTGTTTTTTTATAAAAAACCGGAACGTGAAGAGTCAAAAATTAATTTTTAATCAAAAAACAGGGGATAAATGTTAAAGGTCTTAAAATTTCTTGCAGTTTTTTTATTTGTTTTATTCGTTACAAATTCAGTTTTTGCAAAGGGGATTTTTATTCAGCCCGGAGCAAGAGCCGCAGGGTATGGTCAGGCTTTTACTGCGGTTGCAGATGATTTGACTGCGATTTTTTGGAATCCGGCAGGTCTTGCATATCAAAAAAATACTCAGGTCATGACATCGGTTTTTTACATAAATTATGATGCTACCTCAAGCGGCCCGATGTTTAATAAATTTCAAACTAACGCATTGCTGCCTTTTGCTGCATTTTCAACTGCGGTCGGACAAGATAAAAAAACAGTAGTGGCTGGCGGTATTTATGTTTCCGGAGGCGGAGGCGGAAAGCTTGAGCAGACTCTTCCAACACCGCCGTATCCGTCAGGAACTGTGGCTAAGATAGAAGGACAGTACAGTTTTTTAATTTATAACGTTTCAGTTGCAAGAGAAATATATGATAATTTATCCGTTGCAGTAGGCGTTGACCTTGTTAATATGAATGAAAAAAGGACAATTACCAATTTGGGAGCTCTTAATGCCGACTATACAAGAAGCGGCTATGCATTTCAGGGAAATGTCGGCGTAATATATAAGCCTTTAAAAAAACTTAGTGCAGGCGCAATTTTTAGAAGCGGAAGTTCAATAAGCCTTACTGATATTGCCGGAATGGATAAACATTACAGATATCCTATGACTATTGATGGCGGTTTTGCAGAATATGTCCGTATTCCTGCTGCTGCAATCCTGCAAGGCAATATCATACCGATCAATAAAAAAGTAGATCCATCTGTAGCTGCTCTTACGGAGCCGTTTGCATGTGTTTTACGTGGTCAGAATGCGTTACATATACAACCTGGTGATAATGTATTAATAATGGGGGCCGGTCCTATTGGTGTA
>CAYTCB010000003.1:0-30321 GCA_964436195.1 uncultured Elusimicrobiaceae bacterium
CCGCTTTTACAAAAAATACCTACAGCATAAAATGTTTTATATCTGTTAACGAACCCTGACTTCCCAAGCTGGAGATGTGGGTTCGATTCCCATCGCCCGCTTTTACAAAAAATACCTACAGCATAAAATGTTTTATATCTGTTAACGAACCCTGACTTCCCAAGCTGGAGATGTGGGTTCGATTCCCATCGCCCGCTTTTACAAAAAATACCTACAGCATAAAATGTTTTATATCTGTTAACGAACCATGACTTTCCGATCTGTAGTTCTGTTCCGTATTCACATGATTCATTTAAAATAAAATATTTTGCCCGTTTTTTAATATCTTCGCATAGTTCCAAAAGAACATTGCTTTTAATGCAGTTTTACGGAAATATTCCATATGTTTTAACTATAATAAAAATAAGAGACATTTATTTTTTTTTGTGTTATAATATGACGTATGAAAAAATTTATAAGAAATTTACTTATAATTTTGGCCAGTCTTGCCGCAATATCATATATCGTATACTTGGGAATCCAGCATAGAAAATCAATAAAAGAAAACTTTCAGATGCAGCTTGACGTTACGCTGAGAGAAACAACAATACAGAGCGCAATGGCTCTTGAGACTGAAATAAAATCAAAATTAAATATCCTGGTTGAAATGTCGGATATTGTGGCGCCTTATATTGATAAAGATATTAAAGGAACAATAGAAAAATTAAATAAAACGGTTCAAAGACACGGATTTAAGAAAATGGTGATAGCTCTTGAGGACGGCACGTCTTACAGCACAGACAATGTTGTTGTCAATGTGGCCGACAGAGAATATTTTAAACGAGGCATGCACGGGCTGTCTACCGTATCTGAATCGCTTGCGGATAAGAAAGACGGCCAGCCGGTAAATGTTTTCTCCGTGCCGATTCGTTCAAATGGAAAAATAATAGGAATTCTCTTTGCAATATATTCAAGCACCCAGCTGCAAAAACTTCTGGAAGTTTCTGTTTTTAATGAGACAGGTTCGTCTTATGTGGTTGATCTGAACGGCAACATAATTGTAAATTCTACCAGAGATAAAGATCAGAAAATAAAAAATCTTTTTGAAGACCTGATAAAAGTAAACGATTTTACCAGAGGGCAGCTTGTCGAGATGAAGAAGAATATGAATCTTAGCAAGCCGGGATATATTAAGTTCAATCATGAGAATAACAAATATGTTTATTATTATCCCCTCAATATAAACGGCTGGTATTTGCTCATCGTAGTTCCTATAGAAGTTATGGATTCAATGATGGATAATGTACTGCAGAAAGGCAATATTCTTTTTTTAAAAATTTTAACCCTTATAATTTTACTGTTTGGACTGATTCTGCTTATACAGCTTAAGAGAAAGACTGAACTTGCGCGTATAGCTTACGTTGATGATATAACCGGCGGCGATTCTTATGCCAAATTCTGCATAAATGTAAGAAAGATTCTTAATGATCACCCTGAGAATGCGGCTATACTGAATATCAATATAGACGGTTTTAAATTTTTTAATAATATATTCGGTTATGAAGAAGGCGATAAAGTAATAAAATTTATATGGAAATCTATAAACGATATTAAACAGCCTAAAGAGCTTCATGCTCATCATTATGCCGATAATTTTTATGCTTTATTTTATTTTGATGATAAGAAACAATTGTTTGACAGGCTTATTTTGTTCTATAAGACGCTTCAAAATTATACGGTTTCCGATACTAAAAAATATATGCTTGCCCCCCATATCGGAATATATGAAATAAAAAATCCGGATATGGATATAAACAATATGATCAACTATTCGAATCTGGCAAGAAAGAGCATAAAAGAAAGGAAAGACATATTTTATGCTTTTTTTGACGACACATTTGAACATAAACAGCTTCAGGACAGTATAATTGAAAGCCAGATGAGAGATGCTCTTGATAAAGAGGAATTTATAATATATCTACAGCCGAAATATAATACTCTTGAACGAAAAATAGTCGGAGCCGAAGCGCTTGTCAGATGGAAAAAAGATGACGGAACAACGATAGTTCCGATAGATTTTATACCGTTATTTGAAAAAAACAGATTTATAACCGAACTTGACAAATATATACATACCGTAGTTTGCAAAAAACAAAAATTATGGCTTGATATGGGGCTTAATCCCGTGCCTATTTCAATTAACTTATCAAGACTTAACTTTTATAACCCTAATTTTGTGAAAATTTTTAAAGAAATACTTGACAATATAGGACTTCCTCCGCAGTATATTCAGTTTGAAATAACCGAAACGGCCATATTGGAAAATATAGAATTCTTAAATAAGACGATAGACCAGCTCTATAATCTGGGATTTAAGATACTTATAGATGATTTTGGAGTCGGATATTCATCAATGATGCTTTTAAGAGACACAAGAATACATGCTCTAAAGCTCGATAAATCTTTTATAGAAAGCATAGGAGATATGCGTACGGACAAAATAGTTTATCACACTATAAATCTTGCCCATTCTTTAAAAATAGAAGTTATTGCCGAAGGTGTTGAAACCGAGGAACAATATAAATTTTTGAAAGCCGTAAACTGCGACAGTATTCAGGGATATTACTTCTCAAAGCCGATTACCGAGTTTTTATTCGAAAAAATAATAGCCAACAAAGCCTAAGATTATCTGTACTGCAAAAGCTGTATGCTGACTGTTCTTGTCTGCGATTCAGACGTCATATCTTCCGAACCGAGTCCTTTTATTGAAACGGGAATATATCCGTTTTTAGATAGAAATTCGGCCGTTTTATTTGCAAGTTTTAACGAGTTATTTATGTTTTCCTGCTCATCATTTTCTGAATTGTCATATCCGTAAATAACAATGTTATTTGAATAACCGAGCTTTTTGGCTGCGTCAAGTTTTTCGGTAAGATAAACTTTATGTTTTTTTGTTAATTCCAGAGTTGAATCAAATTCAATTGTAATATCGTTCAGTTGTTCATAGGCCGACGTTGTGTCATATGCTGTTTTCGGCAAAGATTCTCTTTCTTTTTTAGGATCATGTTCAACTATAACAACAAACGTTTTTTCTTCTATATTTTCTGAAGTTGTATTTTCTTGAATTTTCGGTTCATTCTTTGTAAGACTTATTTTTGATTGATTTGAGTCTGATTTTTTAACAGGTGCATCCGACGCCGGAGTAAAACTGACAGGTTCGGAATCAATTTGTATTGAGTATGTTTGATTTTGAGTATCGGATTCCTTATGATTCTTTTTATAAAATTTTTTTTCAAGAATAACTATTGAAAATATTATTGCAAAACATATTATTACTATAATTAAATTTTTATCAAAACCTTCAGATGTTTTATATGCCGGATAATGGATATTGACTGTTTCGTCGGTTTGTTTATTTTTTTGCTGGTTTTCAGATGTTTTTATATCGGTTTTGTCGTCTTTTTTAAGAGCTTTGCTGTCATTTTTGTGGTTTTTTTTTGACATTTTTCACCCCTGTAAAGAGATATAAAACATACGATATGATATCAAAAAAAAAGCTCAATTTACAAGGTTTTCTTTTTCCACGGAGTTCCGCACGGCATAGATTCGGTGCATTCTGAACCGACACAGTCGGGGCCGGCAGTTTCAAACAAGACAGGTGCGGCTTCTTTTGCAAGCTTTAACATTCTGCATGCCATATCGCGTATTTCCCACTGCGCTCTGTTGCAGCATCTTAAAGCAAAGAAATGTCTTAATTCTCTTGCATTCATTGTCATTACTATTTTTGTTGCAGCGGCATTGGGCAAAACATATCTTGCATCTTCAGCCGGTATTTCCGCATCAAGCATTTTAAGATATAATTTTTGAGTATTTTTTAAAAAATCCGCGTATTCTGCTGATAAAGATTTATTTTTTGAAATTGTCGGAGGAATAACGCAGTCTATGCCGTTTTTAAATTTGACATATCGCTGACTTTGTACTGAAAAAGATGCGATTCTGTGTCTTGTGAGCTGTGCAAGCAATGCCCTTGAAACGCCTTCAACCGCAAACGTAAACGAAGCATGTTCAAGAACAGATAAATGTCCGGATTTTATTATTTTAAATAAAATGTCTTTTATTTTAGATTCGTCAAGCTTTTTTTCAAGCTCTTCTATGCCTGAAGCCGAATAACAGAGTCTTCCGGCTATTGCGCACGTTTTTTCAGGTTCTTTTGTATGCTTTAGAAGTTTTACTATCATTAGTTCCCCTTTTTAAGTCTAATGATTGTCAAGATTGTACCTGTTTAAAACCATTTTATCTTTTTGCCGACTTGTATTGTTTCTTCTCTCTTTCTTCCCAAAGAAATCAAATCTATTTTTGCTCCGACGAGTTCTTCAAGTCTTTTAACATATTTCTGCGCATTGACAGGCAGTCTGTCAAAGTGTGTTACGCCTCGTACTTTGCCTTTAATGCCGGGCATTTCTTCATATACGGGTTTGCAGTCTCTCTGAATAATTCTTGAGGCTGGAAAATCTTTAAATGTTTTGCCTTTGTATTTGTAAGCTACGCATATTTTTATCGTATCCAAATCTTCAAGACAGTCGAGTTTTGTAAGTATAAGGTGATTTATTCCGCTTACTCTGACGCTGTGTCTGAGAAGCACTGCGTCAAACCATCCGCATCTGCGCGGTCTTCCGGTGGTTGCTCCGTATTCCTGACCTTTTTCTCTTAAAAATTCTCCGGTTTTATCAAAAAGCTCTGTCGGGAAAGGTCCTTCTCCTACTCTTGTAGTATACGCTTTTACGACTCCGAGAACATCATTGATTGCCGACGGGCCGATACCTGCTCCTACGCTTGCTCCGCCTGCCGTAGGATTTGATGATGTAACAAAAGGATAAGTTCCGTAATCAAGATCAAGAAAAGTCCCCTGGGCGCTTTCAAACAATATTTTTTTATTCTTTTTAATTGCTCCGTCAAGCATCAAAGAGGTATCAGCGACATATTTTTTCAAAAATTTTGAAAGTGAAGCGTGATCCTTCAGTATTTCAGCTCTTAATTTTTTTATTGAGACGACAGATTTCAAAATAGGTTCTTTCTCTCTGAGATTCTGGTCAAGAAGTTCGACGAAAACTTTTTTATCAATATAATCTACTATTCTTATGCCTATACGTCTTACTTTATCTGCATAACACGGACCTATTCCGCGTTTGGTAGTTCCTATTTTCACTTTTTTCGTATCATCTTCAAGGATACCGTCGATATATTTATGATAAGGCAGTATTACATGCGCAAGCTCGCTGACAAAAAATCTGCCGTCTATAGGTATATTTTTTTTCTTTATTAAGTCAATTTCTTCTTTTAACGCTTTAGGATCTACCACAACGCCGTTTGTTATCAAACATATTTTTTTCGGAAAAAGTATTCCGGAAGGTATTAAGTGAAGAACAAAAGGTTTATTTTCATGGATCAGAGTATGACCGGCATTGTTGCCGCCCTGATATCTTACGATATAATCAGCCTGATTTGCGAGATAATGGACTACTTTTCCCTTTCCCTCATCTCCCCACTGCGTACCTAAAACAACTAATGTTGACATTTTTTGACCTCAAGAATAACTGCCAAGGCATAATATGATCGCCTTAGAACAGCGTTTTATTTATTTCAATCGAAGATTTTTTAACCGGTTTAAAACTTTATATTAGGAACCTTCACACTTAAACCTTGTGTATAGTACAAAAATATTTGCTGTTTGTCAAACAACGGATTGACGGAGTTTTTAATTTTATACTACTTATTGATTTTATTGTTTTGAAATAGTTGAGGCGATATCAACCAGTATATCGTTAATTCTTGTATATTGGTCAAGAACATCCATATGAAGGCCTGAAGTTTCTACAGATTCTTTCAGATCGGCCTGAAGCCTTGATATATGTTTTTTCTTAAAAACATGAACGGTATTATGCAGTTCGGCTGCCGTATGTATTATTTCATTTGCAGACAAAATGTCGTCTTTTTCAAAAGCATCGGTAGTCTTTGAGCAGTTGGCGTAAATAATAGAATGCAGTTCTTTTATATCGTTAAAGCCTTCGTCTGAAAATCTAAGGTTTCTTTTTATTTTTTCATGCGATATAAACATAAAATTACGTTCTATTATATCAGCAATTTGCTCAAAATCCGCAACTATGTACAGAAGAGCGATTTGTTTTTTTGACTGTTCGGTCGATAGTTTGTTTTGGCCTATTTTTGAAAGATAAGGTTCAAGTTTTGCCGCAAGAACCCTTATATCAAAAGCTTTTTGCGCTATTGAATCAGCCACATCTTCATAGCGAGTTTCAATTATTTTCAGAGATTCTTTTACTGTTTGAAGAAGAATTTCAGATATTCTTACGATTTCTTTTTTCGAAAGCTCAAGAGCCTTGTTAGGCTGTGATATATATTTTTCGTCTATAAAGATCGGTTCGGTCATATTCTCGCATTTTTTGCAGGGATAGATAAACAATATGAACCTATGAAAAACAGAAATGGCCGGAAGAACTAACGATGCCGTCGTTAATGCCACCATTGTGTGAGACATTGCCACTTCTCTGGCTATATCATTTGACATAAAAATTTTGTGCGTAACAAATTTTACAAAATGCAGCCATATGGGAGTTCCGTCGAATTTTATAAAAAGAAGAGGAAGGATTATAGCGGCTCCTAGGGTCTGAAAAGTTAAATGCCACAGCATGACTCTCTTTGCGTTCCTGGGCTGGTTTATGGAGCCTATTATATCGGTCGTACATGTTCCTATTTGCGCGCCCAAACATATACATACGGCCTGCAGAAGAGAAAGTATTCCTGAAGAAGCGAGAACTATCGCTATACCAAGCGTAGCTGCGCTTGAATGAAGCATCATTGTGAGGGCTATTCCCATAAATAAAAGAAAAATCGGATACTGTACGCCGGCTATCATTTCGAGCAAATTAGAGTTCAAAGTTACAGGAATCATTGCGTCTGACATAAGTTTTAATCCGAAAAATATCAAACCGAATCCGAATATTGCATTTCCTACTGATACAAGTCTTTTTTTTACAGCAAAAAAAGAAAGTAAAAAACCGAAAGAGATTATAATGAGCGCATAGTTTACAAGTTTAAAAGCTACTAATTGGCCTGTTATTGTTGAACCGACCGATGCTCCTACGGTAACGCCCATTGACTGCTGAAAAGATAAAAGACCGGCGCTTACAAGTCCTATTTGAAATAAAGAAGTTGCGGAACTTGACTGATTAAGGCTGGTCATAGTCAAACCGGTAAGAAATCCTTTATATTTATTTGAAGTAAATTTTGTAAGAATAGTTCTTATATTGGGACCGGCTATTTTTTGAAATGAAGTGTTAATCTTAAATATTCCGTAAAGCAAAAATGAAATTCCGCCTAAAATGCCGGCAATCATCATAAGAAGCCAGTTCTTGCCCATAACGGAAACCGTAAAATATGCGGGTTTTGCATTTTCAGAAGTTACAAAAATCACTATTTTATCCTCTGATTTTTTGCCTATTACAAGCCTTGTTTTTGCATAACCGTTTTCATCTGTTTTAATTTTTGATTTTTGCAGATATGAAAGATTTTTCGCGTCATTGAACAGAGAATCCTGTATTACCGAGAATTCAACTTCCATGTTTTTCAGAGGCGTATTTTGCGGGTCTGTCAACTGAATTGTGAAATCTTCTTTTAATTCTATTCCTTTTAATCCGAGCTGTTTGTCACCCGATACTTTTATGATTGAATTGCTCTGCGCCAGAGCAACGGAAACAATAAACAAAAATATGGTGGTTAAAAATATTTTTTTCATTTTATGATTTTAAACAAAATGAATCGGGTAAAAGTTTTTTGATATTTGTTATTTTTATACCTTTTTTTGAATTATAAATTATATCGGCGTTTTTTGAAAATTCAGAAATAACCTGTCTGCAGGCTCCGCACGGTGTAACGTCTCTACGAGGAGAATAAACAGCTACGGCTTCAATTTTTGTATTGCCGTTTGAAACTGCGCTGAAAATTGCGGTTCTTTCCGCGCACATTGAAAGACCGTAAGATGCGTTTTCAATGTTTGTGCCTGTATAAATTTCACCGTTTGAACAAAGCACGGCGCATCCTACTTTAAATTTTGAATACGGACTGTAACTGTTTAACGAGATATCTTTTGCAATGGAAAGAAGTTTTGCATAAAGCGCTTTTTTTGTTTTCATTTTATCATAACTCCGTAATTTTTTGTAATCTGTTGATTCTTGAAGTTATTTCTTTTTTTGTCAGTTTTTCAAATCTTTGCGCGCTGAAAGATTCTATGTTAAATGATGACATTACCGTCGCATAAATCATTGCCTGCTTTAATGTGATAAGGTCATATCTGCCGGCTGAAGCTATGTATGAAAAAAATGCTCCGGCGAAAGTATCACCTGCGCCTGTAGTGTCTGTTATTTTTTCAAGAGGATAGGACGGGACGCAAAACATCTCGTTTTTTTTGAAAAGAACCGCTCCAAACTCCCCTCTTTTTATTATTAGCGTTTGGGGGCCTTTTTTCTGAAGTTCTTTTGCAGCCGAAAGCAAATTGTTTTTTTTAGTAAGCTGCTTTGCCTCATCTTCGTTTACAAACAGAACATCAACGAGAGTGAGAAGTTTTTTTAGTTTTTCGCGTTTTGTTTTTATCCACAAATTCATTGTGTCAAGCCCCGAAATCTTGACGTTTTTCATCTGTTTCAATACTTCTGTCTGCATTTGGGGATCTGCGTTTGCCAGCAAAACATATTCTGAATTAATGCTGTTTTTTGACAGTTCCGGCTTGAAATTTTCAAATATGTGAAGTTTTGTTCCTAAAGTTTTTGCTCTGTTGAAATCACATGAATATCTGCCCGACCATCTGAAAGTTTTACCGTCGATAATTTTCAAATCGGAAACATCGATTCCGTGTTTTTTTAGCACGGCAAGATATTTTTTCGGAAAATCTTTGCCTATTGCCGACAAGACTGCCGGCTTTGTAAGAAAAGAAGCGGCTACGGATGCATACATAGCCGATCCGCCCGGAACATCTTTTACTTTTTTGCCGCCGGCTTCAATAGTGTCAAGCGCAAAAGAACCAGCAATTAAAAGTGACATTATCGCCTCTTATTTAAAATATTTATCCAAAAATAATTTAAGAGCCGGATATGCTGCTGCTTTTTTTATTGTATCCGGAGAAGACTGGACAGCATATTTCAATGCCGAAGAACATTGGCACGATATTGTTCTCTGGGCCATTTTCGGAATAAGCTGTTTTATGAGTTTTTTGCATGTATTTATGTTTGCAGCCATTACTTCAAGAACTTTTTCAACCCCTACTTCCTCTCCGACTTTCCAGACGTCATAATCCGTTACAAGAGAAATATTTGCGTAACAAATTTCTGCTTCCCTTGCGAGTTTTATTTCAGGAACGGCTGTCATGCCGACTATTGAAAAACCATGGTCTCTGTTTACTTTTGATTCGGCTCTGGTTGAAAACTGAGGGCCTTCAATACAAACATAAGTTGTATCGCTGAAATGGTGGTTTATACCGAGTTCCGTGACGGTTTTATGTATGATGTCTCTGAGGTCATTGCAGAAAGGATCGGCAATTCCGACGTGGGCAACTATGCCGTTGCCAAAAAATGTATTGATTCTGTTTTTTGTTCTGTCAAAAACCTGTTCCGGTATTACGAAGTCTTTAGGTTTTATGGATTCCTGAAGAGATCCTACGGCTGTAAGGGCAACTATCTGTTCAACGCCTATGAGTTTGAGAGCGTAAATATTTGCTCTTACATTAATCTCACCCGGCAGTATAACATGGCCTTTGCCGTGTCTTGGAAGAAATGCGCATCTTATGCCGTCAAGAGTTCCTATCGTAATCGGAGCCGACGGTTTTCCGAAAGGCGTATCTATTTCAATCTCAGAAACATTTTCTATCCCGCTTATTTCGCTGATTCCGCTTCCACCTATGATGGCAATTTTTACAGGCTCAACTGTTTTCTGCATTTTTCCCCCTATTTCAAATGTTATTTATGTCAATAATAGACAACTGCAAACAATCCCTGTTGTTTTCGAGATTAAAAACAATGTCAAATCTGCCTTTATATTTTAACATATCTTCATATTTAACGCCATTCCAAAAAAGAGCGTTTGCCGGAGTGCCGTTTTGAGACACCTTTAGTTTCAGGTGTTCTCCTGTCTGGCCTATTTCCGAAATCTCAGTAAATTCCACATTTTTCATTAAAAATACGGGAGAAGAATTTGCGCTTCCGAAAGGTTCAAGCATGCTGATATCTGAGTATGTTTTTTTATTTATATCTGTCATTTTCAATTCGCAGTCTATATGTATTTTTTTTGCAACCATTTCGGTTGATATGATTGATTCTGAAATCTCTTTAAGCCTTTTTCTGAATTCGCCGAGTTTTGAAGTCTCTATTGTAAAACCGGCCGCCTGATAATGGCCTCCGTATTTAACAAGAAGATCTTTTGTTTTTTCCAAAGCGCTTACTATGTCAAATCCCTCAATTGATCTGCATGCGCCGACTGCATAATTGCCGTCGGAAATAAGAAGAATAGTCGGTTTTGAATATAATTTTACAAATTGTGATGCGACTATACCAGTTACTCCGTGTGAAAGGCCTTCTGCCATAACCACCAGAATTTTATCATTCTCTATATCGCACTGCTTGTGAAGAAGATTTTCAAAATGTTTTATGTTTTCGGTCTGCAGCTGTTTTCTTGAACAATTGAGTTTTTTTAATTCTACAAAAGTATCTTCGGCTTTAAATTTATCTTCCGACAAAAGAAGTTTTACGGCTGTATCGGCTTTTGCCATTCTGCCGGCCGCGTTTAATACCGGCGTTATATTCCATGATATGGCCTTTGCCGATATTGTCGATACATTTTTAAGATATTCCTCTATTATAAAACACAAACCGTGTCTTTTTGAAGGATTTTTATTTATAAGTTCCAAGCCGTTTTTTACAAGGATTCTGTTTTCGTTTACAAGAGGAACTATGTCGGCTATCGTTCCAAGAGCGACAAGATCGATATTTTCATCAAAAAATGCTGACATTCTTCTGTCTCTTTCTGTTTCATTTTTTAGATATGATGATAAAACCGCGCAGGCCTGTTTTTTTAAATCGGATAAATTATCGTCAATAATATCTTCACGGATAATTTTGATTTCCAAACTGTCCGGCAAAACCGTATTTTTTGAAATCAGAATAATACCGTCGCAGGCATATTCCGAAAAAGTTTTTATGCCGGAGAATTCTTTTTCTTCAATTATAATGCCGTTTACGGTTTTAATTGAGTATATAGTATAATCCGAGCCGGATTTATTTAATGCGGAAGCATATAACGGCGTATCAAAATTTTTACCGTATGTCTGCATCACGGCTTGAGAAACTTTAAAAGAAACTCCGCATCCGGCAAGTTCTTTAAAAGTATAAGGGCAGCTTTTCTGTTTCGGATTTATTATGGCGTATGCGTCAGGAAGTATTTCCGGCGGTGCATGGTGATCTGTGATAATGACCTGCATTCCGCAGCTGTTTGCATAAGCAACTTCGTCTACAGAAGATATGCCGCAGTCAACGCTTATTACTAGTTTTATTCCGGATTTGCCGTATTTGTCGATAACGTCTTTCGATATTCCGTATCCTTCATCCGAAGGAATATACCAATCAGCTTTTCCTCCGAGAGTTTTAATTGTATTAAATAAAATAACAAGGGATGTTATGCCGTCGACATCTCTGTCTCCGTAAATCAGAACGGGTTCCTGTTTTTCAATGGCTGTTTTTATTCTCAGTGAAGCTTTATGGCAGTCTTTAAGCAGAAAAGGATTTAACAAATCTGCTTTTTGCGGGAACAGAAAAGTATTTGCCGATTCCGGAGAGCTAAAACCTCTTGCCAGCAAAATCTTGGCTATAACAGTTCCGACATTGCCGTCTTGGGTTAATTTTGCCAGTACATCTTTATTAATTTCTGGTAGTATCCATTTGTTCGGCTGCAATTAAACTCCTAGTTTATTATATCTTTCACTAAATTTATCTTTTGTGTTTTTCTGTCTGAAATATTATAAGATAATTGTACCATTTTTTTAATAAATTCAGAGTTTTTGCACTTGTTAAAATGCAATTTTGCCAAAAGTTCGCCAGCTTGCACGAAGTCTCCCGTTTTTTTATTGATTATTATTCCTGCCGCATAATCTATTTTATCTTCTTTTTTTAATCTTCCGGCGCCCAGCATGCAAGATGCTATGCCGATGTCTCTGGTATTTACGGATTTTATGAAACCCGTTTTTGCCGATTTGATATAAACGGTTTCTTTTGCTTTGGGAAAAAGAGAATAATCGTCGATCACTTTATGATTGCCGTTTTGAATTATGATTATATTCCTGAATTTCTCAAGAGCTTTTCCCGAGGTTATTTGTTTTCCTGCAAGTTTTTTTGCATTTTCTAAATTTTTCGCAACACCTGCGCGGTAAATCATAAGTGCCGAAAGCTCGATGCATAAATCATAGAAATCATTTTTAATATTTCCTTTTAATGTTTCGATTGATTGTATAACCTCAAGTGAATTCCCTATAGCATTTCCCAGCGGAGAATTCATATCTGATAAAACTGCAGCCATTTTTCTTTTAAAAAGCTTGCCTGTTTTTATCATTTTTTTTGCAAGGGTTTTTGCATCGGAGTAATTTTGCATGAAAGCGCCGTTTCCGAATTTTACGTCTAATATTATGTTTTCCGATCCTTCCGCTATTTTTTTTGACATTATGCTTGCGCATATAAGAGGAATAGATTCCACGGTGGCGGTAACATCTCTCAGAGCGTACATTTTTTTATCAACGGGAGCTATTTCTTCTGTCTGGCCTATCAATGCAACTTTATTTTTTTTAAGTATTTTTAAAAATTGTTTAGCGTCCAGATTAACGTTAAAGCCGGGTATTGATTCAAGTTTATCAAGAGTTCCGCCCGTGTGTCCGAGAGCTCTTCCTGACATCATTGGGACGTATATTCCGCACGAAGCGACAATGGGCGCCACGACAAGAGACGTGCCGTCGCCTACGCCGCCCGTAGAATGTTTGTCTGCGGTAATTCCTATTTGTTTAAGGTCGAGAATTTTTCCGGTTTTTGCCATTGCGTCGGTAAGCCAAAATGTTTCATTATCGTCAAAACCTTTTAAAAAAACAGCCATGAGAAACGATGCCATCTGATAATCAGGGATTTCACAGATGTTATATGAATTTATAATAAAAAATATTTCATCACGCGTTAACTTGCCGCCGTTTCTTTTTTTGAATATTATATCGTAGGCTCTCACTTGGAAGTCCCTATTACGTTTTTAATTATTTCCGTTATATTAATTCCGGCCGTTATGCCTGTTTTTAGAACTTCTCCATGTGTTAATTTATTTTTTGACAATCCGGCCGCTTTGTTTGCAACGTAAGTTAATGCCAGCACTTTAAGATTTGCCTGGGCAGCGGTTATAGTTTCAGCAACAAGTGACATGCCTACTACATCTCCGCCGAGTTTAAAAAATGCCGCTATTTCGGCAGATGTTTCATAAGATGGACCTTTAACCGCAAAATAGGTTCCGCAATGAAACCGTATTTTATTTTTCAATGCTGCAGTTTTTGCCTTTTTAAGCAGATCTATATCATAAACAGACGTTAGATCCGGGAATCTTTCTCCGTAACTTTCAAAATGCTCGCCTATTAACGGATTATCTCCAGTAAAATTTATATGATCTTTTACGGCTATAATATCTCCTATTTCATATTTTTTGTTTATTGAACCGACGGCGCATGTAATAATAAGAGTTTTAACTCCCAATTCTTTTAGAATTCTTACAGGATATGAAATTTGCTTCATGGTATAACCTTCATAGAAATGTAATCTGCCGTTAAAGATGATAATGTTTTTACCGTTGTAACTGCCAAAAACAAGTTCTCCTTTATGTCCGGCAACAGTAGACTCCGCAAAATTAGGAATTTTGCCGTAAGGAATTGTCGTTTTATTTTTTATTATATCTGTTATCGCCGAAAGTCCGGAGCCTGTGATAACGGCAATTTCCGGCTTTATTTTAATTCTTTTTTGTATGAATGAAACAGTTTTTTTAATATTTTCAGGGATTGTTTTTATCGTCATAGTTCTATTTCATCCTTAAAACTTTTTCCGTTTTTCATTTTTGATAAATTAAAAATATCGGCAATGGTCTGTCCAACGTCAGACAGAGACTCTCTTGTTCCAAGATTTACGTTTTGTTTTATATTTTTACCATAGACCAAAAGAGGCACATATTCTCTTGTGTGATCGGTATGTTTTGTATAGGTCGGATCGCATCCGTGGTCAGCGGTTATTATAAGGATATCATCATCAGCCATTGCTTCAATTATCGACGGAAGCTGTCTGTCGAAAAATTTCAATCCCTGCGCATATAAATTTACGTCTCTTCTGTGTCCCCATAACATGTCAAAGTCGACAAGATTCGTAAATATCAAATTTTTTCTAAACGGATCTGTTTCAGGTATTTCTTCTGAAATTGCATGAGGAAGATTTTTAATTTTTTTCGGGGTTATTATATATTCTATCGTATTTTTTATGCCTTCAACATTGCCGTTTGTATGTTTTTCAAGAGTAATTCCTTTTTTTGCGAATATATCCGAAATTTTGCCTACGGCTATAACATTGCCTCCGGTATTTTTTATTTTATCCAGAACTGTTACTTCGGGCGGATTAAGAGACAGGTCAAATCTTTTAGGCGTACGTACATATTCATCGTGTATAGTATTAAACGGTCTGGCAATAACTCTTCCGACGGCATGTTCTCCCTGTAAAAGGTCCCTTGCTATGTTGCATATTCTTTTGAGTTTATCAAATCCGAAAAAAGTATTGTTTTCATGGCAGGCTATTTGAAATACGGAATCTGCCGAAGTATAAACTATAGGATAGCCGGTTTTGCAATGTTCATCCCCGAGTTTTTTTATTATTTCTGTACCCGAGGCAACGCAGTTGCCTAAAACTTTTGTTCCTATTCTTTTTTCAAATTCTTCTATTAATTCTTTGGGAAATCCGTTCGGATATGTCGGAAAAGGCTTATCAAGCACGATACCGGCAAGTTCCCAATGGCCTGCAGTCGTATCTTTTGCCGGCGACATTGTCGCCATTTTTCCGTAACAGCCCGTTACTTTTTCAGGTTTGTATCCGTAAGGAGATTCTACTATGTTATAAAGTCCGAGCATTGCGAGATTTTCAAGCGTGAAATCTTCATCCATGCTTTCAAAAATATGCTTAAGAGTATTTGCGCCTTTATCTTTATATTTTTCAGCGTCAGGCAATTCCCCGACGCCAAGACTGTCAAGAACTATCAGTATTATTTTGTTTGTATCAGACATTTAACCGCCTTAAAAGCGTATTTTTTTCAACTGAAACAAAAAATATAAAATTATTTTCTTGAAATCACTTTTTTTACGGCCTGTGCTATATTTACGTCTTTAAGTCCGTATTTTGCCATTAAATCAGAAGGCTTGCCTGATTCTCCAAAACAGTCTTTCATACCTATAAACTCCATTGGAACTGGAGCATTTTTGACGACGACTTCGGCAACAGCAGATCCGAATCCTGCGAAAATCTGATGTTCTTCAGCCGTAACTATAGCTCCGCACTCTTTTGCTGCGTCAATTATCGCTTTTTCGTCTATAGGCTTAATTGTATGAATATTTATTACTTTTGCATTTATCCCATCTTTTTCAAGAAGTTCTGCAGCCATAAGAGATTCGTAAACCATCGTGCCTGTAGCAATGATGCATACATCCTTTCCTTCTTTCATAATTTGTGCTTTTCCTATTTCAAAAGGTGTAATTTCCTCGGTTATAACGGGAATACTTTCTCTGCCGTATCTTATGTAGACAGGTCCTTTTAGATAAGCGGCTGCCATTGTTGCCTTTTTTGTTTCGATAACGTCGCACGGAGAAATTACAGTCATTTTAGGAAGACATCTCATTATTGCTATTTCTTCAAGAGCCTGATGAGTTGCTCCGTCGGGACCGACCATAAGACCGGAGTGAGATCCTCCGATTTTAACGTCTAAATTTGAATAACATATTGTTGTCCTTATCTGTTCCCATGGTCTTCCGGATGCAAAAACTCCGTAAGTCGCCGCAAAAGGAATAAATCCGGCAAGAGCAAGACCTGAGGCAATACCAAGCATATTTGATTCTGCTATTCCGACGTTTGCAAACCTGTCAGGAAAAGCTTCCTGAAATCCGTTTATTGCCACAGATGCGGCCGTATCGGCTCCTAGCACAAAAATTCTTTCATCTTTTTTTCCGAGTTCTACAAGAGCTTCGCCGAACCCGAATCTTGTTGCTTTATTTCCGTAAACCTTAACCATAATTTTCCTCTATATAATTGTTTATTTTATTGAAGCATCAATTTCATTTATTGCTTTTAAAAGCTGTTCTTTAGAAGGAGTTTTTCCATGCCAGTCGGCTGTGTTTTCCATGAAAGAGACTCCTTTGCCTTTAACAGTTTTTGCTATAATCGCAGTCGGTTTATCCTTTGTGTTTTTTGCATCTGAATAAGCTTTGTCAACCTGATTTAAATCATGCCCGTCTATCGATATTACGTTCCAACCGAAAGCTTTGTATTTATCTGCAATAGGCTCGATATTTAAAATGCTTGAAACGTTTCCGTCAATTTGTAAGCCGTTGCAGTCTACTATTGCGCATAAATTATCAAGCTTAAAATGAGAGGCTGACATTGCGGCTTCCCATATAGTTCCTTCCTGTTGTTCGCCGTCTCCCATAAGGACATAAACTCTGTTAGGCTGCTTTAATGTTTTCATGCCTTTTGCTACTCCGACTCCGATAGAAAGACCGTATCCGAGCGAACCTGTGGAAACCTCAATGCCCGGCAGTCCTTTGTCTGCGGCAGGGTGTCCCTGGAGTCTGCTTCCTGCTTTTCTAAGGGTGCAAAGTTCATCGCTGTTTATACATTCAAGCTGGGCAAGAACGGCATATAAAACAGGGCATGCATGCCCTTTTGACAATATGAAATAATCTCTTGACGGATCTTTTGGATTTAAATGGTTAAAATGCATATGATTTAGATACAAATCAACCAGCAATTCCACTGATGATAAACTGCCGCCCGGATGACCGGAGCCGGCAAGCTCAAGCATCTTAAGTATGTCTTTTCTGACTGATGCCGATAAAATTTTTAAATCGCCTGTTTCCATGAAACTCCCCCGAATATTTATAATATAATTTTTAAACTTTTTGATGTTCCGATTCTGCTTGCGCCGGCATTTATCATTGCAACAGCCTGCCCGTAAGCCGAAATTCCGCCTGATGCCTTGATTCTCATATTGTTGCCTATTATTGATTTTATAAGTTTTATATCCTCGACATCTGCTCCTTTAGGACCGAATCCCGTCGATGTTTTTATAAAATCAGCGCCGGATTTTAAAACTATTTTTGTTATTTTTATTTTTTCGGCTTCCGTAAGATAAGCTGTTTCTATTATTATCTTAAGTATTTTTTTTGAACAGGCTTTCCTTAAAAGTTTTATTTCGTTTTCAACATAAGAAAAATCTCTTGATTTTAGCGCTGATATGTTTATTACGCAGTCCAATTCATCGGCGCCGAGATTGATAAGCTGTTTGGCTTCAACAGCCTTAGAAAGATAAAAATTATATCCAAGCGGAAACCCCACTACAGAACAAACTTTTATATCAGTTTCAGCCACTGCTTCTTTGCAGCTTTTAACAATAAAAGGCGGCACGCATACCGCATAAAAATTGTTGGAAACCGCTTCATCACATAATTTTTTGAAATCATCAAATGACGCGGTTGGCGACAAAAGAGTGTGGTCTATCATGTTTGATAAGTTTATCTTAGGCATTTTAAATTATTTCCACCAATATTTTACCGTATATTTTATCTCTTTTTCCGTATCAGCCGGAACAGTTACCGGAAATTCTATGGATGCAGAATCTTTTTTTGTATAAGCAGAAGTATTGTCTTTTATTTCCCAGTTTGACCATGAATTTAAATTTTCAACGACATTTACTTCAACCGGCGAACTTTTGCTGTTTTTAATCTTTATCGAGAATGTCTGGTATGAGGTTTTGCCTTCAGTTCTTGAATTCAACTGTGTCTTTGAGCCTGTTATATCGAAAGCATTTCCTATTTTTATAGAAAGTTTTGCGTCCTTTTGCGTATGGTCTATTGAATCTTCTCCTATAAACTCAAGAGAATCGACGTCATATTTGCTGACTCTGACTCTTCCCTTGGGCAAAGGAATTCCGAGGTTGTTATCTTTTGAATTTTTAAAATCAAGAGTTACTTTTACTTTTACAGGATCAAAAGCTGCGTTATAAGTAAATATTTTTTTAACCGGAATATTTTTAGCGCTTATAAATTCAATCTGTTTTATTTCTCTGTCTTTTATTGTTGATTTCCGCTGAAGTTCGTATATGTGATATTCAAAGAAAGATTTTTCTTCAAAAGATGAGTCGCCGCTTGCTTCCATTGCCATCATTGGAGCCATCATTTTTTTCTGGGCATATCTGTTCTGGGATATTCTGTTGACGTCTCCGGCGATAAGCTTTAATTTTGCATCTTTAAAAGTCGCGCCGGTATCGTTATTTATTGTAACCCATCCCGTAATATCGCAGCTTGTATCTTTCTCATTTGTTACAAGCACATAATCGGCGTTCCAGCTTATACCGCTTGTCTGATATGATATTTCCAATTGGTTTGAAGTTTCTGTTTCGCTGTCGACAAGCCATACCAAAGTAGGTTTTAATCTTAAGCCTTCAGGCATTTTAGCAAGTGAAATTTCCCCCTGCGGATTTAAAATTATTTTGTTGTCGCTTTGTACTACAAGGCCTCCGTAAGCAGAAAGAAGTTTTCCGGTAAGTTTTGTTCTTTTGTCTTCGCCCGTTCTTTCTATTTCGATAGTTTCGCCTATATATTTGCTTAAAAGTTTATCGGTATTTACAAGGTCAAAATCGAAATTTTGTTCAAGAATTTTAATTTTGCCTGAATTTGACAGAAATTTTGGAAGAACGCTTGTCGGATCAATTTTTGCCGCAACGTCGTCAATTTCAATTCTTTGAAGACCTTTTGCGAGTTTAATGTTTTTAACATCTCTTACAAGGGCAAGGTCATTATTGTAAACCGTAACGGAAACAGCGTATGACAACGCATTAACAAAAAATAAACAAACAAAAATCAGGATAAATTTTTTCATAAAATAACCCCTCTATTTTTTGACCGGCGGAAATGATTTTAAAATATATCTTACTACACCGTCTATAGCAGAGGTCATGTCAAGACCCTCATAAGTATAAGAATTTGTCCAGACAACATCGCCTGTTTTGGAATCTTTTATGTACAAAGAAACGCCGATAGTGGCGTTGCTTGCTATAATGTTTGCGTCTATTCCGAAAGCAGACCCCAGATCATAAACAGATGAACCGCCTATTTCAATAGGATCGGTGTTATAAATAACAATATCTCTTGCGCTTAAGGCTCTTTCTTCGGGTGGCTTTCTGACAAGATATTTTTTGCTAGGCTGATATTCCGTTATAACGCAGTTAACCGTAATATCGGTATTTGAGCTGTCAGTTGTTTTTACGTTAAACCCTTTCAGCATAAGCTGTTTTATAACCGCATTGACTATGGCGTTATTTGTTCCCTGGGAGCTTTCAATGTAGGCATCTTTAACTTTTGAAAAATCATAATCCTGTTTATAAACTGGACCGGACGCACAGCCTGCGGCAAATAAAAAAAATAGTGAACAACAGAGCATTTTTTTCATCTGATACCCTGCAGCTGTTCAATATGTTTTAAAGCAAGACTTTTTAATTTTTCATTTTTGGTGTATTTATGTATTTTTTTCCACTTTTCTACGGCCTGTTCATATTTTTTTTCTTTTTCGTAAAGCATGGCAAGCATATAATGGGCAGAGACTGTTTTTTTATCAAGTTCAAGCGCTTTTCTAAAATTCAGTTCGGCATTTTCAGGTTCATTTTTTTCTATGTAGGCTATACCCATAAGAACATAATTATCGGCAGATTTGTTTTCAATGAGATTTTTTTTAATAGTCTCAATGGCGGCATCATTTTCTCCGTTGTTAATCATCTGAAGAGTTTCTTCAAGATATGCTGATGACGCATAAAGCGCCGACGCCACTAAAAAACATGATGATATTGTAAAAAAAACACGTTTCATTTCAAATTTTCCATATCTGATATTTTATTTATTCTTTTTGAGTGTCTGCTCTCAAAAACCGTATCCAGATATACTTTAAGCATTTTATACATTTCATCCAACTGCACAAACCTTGCGCCCATACATATTATATTTGCATTGTTATGCAACGCGATGAGCCTGGCGGTTTCCTCATTCCAACATACGCCTGCGCGGATGCCTTTAATTTTATTTGCAGCGATGGACATTCCGATTCCCGTGCCGCAGATGAGAATTCCTTTTTCTGTTTTTCCGGAGACAATATCTAACGCTACTTCTTTTGCAAAATCCGGATAGTCGCAGCTGTCTTTTGAAAAAGTACCGCAGTCCTTTACTTCATGCCCTAGTATCTTTAAAAAATCAATTATATTTTTTTTAACGTCAAAACCGGCATGGTCAACACCAAGTGAAATTTTCATTTTATGATTCCGTTTTTATAAGATTACGGCTGTCGCGCCGCTTTTTATTCCGGCTGCATTTGCTTCGTCAGCGTCGAGATGACATTCAAGAACCATTTTTTCGCTTACTCTTGCGACGACATTGTTGAATATTAAGCCTCTGTCTCCGCCCAATTTAATTGACAAAGTTTCTTTATCTTTTATTCCGTAATTTTCGGCATCTTTAGGTGAAAAATGAATATGTCTTTTTGCTACAATACAGCCTTCTTTTAATTCAACGCTGCCCTTAGGGCCAGTAAGCTTAACAGGCTGCGTATTTGAGATATCACCGGAAAGCCTTACATTTGGAACTATGCCGAGTTTTATTGTATCGGTTATTGATACCTCAACCTGTGTGTGATTTCTCAAAGGACCGAGAATTCTCACGTTTTCTATTGAGTTTCTGGGACCCGAAATCGTAAGCGTTTCGGCGCAGGCATGTTCCCCCGGCTGGAGAAGGGCTTTTGTTTTTGTAAGCTGGTAGTCTTTGCCGAATAAAATTTCCATAATATCTTTTGACAAATGAATATGCCTTGCAGACACATTCACCAAAATTGGATTATTTTCTCTATAGTTTTGCATTTTAAATTTCCTTTTACTTAATCAGTTGAATTTTACAAGTTTTGCAAATGATGCCGCTTCCAGGCTTGCTCCGCCTACCAATCCGCCGTCAATATCTTTTTGTTTCATAAGTTCCGAAACGTTGTCGGGCTTTACTGATCCGCCGTAGAGTATTCTTACTTTATCTGATGATTCTGCATACATTTGCGAGTAAATTTTTCTTATAAATTCATGAACTTCCTGAGCCTGCTGAGGCGTTGCCGTTTTTCCTGTTCCTATTGCCCAAACAGGTTCATAAGCTATAACTATTTTTTCGGCTTCTTCTTTTGAAAAATTTTTAATTCCGTCTTTTATCTGTTTTTCAATTACGTTGAAAGTTTCGTTTGATTCTCTTTCCTGTAGAGTTTCTCCTACGCAAACAACAGGAATCAATCCTGCCGCAAGAGCTGCTTTTGTTTTTTTGTTTACTGTTTCGTCGGTTTCGCCGAAGTACTGTCTTCTTTCTGAATGACCTATAATAACAAAGGAACATCCGGCGTCAACAAGCATATTTACGGCTATTTCACCCGTAAAAGCGCCTTTCGGTTCCCAGTAAACATTCTGCGCTCCTATCTTTATATTTGAGCCTTTTACTTCGTTTGCCAGAGCATTAATTGACGTAAAAACTGGACATATAAGAACATCAACGTCTTTTACGTCAGAAATAAGAGTTTTCAATTCCTTTACCATAGCTATGCCTTCAGATATAGTTTTATGCATCTTCCAATTACCCGCCATCAACGGTTTTCTCATACAAAATCTCCTTTTTATTTAAAATTAAATTATTCCGTGATATGATACAAGATTTAACGTGATAAATCAAACAAAAAATTGCCGCTATTGTTCAAGTTGAAAAAAAATTGACAATGTTGTATTATTGCGGATATGTCTATTCTATCAAATAGTGAAATAACGTGCCATTGCGGCGATGTTTTTGAAGCAGATATTTGGACTGCGGTAAGCGTTTCTGAAAATCCGGAACTTAAAGATGTTATAAATTCCGGAATGTTCAACGTTGTCGAGTGTCCAAAGTGCGGTCATTTGTTTTACTGGGAAGTTTTTTTCATATATCAGGATATTTCAAGGGAATTGATAGCTTACGTATATCCGAAACATTATGAAGAACATGCGGCCAAGTACAGAAAACAGATGATTGAAGAATTTAAGACGGCTGTTAAAAGTACCAAAGAGGCTGCAGCGGTTAAATTTGAGCCTGTTTTGTTTTTCGGAATAGAAGATTTAGTCGATACGCTTAAAAATGAAGAGTATTTAAATGATGAAATCCAGATAGTTGAATTTATAGCAAAGAGAATAGGCCTTGAAATTATAAAGATAAAACCGGCTAAAGCCAGAAATTTATGTATGCCTTATGTTATACCGAAAATAAAAAAGGCATCGGAATCTGCGCCGGACATCAAAAAACACATTATAGAAGGCATTGAAAAACTTCTTTCTTATAACGAAAATCTTCTCGAGTATGAGAAACTGCTGGGCAGAATCAAAAAAAATCCATCTTGTTTAGATGAGATTTTAATGCATTCATCAAACAAATGACTTTAAGTTTAGGCGTTATAACAGGCGTAATACTTCTCTTTATAAACATTCCTTTCGGCCTCGGAAGTTTGACGTATTTTATGTATCTTGGTAAAAAAAATAAAAATAAACTTTTTTATTACATCGGATTTCTTTTATATCTTGTTTCATGGCTGATGTTTTTTGCCGGATTATATCTGTGCGGCGAAAGTTATTCAAAATATATAATAAAAAATTATGTTGTAAAGTATGTATACTGGCTTATGGCCGCAGCGGTGCTTATTTCTGCAATAGCTTATATTTTCAGAAAAAAAATAATGAGGAAAATCATAAGGAAGTTGATTGTTAGAAAAAATAAGAAACGTTATTTTGGAAATAACAAAAAAAATCTTTAAATATGAATAAATTTTAATGTCGGGTTTTAATTGACAAAAAATGTTTTTTCTTATATACTTTCAAAAGCGTTTTATATCAAATTTCACAAGAGGTTTGCGTGAATATAAAATTTTTGCTTATAACTTTAATCTGTTTTATTATCGCGGTTCCGTCAGTTAGGGCAGATGAATTCCTTGATGCTTGTTTAAAAATTGCCACAGCAAGAGATTTAAAAGTGGCTGTTGCCAACGAACAGATAGATTTGGCTCAGGCTAGAATCAATACATCTCTGCGCGGATTTTTCCCCCAGCTTATGCTCCAAAGAAGATTTTCAAAAGGTAAAACGAAACTTGCCGTTACATCGGGTTACGATGAAGAAGAATATAATTCCGAAGAAATAGGCGTAAGAGCAGTTCAGCCCATATATGAAGGCGGCGGAGCAAGAGCAGGTTACAGATACAACAGGCTGATGATGGATGCTGCAAAATATAACTATACGAAATCTAAAGAAGAATTATACGCAAAAGTTAAACTTGCTTATTATGAATATCTGACTCTCAAAGTAGAATACCTTGCCTTAAGCAAAGCATTTGAAAAAGTAGAAAAATTATATTTAAAAACACAAGTTGAATATAAAGCCAAAGCTATATCAGAACTTGATTTAGCAGAGTCAAAAACTTTCAGGGATAAAGTCGCAAATTTATTAAATGCTTCCAGAATAAATTTAGAGTTTGCCACAAAAAAACTTATAGAAATCGTCGGAGTTTACGGGCTTGAAGATATTCCGGCCACCGTTTCCGCAGAGCTGCCGACCGATGTGCCTGAAATTTCATTTACTCTTCAGGATTGCGTAAGTTTTGTGCAGACAAACAATCTTGACGTTAAAATTGCAAAAATTCAAATAGAAATGGCCGATACAAAGATAAAAATTAACAGAGCCAAAGTATTTCCAAAACTGTATTTGGACGGATTTTACGGCAAAAGCGGAGACGCTTTTACGACTGTTCCGCTTGAACTGACGACTTCGTGGAATGTTTCCGCGAAGATGTCGTGGGGCTTATGGGGCAATTCTTTGAATGTTTCATACAGCGCCGATAAAACTGAACCGACAACAATAGTCGACGCAAGCAAAAGAATAGAAAATAATACTCTGGATATACAGTTATCGATACTTGACGATCTTCAGTATTTTGTTGACGCAAAAGAAAGCAGTATAGGTAAAAAACAGACAATATCGGAACTTATAGATATACTTAAAAACAGCAGATTAACCGTAGAAAAAACATATAACGAATATATAATATCTTTGAACAATGCAAAAACGCTTAGACAGGAAATAACTTTAAAAGAAAGAAAACTTGCTCTTATGCAGAAAAGGAACGATCTGTATGAAGTGCCTACTGTTTCACTGATGGAAGAATCGTGGCAGTATGCGGAAGCGATTTCTTCTTTTGCAAGAGCATCTTATACAAATCATTCTTCCGTGACTGAACTTGAAAGATTAACGCTTATGAATTTAAGATAAAATTATTGGAGGCCATCTTGTCAATTTTTAAACATTACTTTTACAAATTTATAGAAAATACCAGATATAAATATACGCAGCTTTCGGAGTCAAGCCCTAAATTCAGAAAATATTTTAAAATAACGGTTATAGCGTTTTTGGCTATACTTTTGGGCCTTATAACGTATCTGTTGTTTTTCAGAAAGGAAAAAGTAGTCGAAGAAAAGCAGGAAATGATAAGCGTTAAAGTAAAAAAGCTTGCAAAACAGGACTATACCGATACTTATACCACGATGGGTACGATAAAAGGCGCAGTCGAAAATGAAATGCGTTTTGAAATAGACGGACAGCTTGCTTCATACAACTACAAAGAGGGTTCAAAAATAGCCAAAGGTTCCGTAATTTGCTCTCTGGATCCAAAAGATGCTCTGACAAAAGCCGATTATGCAAGAAGCAAATATAAAAGCGAAGTGTCTGCTTACAGTTCTGCAAAAGAAAGATACAAAGTTTATGAAGAACTTTACAGGATGAAAGCTCTTTCCGAAAGCAAATTGTTTGAAGCAAAGTATGAAATCGAATCTGCGGAATCAAAAGTAAAAGCTACTTTATCGGAAGTTGAGCTTTCACAGTCAAATCTTGCAAAAACTAATCTTACCGCTCCAAGCGACGGTATTCTTGCCGAAATAATAATCAAACCCGGTGACTATATAACCCCTCAGGATGTTGTTGCAAAATTTATAAGCGATAAAGGCACTAATTTTGAAGTCGATGTGCCAGAAAAAGACGTTTATAAGCTTGCCATAGGACAAATGGTTAATATCACATGCGATTCGCACCAGGGAAAAACTTTTACAGGCAAACTTATGGAAATAGCTCCTACCGTAAAAGAAAGAACAAGAACTTCAACTATAAAAGTAAGCGTTGAAAATCCTGACGGGCTTCTCAGATCCGGAATGTTCGGCAGAGGCGTTATAATACTTAAGGAGTTGAAAGATGTTATGCTTGTTCCTTCCGAAAGTATAATTTCACTCAACGAAAATGTATTTTTAGTTCCGGTAGTTGTGCCTGATTATAGAACTCCCGGAGAAGGTATTGTACAGATGAGACCATGTCAGATCGGAGATAAACTTACCGATAAGACAGTTATCAACCAAGGCTTGAACATAGGCGATATGGTTGTTGTCGAAACGCAGGGACAGCTTACGGACGGAGTAAAGGTTAAATTTCTTGAAGCTATAGAAGATAAAGTAGATACGCCGCAACAGCCTCAGCAGCAACTTCCTTAAATAAAATTGGTGCTCTATTATGATTGAATTCGGAATTAAAAAACCAATAACAACATTGATGCTTGTTATTGCCATGCTTTTATTTTCAAGTATTTCAATTGTCAGAATTCCCGTTGAATTATATCCCAGTGCGCAGTCCGGTCTTGTAAGCGTTGTTACAAGGCTCAGGGGAGGCGTCGCCTCAAGCGAAGTTGAAAAATACGTTACAAGACCTATGGAAGAAGTATTTGCCGAATTGAACGGTCTTAAAGAAATGATATCTTCTTCAAAAGAGTCGGAATCGAATATTATGATGATGTTTCACCATAATGTCGACACCGATTTTATAGTTATAGATATCAGAGAAAAAATAGCAATGGTCAGGCATTTGCTGCCTAAAGAAACAGAAAAACCCATAATAGCAAAGTTTGAACAGTCGGATTCGCCGGTCGTAATACTTTCCCTGAGCTCCGATCATAAAACAACAGAAGAATTAAGAATAATAGCAGAGGAACAGATAAAAGAAAAAATCTTAAGAGTTTCCGGAGTGGCAAACGTTGAATTTGGCGGAGGCCGTGAAAGAAAACTTCTTATAGAGATTGACAACGAAAGACTGCTCGGATATAAGCTGTCAATTCTTGAAGTTGTGCAGAAAATCAACCTTGCAAATATTTCTATATCTGCCGGAGAAATCAGACAATATGACCAGGATTTTGTAATAAGGGCGACAGGCGAATATAACAGCATAGAAGAAATAGAAAATACGGCTATTGCCATAACGCCTTCAGGTTCCATAGTGAGAATAGGAGATATCGCAAAAGTAAGAGATTCATTTTACGAACCTACTTCATTTTCAAGATTAAATCTGCAGTCCGTAGTATCAGTTTATATACAGAAAGAATCAACCGGCAATACAATCAAAATTGCAAATGAAGTTATGAAAGTCATAGAAAAAATTAAAAAAGACATAGATCAGGATATTATAATAACTACCGTAAAAAATGATGCCGAGTATATAACGAAAGCTATTTCGTCTCTCGTTGAGGCTTTAATCGTTGGCGGAATACTTCTTGCAAGTATTTTGTTTTTATTCATGAAAAATATAAGAAGCATTTTTATAGTTGCAACGACTATGCCGCTGAGTCTTTTTATTTCCATTCTTCTTATGCATTTTACAAAACAAACTTTTAACATAATGACTTTGAGCGGACTTGCCATGGGAATGGCAAACGTAATGGATAACTCAATTGTGGTTATAGAAAACATATCTTTCCATTATCATCGAAAAACATTTCAAAATAAACATGAATTGATAGTAAATGCTACAAAAGAACTGTGGCAGCCGATATTTGCTTCAACCGTAACAACGATTGTTGTGTTTTTGCCGTTGGTTTTTCTTGAACCAGAAATAAGACAGATGTATGTTCCGTTTGCCCTTGTAATAACATTTGCTCTTGTGGCTTCTCTTATAAGCACAATGCTCTTTATTCCCCCTCAGATAAACAAATGGCAAAATAAATTTGAGCTTGATTTTCAAAAGTGGTATATAAAAGTACGACACTATTACGGACGCATATTAAAAACATGTTTCAGAAAAAAAACATGGCTTTGGCTGATTACTCTGGCGGCTTTTGTTTTTGCGGTGCATATTTTGGCTACAAGAGATTCCGAGTTTATGGATGCCGGCGACGTTAATACTTTCCGTATAGGAATACAGTTTCCCCCTGCAACAAGAATAGAAGTTTCAAATGAAATAGTAAAAAAAATGGAAGAAGCCCTCATGAGTTACAGAAGCGATGTAAAAAGAGTTTCTTCAAAAGTTGAAAAACTTCATACGTTTGTTGAAGTAACTGTTTATAAAAATGCCGAAGCTTTCAAAGAAGAATTCAGAAAAAGATTCGGTGAATTTTCTCCGGCATTCGTTTATTACCAGGATTCGCAAAGCAATACGTCAAAAGAAATTTTTGTTGATTTTTACGGTCAGGATTACGGCACTTTAAAGCAGCTGGCGTTTTCTTCATCAGGAAGGCTTCAGCAGGTTCAGGGACTTACCGATGTAAAAATAAGAATGAGAGAGGACGAACCTGAAGTTTTGATTAATGTTGATTATAACAGACTGGCGATTTTCGGGCTTACAACGTATTATTTCAGCAATACGCTTCACTGTCAGATAAGAGGATTGATTGCGACTCAGTACAGAACAGAGGGCAAACAGATAGAAACGATATGCCGATTAACTCCTGGCAGCATACAGAGAGTGGACGAAATTCCTTTTGTCGGTATTGTCAACCAGAGAAAAGATGTTGTGTATGTCGGGCAGGTTTCGGATATTGAAAAAATAAAAACAAATCAGGAAATATGGCATAAAAATAAAAAAAGATTTATACAGATAAGCGCAAACAGAGCCAAAATAGGTCTTACAACGGCTGCCGAAAAAATAAATGCTACTTTGAAAGGAGTCGCTTTTCCCAGAGAGTATTCTTTTAATATATCAGGAGACTATGAAAAAACGGTCAAAAACAGAGGTCAGTTTTTGCTTGCAGTTTCGCTTACAGTCATACTTATATTTTTTGTGCTTGCTTCCATTTTTGAATCGTATATTCAGCCGACTTTAATTATGTTTTCTCTTCCGTTAAGCCTTATAGGAGTCGCATTTGCTTTATGGGTTTTTAAAAAACCGATAAGCCTTGGTGTTTGGATAGGAATGATGATTCTTTTCGGTTCAATCGTATACAGCTCAATTATTATTGTTGATAAAATAAATCAGAGACGACACGGCAGAAAGAATCTGATAAGAGTTATTTTTGAATCGTGCAAAGAGAGATTAAGACCTGAACTTATAACTTTTCTTATGAAAACTCTCGGGCTTTTGCCGATGGTTTTGAGCCGTGATGAATCTGCAAGCATGTGGAGATCGCTGGGGCTTACTGTTTTATTCGGCACGATAACAGGTACCATACTGACTATGATAATAATTCCTACGGCTTATTACGTTCTTGAGAGACCGAAAGAAAGCGTCAGGAAATTTTTTAAAACGCTCGGGCTTATGTCTTTATTGAAATTATTACAGAAAATTTATAATAAACACAGGAAAGATTCTGATCCTGTAATGAGAGAAAACATATGAGTTTACTAAGACTTCCGGTTGACAGGCCAGTTACTACAATAATGATATTTTTGGGAATAATACTGATGGGTCTTATTTCATGGACCCGTCTTCCCCAGGAATTGTATCCTTCAATGGAATATCCGCAGATTACGATTGTTACAAAATATGAAGGAGCCGGACCGGAAGAATCCGAAAAGCTTGTAAGCAAACTGATTGAAGAAACGGCTGGTACTGTAAAAAGAATAAAAAGAGTGTCATCCATATCAAAAGAAGGCGTCTCCATAGTTTCATGCGAATTTATATGGGGCACGAATATGGATTTTGCTTCTATGGATGTCAGGGAAAAAATAGACCTCATAAAAGAATCGCTCCCAAAAGATGCTCTTGATCCGATAGTTTTAAAATATAATCCTATGCAGGTTGAAGCAATAATTCTTTCGGCAAATTACAAATCAGATTCCCCTTCTCTTGAAAAAATGGCAGAACTCAGAACTTTTATAAAGAAAAACGTAAAAGACGAACTTGAAAGACTTGAGGGCGTTGCAAAGGTTGAAATAAGAGGCGGCGAGCAGAAAGAAATACTTGTTGAAATTGACAAAGGAAGACTGCTTGCAAATCAGGTATCCATAACTGACGTTATTAATTCTCTGCAGACCGCAAATATAACTTATCCTGCCGGTACAATTAAAGAAGATAAACATGAATATATAGTAAAAACCGTGGGCGAGTTTAAAAATATTTCAGATATAGAGGCTCTTTCATTCGGTAAACAGGCACAGCAGGAAAGGAATATAAATTACAGAAAAGACAGATCTACAAGGGATGATACCGGTGAAAAAATAGTTTACATGAGAGACGTTGCAGATGTTAAAGAGACATTGAAGGACAGAAAAGGATTTTCAAGATATAATTCAAAGGAAAATATTTCAATAGGAATATTCCCGCAGTCAGGTGCCAATTTGATAAATATGTCTAAATTTGTCCACGAAAAATTAAAAAGCATCAAGGATAAAATTCCCGAAGATGTTGAAATCATTACAACATACGATCAGTCTGTATTTATAAAAAAATCGCTTAATAATATTTATCAGTCGGCTATTCAGGGAACGCTGCTTTCCTTTATTCTTTTGTATTTCTTCATGAGAAGCTTTGTAGGTTCCACAATCATAAACATTGCCATTCCGATAACGCTGTGCGTTACTCTGAGTCTTATGTATTTTAACAATATTTCGATCAACTCGATGTCTCTTGGAGGGTTAACG
>CAYTCB010000004.1:0-28752 GCA_964436195.1 uncultured Elusimicrobiaceae bacterium
GCTTACTCCGTTTGCTTTTCCGCATGCTTTTAACGCAAGTATAGTCATTGAAAAATCTTTTTCATACGTTTCTGTTTTAAAATCTCTGCCTAAACTTAAGAACTGCTCTTTTGAAAGGCCTAAATGTTTATAAAGAGGCTCAAAATAAGTGGCTACCAAATTCGGAGAAAAAACTTCATTGCCGGCCGGAACAGGAGTATGCGTCGTAAATACGCAAGTTGCTTTTACAACTTTCTGCGCTTCTTTAAAAGACAATTTTTTTTCGTCCATTAAAATTCTTATTTTTTCAAAAAGCAAAAATGCGGAATGTCCTTCGTTGATATGAATAACCGAAGGCTCTATATTCAAAGCTTTAAGAACCTGCACTCCGCCGACGCCGAGAAGTTTTTCCTGCTTTATTCTCATTTCTTTGTCGCCGCCGTATAATTCTCCTGTTATTAATCTGTCTTCGGGAATATTTTCCTGGCAGTCGGTGTCAAGAAGATATAAATCAACTCTGCCGACTTTTATTTTCCAGACTCTTGCATAAACTTTAGGAGAAGAAGGCAGCGCAATTGTTATTAAAAGAGGATTGCCGTCTTCTTTGAGCAGCAACTGCATAGGCATACGGTAAAAATGATTTATAGCATATTCTTCCATCTGCCATCCGTCATTGGTGAGATACTGTTTAAAATATCCGTTCCTGTACAAAAGACCGATTCCTACAAGAGGAAGCCCCATATCGCTGGCCGACTTTAAGTGATCACCGGATAAAACTCCAAGACCGCCTGAATATATAGGCAAACTTTCGTGTATCGCAAATTCTGTTGAAAAATAAGCTATTTTTTGATTTTTAAACTGAGGAAAAGCCGTATCAAACCATGTATTCATGGTGAGATATTTGTCAAGATTTTCTTTGACTCTTTTCATGTGTGATATAAAACTGTCGTCTTCTGATAATTCTTCAAAACGGCTCTGGCTTATTTTGCCGAGCATAGCTTTAGGATTATGGTAAACATCTTCCCAGACGTCTCTTTCAAGTCTTCTGAAAAGCTCTATTGCGTCGCTGTTCCAGCACCACCATAAGTTTTCTGTTATTTCAAGAAGGTCTTTTAATTTTTCAGGTACTGTAGGGATTACTACGAATCCTTTCGCTTTAGGGGATATGAATGTTTCCTGGTTCTCGTTAAATAAATCTTTTTCTATCATATTTCCTCTCCGTTTATGGCAAGATGTTTCGGACTTATTTATCGTATAAACTTATATGAATTTTGTCAAGAAAAATTCAGTTAAAAAAAAATTTTTTTAACTTTTCATAGCTCCAGACTTTACAAATCAAACAAAAAAGAGTAAATTATTGTTGCAAGTATAGGTTAACAAAAGCATTTTTATGTGGAGGTCTTACAATGGCAGAAGCAAGATGCATGAAGTGCAAAAAACAGGTAGAAGTTAAAAACGCCGAAGAAACCGTTATGAAAAACGGAATGAAAGCAGTTAAAGGCGTTTGTCCGGATTGCGGAACGAAAGTTTTCAAAATTCTCGGGAAAAGCAAATAAATTTAAACGGAGCTAACCATAAACTATATGTTTATACCGTTAGCTCCTTTTCTATTTACATCTGCTACAACTTAAAAAGGATTACACCATGAGCGCACAATCGATAATCAACTGGATTTCAACAGATTTAAATATAAATTCGGCACAGGTTTCCGCAACTGCAAGCATGCTTGGAGACGGAGACACAGTTCCTTTTATTTCAAGATACAGAAAAGAACGCACCGGCAATCTTTCTGAAACGGAAGTAAGAAATATTGCAGACAAACTCCAGTATTATATAGAGCTGGAAACAAGAAAAGAAACTATATTAAAAAGCATAGAAGAACAGAAAAAACTAACTCTTGAATTAAAAAACCAGATAGAAGAATGCAGGGAAAAACAGAAACTTGAAGACATATATCTTCCTTTTAAACCGAAAAGAACTACAAAAGCGACAATAGCAAAAGAAAAAGGCCTCGAACCTCTGGCAAACGAAATACTTGCCCAGACTTTACTCGTAGGCAAAGCAAACAGAAGCGAAATAATTTCAAAATATTTAAACCCAGAAAAAGGCATAGAAACAGAAAAACAGGCGCTTGACGGAGCAATCGATATCATAGCCGAACAAATATCTGATACCGCCCTTATAAGAGGTCTTATAAGAAATCTGATACTAAATACCGGCGTAATAAAATCAAAAGTAAAGAAAGGCCTTGAAGACCAAAAAACAAAATTTGAAATGTACTATAATTATTCGGAGCCTCTTAAAGCGATCGTATCGCACAGACTTCTTGCGATAAGAAGAGGTTCAAAAGAAGAAATACTTTCATGGAAGATAGAAGTTGATACCGAAGAAGCTTTAAATATCATATCTTCAAAAACAGTAAAAACCAACATGGCTATATTTTATCCGGAACTTTTTACGGCCATGAAAACTGCTTTTGAAAAACATCTTTATCCTTCTTTACAGGTTGAAGTTTTTCTTGCAAAAATAGAAGAGGCTGACAAAGAAGCAATCAATGTTTTTGCGACAAATGCAAAAAATCTTCTTCTTGCTCCGCCGGCCGGACATAAAACAATAATGGGAGTTGATCCTGGTTTTAGAACGGGCTGCAAGGTTGTAATAATAGACAGAATCGGAAATTTCAGGGAATACAAAGCAATATTTCCTCATGAGCCGGTATGCAGACTGCAGGAAGCGCAGGAAACGGTAGTTTCTATGATCAAAAAATACGGAGTAGACCTTATAGCAATAGGAAACGGAACAGCCTCAAAGGAAACGACACAGTTTATAAATATGGTTTTGAAAAAAAACAATCTCACGGCAAAAGCCGTTGTAGTAAGCGAAGCCGGAGCTTCTGTATATTCCGCATCTCCTCTTGCCGTAAGCGAATTCCCGGAACTTGACGTAACCGTAAGAGGAGCAATAAGCATAGCAAGAAGACTTCAGGACCCTTTGGCCGAACTTGTAAAAATAGATCCGAAATCCATAGGAGTCGGACAGTATCAGCATGACGTAAACCAGACTCATTTGAAAAAAAATCTTGATGACACTGTCGAATCATGCGTAAATTATGTAGGCGTTAATTTGAACTCGGCCTCGGCAGAACTTTTAAGTTATGTG
This sequence comes from uncultured Elusimicrobiaceae bacterium, assembly GCA_964436195.1. Lineage (GTDB taxonomy): Bacteria > Elusimicrobiota > Endomicrobiia > Endomicrobiales > Endomicrobiaceae > Proruminimicrobium. The sequence continues at coordinate 3,139 of CAYTCB010000004.1, forward strand.
GCAGGCATAGGAAAACTTGCGGCAAAAAATATCGTTCAATACAGGACAAAAGTTGGACTGTTCAATAATAAAAAAGAATTGCTTGACGTATCAGGACTTGGCGAAAAAACTTTTACACAGTGCGCGGGATTTCTGAGAATACCGAAAGGCGATCATCCTCTGGATAACTCGGCGATACATCCAGAAAACTACGATATAGTTGAAAAGATGGCTCAAAATTTATCTACAACATCAGAAGAGCTTGTAGGAAATACAACGCTTGTATCTAAAATAAATATAAAAGATTATATAACCGATACTGCAGGAACTCTTACATTGAACGACATAATAGCCGAATTGAAAAAACCGGGAGTAGATCCAAGAAAGGATTTTTCATCTACGGAATTCAGTGCTGAGATAAATTCAATTGAAGACTTAAAAGAAGATATGGTGCTTGACGGTACTGTAACAAATGTAACTAATTTCGGCGCATTTGTTGATATAGGCGTTCATCAGGACGGGCTTGTCCATATATCCAAATTAAGCAACAAGTTTGTTACAAATCCTCACGACGTAATATCAGTCGGAGAAACTATAAAAGTAAGAGTACTTAAAGTTGATACCGAACTTTCCAGAATAAGTTTGGAAAGAATTTAGGAGGTTTAAGATGGCATCCACATTCTCGTTTGACGTTGTATCCGAAGTAAATTTCATGGAAGTTGAAAACGCAATAAACCAGGCACAGAAAGAACTTTCGCAAAGATTTGATTTCAAAGGTTCCAAATCTTCAATTGACTACAATAAGGCTGATAAGAAAATAACTCTTATCGGAGACGATGAATTCAAACTAAAAGCCCTTATCGATATAGTTGAAGGCAAATTCGCAAAAAGAGGAGTCTCTCTCAGGACATTGGATTATAAAGCGATAGAACATGCATTTGAAGGCACGGTAAGACAGGTAATCGAACTTATAAGCGGTCTTCCTTCCGATAAAGCGAAAGAACTTTCAAAACTCATAAAGGATTCAAAAATAAAAGTTAACACTCAGATAGAAGGTTCAAAGGTTAAAGTTTCATCGGCAAAAAAAGACGATCTTCAGGCTGTCATTGCCTACTTAAAAACAGCTAATTTTTCTCTTCCCCTCCAGTTTACAAATTACAGATAAATTATTTTAAAAATAAAAAAAAAGCCTCTCTGAAAACAGAGAGGCTTTTTTGATATGTATAAAGATCAACGTTTTGAAAACTGGAATCTTTTTCTTGCTTTCGGTCTTCCCGATTTCTTTCTTTCTACCATTCTTGAATCTCTTGTAAGCAATCCTTCTTTTTTCAAAACTTCTTTCGCCGAAGGATCAAGTTCAAGGATAGTTCTTGCCAAACTGTGGCTTACAGCTCCGGCCTGTCCTGAAACTCCGCCGCCGTAAACATTTATGTAATAATCAAAGTTTTTTACACCCGACCACAATTCAAAAGGTTTAAGGGCAATTTTTTTATGTCTTTCCAAACCGCCAAAATATTCGTCAACGCTTTTATCGTTTATGACTATTTTACCGCTGCCTTTGGACGTTAATACTCTCGCTACCGCATTTTTTCTTCTGCCTGCTGACAAATAACCTGCATTACTCATCTTTTATATCTCCTAAATAACTATTTTTCAATCTGAGCCTGGTGCGTATGCTCTGCATTTTTGAACAATTTTAGTCTTGTAAGCTGTCTGTCTGCCAATTTATTTTTAGGCAACATTCCCTTTACAGCCAAACGCAAAGCTCTGTCAGGAGTTTCTGCCATTAATTTAGAATAAGGAATCAGCTTGCCGCCGCCGGGATATCCCGAATACGTAAAAGCAGTTTTCTGCTCAAGCTTCTTTCCAGTTAAAACCATCTTTGAAAGATTAGTCAAAACTACAAAATCTCCGCAGTCAACACTTGAAGTGTAAATCGCTTTTCTTTTGCCCGTAAGCAAAGCTGCAACTCTTACCGCCAATCTGCCTAAAACCTGACCGTCAGCATCTATAAAATGCCATTTTCTTTTTATTTCTTCCGCTTTCGGAAGATAACTCTTACCGTTCTTCATTTTCTTATAAACCACCTTTTATTGAGTCATTGAGTTTATGATTATATATTTATTTAAAAAATAAGTCAAACCTATTTTTAAGTTCCTTCCTGCCAAGACGCAAGATACTTCTTCTGTTCCTGAGTCAGCACGTCGATATTTACTCCCATTGCGGCAAGTTTGAGTTTTGCAATTTCCGTATCTATTTTTTCAGGAACACAATAAACTTTCTTTTCAAGTTTTTTTGCATTTTTAAACATATATTCCGCAGCCAAAGCCTGGTTTGCAAAAGACATATCCATGACGCTTGCAGGATGGCCTTCTGCAGCAGCAAGATTTACGAGTCTTCCTTCGGCAAGAACATGAATCTTTTTGTTTGAAGATTTTAAGACATATTCTTCTACAAAAGCTCTTACCGTCCTTACAGATTTTGATATCTTTTTAATGGCCGGAATATTTATTTCAGAGTTAAAATGTCCGCTGTTGGAAACTATTGCTCCGTCTTTCATAAGTTTAAAATGTTTTTCGTCTATAACATTTAAATTACCTGTAACTGTTACAAAAATATCGCCTTTTTTGCTTGCTTCAGCCATAGTCATTACTTCAAAACCGTCCATTTTAGCTTCAAGAGCCTTAAGATGGTCAATTTCAGTAACTATAACATGCGCTCCCATTCCTCTTGCTTTTGTTGCAAGTCCTCTTCCGCACCATCCGTAACCTGCCACGACAACAACTTTGCCGGCTATAAGAATATTTGTCGCTCTTATAATACCGTCAAGGGTAGACTGTCCCGTCCCGTATCTGTTGTCAAAAAAATGTTTAGTCATCGCATCGTTGACAGCAATGATAGGGTATGCAAGGACTCCGTCTTTTTCCATGGCTCTGAGCCTTATCACGCCCGTCGTTGTTTCTTCGGTGCCGCCTATAATATTTTTAAGAAGATCCATTCTTTTTGAAAATATTGTAGATACCAAATCGGCTCCGTCATCCATCGTAATCTGAGGTTTTATGTCGAGAACCGCATTGATATGTTTGTAATAAGTTTTATTGTCTTCGCCTTTTATTGCAAATGTCGGTATTGCATAATCCTTAACCAGAGACGCGGCTACGTCATCCTGAGTAGACAAAGGATTTGACGCGCATAAATAAACATCCGCGCCGCCTGATTTCAACGTTATCATAAGATTTGCGGTTTCTGTCGTAGCGTGCAGACAGCAGCCGAGTCTTATGCCTTTTAAAGGTTTTTCTTTCTCAAATCTTTTTTTTATCAGCCTTAAAACGGGCATTTCTCTTTCAGCCCATTCGATTCTTTTTTTGCCTTCTAGTGCAAGTTTAATGTCTTTTATATCGTATTTCATTTATCATCCTTTTTTTATTTTTGATATTTCTTTTTTAAGGGCCGAAACCTTATTCAGTTTTTCCCATTTAAATTCATTTCTTCCAAAATGTCCGTAGGCGGCAGTTTTTGCAAAAACAGGTTTTCTCAAATCAAGATATTTTATTATTTCCTGAGGTTTAAGAGGAAACAGCTTTCTGACTATAGGAACAAGCACATCACCTGAAATTTTGCCTGAATGATGAGTATCAACCATAACCGATACTGGATCTGCGACGCCGATCGCATATGCAAGCTGAACGGTGCATTTATCCGCTATGCCTGTTGCGACTATATTTTTAGCTATATGTCTTGCCATATAACATGCGCTTCTGTCAACTTTAGTCGAATCTTTTCCGGAAAAAGCTCCGCCTCCGTGAGCGGCCATTCCTCCGTAAGTATCTACTATAATCTTTCTTCCTGTAAGGCCTGTGTCACCGAGCGGACCTCCGACAACAAATTTTCCGGTCGGGTTAATGTATATTTTTGTCTCTTTATCTATCCATTTTCCAACAACAGGCTTAATTATTTTTTCAAAAATTTCTTTTCTTGATTTTTCAGTTATCTGTTTGCCTGTCTTATCAAGAATATCCTTAGTATGCTGCGAAGATATGACTACGGCTGATACTCTGTGAGGTTTCCAGTTTCTGTATTCGACCGTAACCTGCGACTTGCCGTCAGGTCCGAGATATTTCAATATTTTTTTCTTGCGGACTTCGGTCAGTTTCATTGCAAGTTTATGGGCAAGAACTATCGGAAGAGGCATAAGTTCAGGCGTTTCTTTGCAGGCAAATCCTATCATAAGCCCCTGATCTCCAGCGCCGCCTGTATCAACTCCCTGGGCAATATCCGGAGACTGAGTGTTCATAACATCCATTATTTTGCACGTATTTATGTCAAAACCGTATTTAGGATCGACATAACCGATATTTTTTACGGCTTTTTTAATAACTTTAATTTTATCGATCTCTGCAACGGTTGTAATTTCGCCGCCTACAATCAAAAGACCGTTTGACGCAAAAGTTTCGCATGCAACTCTTGCCTTAGGATCTTTTTCAAGTATGGCATCCAATATACTGTCGGAAACAACATCGCACAGTTTATCAGGATGTCCTTCAGTGACAGATTCCGATGTAAAAAGCCAACTTCCCAATTCTTTACCCATATAATATCCCCTTTCTACTGCATATTAAATAATAAACCGTTATAAACAGATAATTTATTCGGCACTTTGGTTCCTATAACGCTTGAATACAGTTTTACTTCTCTTCCGACACTGACATTACACCATATTATTGAATCTTTGATTATGGCACCTTCATGTATTTTAACATTGTCGCCTATTACCGTGCCGTCATCAATTATAACATTTTTCCCAATTGAACAGTTTTTACCTATCACAGACTTTCCTATAAATCTGACGCTTGAATCTATGATGCATCCGCTTCCGGCCTTAACATCCGTATTTTTTATTTTATTTCCGTCTATATTTATTTTTATTATTCCTTTTAGAGAATCGCTTGTTCCGAGTTTATATTCGCCGATATTTCCTATATCGGTCCAGTATCCGTTCATCAGATACGAATATATCGGTTTTTTTGATTTTAAAAGTTTAGGCCACAGATCTTTTCCGAAGTCATAAACTCCCTCCGGAATATATCTGAATATTTCCGGCTCAAATATATAAATTCCGGTATTTACCGTATCGGAAAACACAGAACTCCAGCTCGGTTTTTCTATAAAATTTGTTATTCTGTTATTTTTATCGGCAATCGTAACGCCGTATTCGAATTTAGAATCTATTTTTTTTAAAACCATTGTGGCAAGCGATTTTTTCTTTTTGTGAAAATCGACTGCAGCCGTAATATCAACATCCGACAATCCGTCACCGGACATAACTACAAATGTAGAATCAAAAAAATCTCTGCATTTTTTCAAACCGCCGGCCGTTCCGAGAAGATTTTCTTCTTTTGAATACGAGATATCAACCCCGAATTTTTTACCGTCGCCGAAATAACTTACAATCATTTCCGGCATAAAATATAAATTCATCATAATTGATGAAATATTATGTTTTTTTAAATTATCAACCGTATGGGCCATCACCGGTTTATTTACCAGCGGAATCATCGGTTTGGGAATCTGAAATGTCAAAGGCCTGAGTCTTGTTCCGACTCCGGCTGCCAAAATAAATGCTTTCACTTTAAAATCCTTAATTAAATTAAAAGTCATTATAATTTATTTATCTGTATTTTTCAATATAATTATACTCTTTAAAATCAAAATTTATCTTTGACTTAAAAACGTTAATTGTGTAAAATTTTGAAATCAGAAAAGGAGGTTTTAAATGTTCAAATATATTTTTTTTACTTTTGTTATTATTGCGGCTGTCATATTCTTAAAATCATATACAAACGCTCAAGGCTTACAGGAGCAAAATGCTGACAAAACAGAAGATAAAACAATCAAATCCAAAGGAAAAGTTCTTGTAATTTATTATTCTCTCAGCGGCAACACAAGAGAAATAGCCTTAAAAATAAAAGAAAAAACAAACGCTGATTTATATGAAATAAAAACGGAAACTGATTATCCGTCTTCTCCTATGGTATATCTGACTGCAAAAAAACAGCTAAATCCAAAAAACTATCCCAAACTTAAACTGGGGCCTTTGCCTGATTTTTCAAATTATGATCTGATTTTTATAGGAGGTCCGGTATGGTGGTATACTGTTCCGGCTCCTCTGCTTGCTTTTTTTGAGCAAACTGATTTTAAAGGCAAAACTGTTGTCTCTTTTGCAACGCATGGAGGCAATTACGGCAAATATTTTGAAAATTTTCAGTCAAAGATAAAAAATGCGAAAGTGTTGCGCGGCCTGGATTTTAAAAAGCCTTTAAAAACTGATCCGAAAATTCTTGATGCCAAAATATCGGAATGGCTTAATACTATTTAGATTGTAAAAATATTGTAAATTTTATCCAAAAATATTGATATAAATCTTTTTTTGTGTTAAAATTCATTTTCCTTATGAAAAAGCGTCTCAAATTTATTATCCGCGAATTAAAAAGAAAAATAACGGTTGTTTTTATACCTCACGGAAAAATGAAACCGTTTAAACTAAATTTTTCCTTATCTTTTATTCTCATATTATGTTTATGCTGGACTGTTTTGACTCTCTGGGCCGGATTTGTATCCGGCAGACATTTGGACTATGTCAAAATGAAAGCCGACAATGAAATAATGAGAGTAAGAATGTTGTTTTTTTCTGATGAAATAAAAAAATCAAAAGAAATGCTTTCACAGATAAAACAGAATGACGAACAGATAAGATCTCTTCTTGCAATGAATTCAAAAAAAGTCATTATAGAAGACGGATTGGGGTACGGAGGTCCTACTCCGGTTGAATCCAGCGCTCTGTCAACAATATTATCCGGAAATTTAAACAAATTTTCATATCAGGACGTTATAAACCAATCACTTGAATTATTTGAGGAATACAAATTCTCATTAAAAAGTTATTCCGAAGTAATGGAACATATAAATACTCAAAGAATGAAGTTCAGATATACTCCATCAATGTGGCCGTGCAAAGGAATAATTTCCTCTCCTTTCGGTTTCAGAATACATCCTATTCTGGGGTACAGATTTTTCCATACGGGGCTTGATATAGCAAATATGACCGGCACATCAATCAAATCTACTGCAGACGGAACAGTATTGCTTGCAGGCTGGAAAATGGGATACGGAAAAGTTATAGTTGTCCGACATAACAGTTATTACAGAACGGTCTATGCCCATCTGTCTAAAATATTGGTTAAAAGAGGCGATACGGTAATGAAAGGACAGGAAATAGGAAAAATGGGAAATACCGGCAGATCAACTGATCCGCATCTTCACTATGAAGTCCACTATTGCAAAAAACCTGTAAATCCAATAAAATATCTCAGCAGCAATTTAGATTAAGGACATCACGGAAATGACAAAAAAAAATAAAAACCAGTTCGACATGATTGAAACCTTTATAGGCCCTGACACCGTTTTAACAGGAAATCTGTCTACTGACAAGACCATACGAATCGACGGAAAAATGACAGGCAATATTGAAAAATCAGCAGGAGTCATATTGGGAGACTGCTCATTTGTAAAAGGAAATATAAATTCTGTTTTTGTAATAGTAAGCGGCGCTGTTGAAGGAAATATTTCAGCCGCAGAAAGCATAGAACTTCTGAATAAATCAAAAGTAACTGGCAACATTGAGACAAAAATGATTTCAATAAGCGAAGGCGCTGTTTTTGACGGTAAAAGCACGATGATAAAAACCGAAGAAACTGCACAAAACAACGAAAAAGAGGCTAACTAAAATGATGAATTTTTTAAGAAAACACAAAATAAAAATATTTTTAATAACTATAGTCGGTTTTTTTGCAGGAACTTTTGTGGGATTTGGCAGCTATCTTTTCGGCGAAAAAAATTACCATGATGCCGTAGCAGTCGTAAACGGCTGCAAGATACCGTATAAAATATATTACGCCCTCTATAATAATACCGTTGATGTGATGAACAGGTCAGGACAAAACCCGGATGAAAATACCGTAAAAAGAATACAGTCAACCGTAGTAAATTCTCTTATAATAGACGAATTACTTTGGCAGCAGACAAAAAAATACGGCATCATCGTTTCGGACGAAGAGCTCGCAATGGATATACAGCACCATAAATATTTTCTTAACGAGCAGGGAGTATTTGATCCGAGATATTATTTCAGCGTATTGAATAATTTAAAACTCACTCCTAAAGAATTCGAAAACATGAGAAAGAAACAATTGGCTGCCAATAAATTAAAAATTCTTATTGCTTCGGCCGTATCAGATATCAGCGATTCAGAATTTAAAACTATAAGCGCGACAACGGCAAAAGATTACGCTCTTCAATTCAAAAACAATGAAATTCTAAACGATTGGTTTGAACAAATAAGAAAAGATGCAAAAATCAAAATAACTATGGAAGACAAAATATAGTTATTTAAGTTTTATGCCGAACCGCAACAATTTCTTTTTAAGTTTTATATAGGGAAGCCCTACAACCGTAAAGTAGTCTCCGTATATTTTTTCAACAAAATCGTCATCAGTGTCCTGAACCGCGTAAGCTCCGGCTTTATCCATGTGTTTGCCGGCAAGCTTCATTAATTTTTCGCCTGTAAGCCTGCGCATTTTCACTTTTGCGGCATCATAAAAAACAACAGATTTTTTACCTCTCAAAATTGAAACACCCGTATAAACTTTATGTATGCTGCCGTTTAAATCCCTCAAAATTTTGTCGGAATGTTTATGATCTTTAGGCTTGCCTATTATTTTGCCTTTTAAAACAACAATCGTATCTGCCGATATTATAATATCGTCTTTAAATGTTTTCTGAACATTTTTTGCTTTCTGCATTGCAAGATCTTTGACTATCGCAGACGGCCTTTTATAATCGGAAACTTCATTTATATTGCTGGGATGTATCTCAAATTTTAAACCCCATTTTTTTAAAAGAGTTATGCGTCTTTCGGAAGCTGATGCAAGTATTATTTTATTTGTCATAAAGCTTGCCGAATATAAATGCCGATAAAATTATTCCGACCAAAGACATTATATTTAATTTCAAAAGACAACCGAATGTCAGCTGCACTATCCTAAGATCAAAAGTTGCAGGCGTAAGCCCGGCAGTCAAATCTTTAATAAATAAATTTTTTATTGCACCTGCAGGAAGAGCTATCGAAATGAATTCCCCCATAAAAGATCCCAACAGAGCGCCGACTACTATCACGATAACAAGCATTATCGGATTCTTTAACATACGTTTATCTCCTTAATGTAGTATTTGATATCCATTCTAAATAATCTGTGCTTCCGTCTGAAATATCAAGAGAAACAATCTCAGGAACTTCATAAGGATGCACGCTTTTTACGGATTTAACAATCTCTTTGAAATTGTTTTTTACGCTTTTGCAAATTAAAAGTTTTTCATTTGCCCTGCAGATTTTCCCCTTCCATCTGTAAACCGATTTTACGCCCGGAACAATGCTCACGCATGAAACAAGTTTTTCACAAAGCAATTTTTTTATAATCTTTTGAGAAGTTTTTTCATCAGGAACGGTTATAAAAACGGTTATATATTTCATGGCGTTTATTATACAATAATATAAAAAACTTTACACAGCGCCATTGACTAAAAAGAATCAATTTGCTTAAATTAACCAAGTTCTTCGGGGAAGGTGAAAATCCTTACCGGTAGTGATCCGGATTTTTCCGGTAAGCCTACGACTCCGTTATATAAAACGGATTGAATCTGTGCGAATCAGATGCCGACGGTACAGTCCGGATGATAGAAGACGTTTTATATTTTTATATTATTACAAAACCCCGAGGTTATATAATTTAACTTTGGAGTTTTTTATTTTGAAAGAATTAAACGAAAAAAATTTAATTAAGCTTACTTTTGAACTCGCCAAAAAAGGACATTCTCTTGTTTATCCGAATCCCATGGTCGGAGCGGTCCTTGTTAAAAACGGCAAAATCATATCAACAGGATTTCATAAATTTTTCGGCGCGCCGCATGCCGAAGACGAAGCCATCAGGCTTGCCGGCAGCAAAGCCGCCGGCTCTGTTTTATACGTTAATCTTGAACCGTGCAATAACTGGGGCAAACGTCCTCCGTGCAGCGATCTTATAATAAAATCAAAAATAAAAAAAGTTGTCTGCGCAATGGCTGACCCAAATCCTAAAACATGCGGACTTGGTTTTAAGAAACTGCGTTCAAACGGAATTGAAGTCGTATGCGGGATACTTGAGAAGGAAGCAAAGAATTTAAATAAAAAATATATCCTTCACATCAAAAAAACAAAACCGCATATAACAATTAAATACGCTATGTCTGCCGACGGCAAGATTGCCTCAAAAACCGGCGATTCAAAATGGATAACATGCGAAAAATCAAGAAACTTTGTACACAAATTAAGAACAAAATACGATGCAATAATAGTAGGCACTAATACTGTGCTCAAAGATAATCCACTGCTCTCAAGCAGGAACAAAGGCAGAAATCCTGTAAGAGTTTTATTTGACAGAAAGCTTTCGATACCGTCGCACTATAACGTGCTTGACGGAACAATTCCGACAATAATATTTTACGACATGAAACTGAAAAAAATACCGAAACATTTTATTAAACAGTGCGTTAAACTTATACCGGCAGATTTTAATTTGATTGAAAAAGATTTTAACGCGGTAATTGAAAAGCTCGGCGATATATCTTTAAAAAGAATTTTAGTCGAAGGCGGAGGAACTTTAAACGCTTCTGTTTTGGCTACCGGCAAAGTAAACGATGTTTATATATTTACGGCGCCTGTTATTATAGGCGGCATAGATGCTCTTACTCCCGTGGAAGGAAACGGAGCGGCAAAAGTATGTGAAGCTCTGCGGTTTAAAACAATAAATTTTAATAAAATAGGCACAGACATTATGATAAGAGGTACATTTTAATGTTTACAGGAATAATTGAAGATATCGGCAAAGTAACGTCTTTCTCCAAATCGGAACTTTCAATAGAAACAAAGCTTGACGACATAAAAAACGGAGACAGCATTGCCGTAAACGGAACGTGTCTTACCGTTAAAAATATTTCAGGCGCCGTAATATCTTTTGATTACAGTCCGACAACAAGCGACATAACAAATATTTCTCTTTTGAAAAAAAATTCACATGTCAATCTTGAAAGAGCCCTGCAGCTTACATCAAGGCTGGGAGGACATATTCTTTCAGGACATATAGATACTTCTACAAAAATAACTGATTTAAGAAAAACCGGAGATTTTTATTTTATTTCTTTTGCTTCAAATGAACTGATAAACCGCTATATCGTCCCGAAAGGTTTTATTGCGGTCGACGGCATAAGCCTTACCGTTGCGCAATGCGGCGATTCTTTTTTTTCAGTCACAATGATACCGGAAACATTCGCCAGAACAATTTTTAATTTGAAAAAAATAAACGATACCGTCAATATTGAAATAGACGTTTTTGCAAAATACACCGAAAAAATATTTAAAAATAAAAATAAAGAAATAACCGTTGATCTTTTAAAAGAAAACGGATTTATTTAAGAGGTAAAAAAAATGAAAGCACCAGGAAAATCAAAATTTTCTACGATTGAAAGCGCCGTAAAAGACATCAAAAACGGCAAAATGATTATAGTAGTCGATGATCCTAACAGAGAAAATGAGGGAGATCTTGTTTGTTCTGCGCAGAAAGTGACTCCTCAGATGATCAACTTTATGACAAAATTCGCAAGAGGGCTTGTCTGCGTACCGGTAAAAGGAGAAAGACTCGATAAACTTGAAATTAAAGTCGCCGAGAAAAAACACGGAGTTATTTCCCACGATAAAATAAGCTGCGCCTTTACAGAATCGGTAGACTACAAAAAAGGAACAACAACAGGCATATCGGCCTACGACAGGGCAAAAACGATAAGGGCTCTCGCAGACGATTTGAGCAAACCGTCTGATTTTGAAAGACCTGGACATATTTTCCCTTTACGCTATAAAGAAGGCGGAGTTCTTGTAAGAGCAGGTCATACCGAAGCATCCGTCGACCTTGCTATTTTGGCGGGCCTTGACGGCTCTGCCGTAATATGCGAGATAATGAAAGATGACGGAACAATGGCAAGACTTCCCGATCTTTTCGTGTTTGCCAAAAAACATAACCTGAAAATAATTACCGTTGAAGAGCTTATAAAATACAGAAGACGCAACGAAAAACTAGTAAAAGAAGTCGTAAGCGTAAATTTTCCCACAAAACACGGAACTTTCAAACTTTCTCTTTTTGAGGATAAAATCAAAAAAGAAACTCATCTTGCTATAATAAAAGGCGACGTCAAAAACAAAAAAAATGTTCTTGTCAGAGTACATTCGTCATGTGAAACGGGAGATATTTTCCATTCTTTAAAATGCGACTGCGGAGAACAGCTTGAACAGGCTTTATCTATGATAGAAAAAGAAGGGCTCGGTGTCGTACTTTATATGCATCAGGAAGGAAGAGGAATAGGGCTTACAAACAAACTTAAAGCATATAAGCTGCAGGAAGAAGGAATGGATACGGTAGAAGCAAACGTAGCGCTCGGTTTTGCTCCGGATTTGAGAGATTACGGAGTAGGCGCCCAAATACTGTGCGAGCTCGGTATATCAAGCATAAGACTGATGACAAACAACCCGAGAAAAATAATAGGATTAAACGGATACGGTTTAAAAATAACCGGAAGAGTGCCGATAGAAATACCGTCGAATAAAATAAACAGGCGTTATTTAAAAACAAAAAAAGACAAGATGGGTCATATTTTACAAAAGATTTAAGGAGATAAAAAAATGAAAACAATTAACGGTCAGTTAAACTCTGAAGGCAAAAAATTTGCGCTTGTGGTTTCAAGATTTAACGAATTTATCACAAACAAACTTGTTTCCGGTTCTGTTGACATGCTCGTCAGACACGGAGCAAAAGAAGAAGACGTTACGACAATCTGGGTACCGGGCGCTTTTGAAATTCCTGCTGTGGCAAAAAAACTTGCCGATTCTTCAAAATACGACGCCGTAATATGTCTCGGATGCGTCATCAGAGGTGCGACTCCTCATTTTGACTATGTTTCTTCGGAAGTATCAAAAGGAGTGGCATCTGTGGGCATTTCAAGCAAAATCCCTGTAGTTTTCGGAGTCTTAACTACAGACAGCATAGAACAGGCTATTGAAAGAGCCGGAACAAAAGCTGGAAACAAAGGAAGCGATGCCGCACTTACTGCGATAGAAATGGTAAGTTTGTATTCACAAATTTAAGATTTATGCAAAAATTATTTTTTATGAAAAGAATATTTTTGATTATTGCATTTGTTTTATTTTCCGCATGTTTAAAAGCCGACGAAAAAATTACGGCTTTTGACGTAAAACTTACTTTAAATCAAGATTCATCGGCATTTGTGACCGAAAATATAACAATTACAGCCGAACATAAAGCAATCAAAAGAGGAATTTACAGAACTATTCCGTTTAACAGAAACGGGAAAATAACGGTAATAAGTTTATATATGGACGGGATGAAGCATCCTTATTTTACGCAAAAACGAAATAAGTCGTTAACCGTAAATTTTGGGGATGATAATTTTATCACACAGGGACAGCATCAATACAGCCTTACTTATAAATTTGATAATGCCGCCAGATTCTTTAAAAAATATGATGAAATATACTGGAATGTGACGGGAAACGGGTGGCCGTTTAAAATAGAAACCTCTTCTTTTGAACTTGTGCTTCCGTCCAATGCAAAACCGTTTGCCGATAAAATTTCTTTATATACCGGAAGATACGGTTCAAAAGAACAAAATGCAAAACAAACCGGAAATCTCCTCTTTGAAACTACAAAAATACTTGAGCCTGGCGAAGGATTTTCTGTTGCTGTTCCTTTTTCAAAAAATGCAATAATAAAAAGTTCTTTTTTTGACAGGAATAAAAAAAACATCATAGTAGCCGTCATATTAATGATACTGCCGTTGGCGTATTCAAAAATAATAAAGCGTTTTTATATAGGCCCGGATATATCAAAAGACAGGATTATATTACGCAGATTTACCCCTCCTGAAACTTCTCCGGCATTTGCAAGCTATATATCAAACATGAATAATTCCGCATCTTTTACGGCTGTTTTGGTTTCTCTTGCATTAAAAAATATAATAGAAATAGAATATGACCAATTGCAATCGGCTTATGTTTTAAAAAACAAATTCAATTCGGCGGCTGCGGCTTTACCTGATGAAGAAAATACTGTTTACAAAACTCTTTTCCCTCAGGATTCGCTGCCAAACATTTTATTGTCCGGATATGTTCCAAAAATAGCCGAAGCAAGAAAAAATCTTATATCGTCTCTTAAAACACAGGAGAACGGAAATTATTTTAAAAAAAACATATTGTGGGTTATTCCTTTATGCATTATGATTTTGTTTTTAATTATATACGGCAATATCCCCGGAATTATAATATTTCCGGCAATGTTTTTCGCAATGATTTTCGCAAGAGAAGATGCGATCCCGTGGTTTTTGACATTCTTTGCCGCTTTTGCCGCAAGCATTGTCAGCGGTAATGTCCAGCCGTTTTTTTCTGAAGATTTGTTTATTTTTACGGCAGTTTTGGCTTATCTTGTAATAACAGGTATTATTTTGTCAAAAAGTTTCAGAAGATATACCGAAAAAGGCCGTATGCTGATGGATGAAATTGACGGATTTAAGCAATACATTACGTTTGTTGAAGAATACAGAGTCGAATTATCTGATCCTACAAACGCACAAAAAATATTCTGTGATTATCTTCCTTTTGCCATAGCCTTTAAAATGGATAATAAATGGATGAACTCTTTTTCAAATATTCTTGACAAAACAATGCTTGACGAAGCGTTGAAAACAAGAGGAATACACACACATAATGGCATATTTTTTACAAACGGAATAGGCAGTTTTACAAATGCACTGAACGCATCGTCTGCATCACGAAGAAGCGGAAGCGGCGGAGGCGGATTTTCAGGCGGAGGAAGCGGCGGCGGAGGCGGAGGCGGGAGATAATTACTTTGCCGAATAAATACCGTCCATTTCCTCAAGAGCTTTGATTCTGTCAGCAACAGGCGGATGTGTTGAAAAAATACCTGCCAGAGAATCAAACAAGTTAATATTTTCTCTTAACGGATTTTCTATGCACATATGAGACATTGATTCTTTTCCCTGAAAAGCCTCAACGCGCGGATTTTGAGTTATTTTTTTGAGAGCTGAAATCAATCCTTGCGGATTTCTTGTCAATAAAGCAGCCGTTGCGTCTGCCTGATATTCTCTTCTTCTTGAAATCGCAAGCCTGATTAAAGGAGCGATAACAGTCCCGTATAAATAAAGTATCAGCCCTATTATAAAAATTATAACGGCTCCCTTATTTCTGCCTTTTCCTCTTGAAGGCATCCTCATCAATAAATTGCCGACAAGAGTAAAAAAACCTATAACTAAAATTATAATAAGCATAAGTTTCGTATCGCTGTTTTCAATATGCGCCGTTTCATGCGCTATTACGCCTTCAAGCTCCGTTTTATCAAGTTTTCCTATCAGTCCCGATGTCAGCGCTATATAAGAGTTTTGAGGATTTCTGCCTGTGGCAAAAGCGTTTAAAGCCGAATCTTCAATTATGTATGTTTTTGGCGCAGGGATCCCTGCTGTTATTGCGATATTTTCAACTATCCTTATTATTTCTTTATCCTTATCCGGATCTGCCTGGCGGGAATTTAAAGACGATAATATAAATTTATGACCCGAATAGTAAGATATCAGGGTCCACAATGCAGAAAAAATTAAAACAATGCCAAACACATAAAAAAAATAAGCGTCGGCATAATTAAAAACAGATTTAACGGAAACTAATTCATACTTCTGTTCGGCCATATAAAAATATGAGAACAGAAGCATCGAAACATAGGTAATAACAGCAAGACTCAACGGAAATAAAGCTATTAATAAAATAGTTTTTCTTGTGTTCGAATCTATAAAATCGTAAGTCGTTTTCATTTTTTAAAATGATACTTTTACCGGATTTTTGGCAGCCTGTTCGTTTTCATCCAATTCAAAGAATTTCTGTTTTTCAAAATTAAACATATTGGCGACTATATTGCTTGGAAAGAGCTCTATTTTTGTATTTAATGACAGTACATTAGCATTATAGAATCTTCTTGAAGCCTGTATTTTATTTTCAGTATCGACAAGTTCTCTTTGAAGTTCAAGAAAATTAACGTTGGCTTTCAAATCCGGATAATTTTCGCTAAGCGCAAATAAAGATTTTAAAGTGCCGCTTAATATATTTTCATTTTTAGCCTGTTCCTCTATCGAAGCGCTGCTCGCCGACATTGCCATATTTCTTGCTTTGATTACGGCTTCGAG
The DNA here is from genome assembly GCA_964436195.1 of uncultured Elusimicrobiaceae bacterium. Lineage (GTDB taxonomy): Bacteria > Elusimicrobiota > Endomicrobiia > Endomicrobiales > Endomicrobiaceae > Proruminimicrobium. The sequence goes on from CAYTCB010000004.1 coordinate 19,522, forward strand.
CGTATTTTTTTCGTGAGCCGCATACCCCTTTACCGTTTCAACAAGATTGGGAATAAGATCATATCTTCTTTTCAACAGAACTTCTATATCGCTCCAAGCTTCTTTGACCCTGTTTTTCAAAACTATGAATCTGTTATAAGAACTCCATAAAAATGTTCCCGCCGCCACAACTATGATAATCAAAATGTATAATGCCGTCATTTTGCAGCCTCCTTTGATTTATTATTTGCGTTAATTCTATAAACTTTTATATTTTTTTACAAATTTTTTAAAGCAGATTGCTGGGGTCTAATTCGATGCTCATGTAAGTGTCTGCGGGAATTTTCAAAAGGGAAGCCGTCTCAAGTATTTTTTTTATTTCTTCTTTTTTCCCCTTTAAAATTATCTGCCATCTGTATGTGCCGTTTTGTCTGGCTATGTATGACTGTGAAGGACCCAGCAGAGCTACTTTATAACCTGATGCTTTTATTTGTTTCTCAAGATAATCATAGACCTGCCTGATAAAATCAAAACTTTTTTTATCTTCCTTGTTTCTGACGGTAAGTTTTGCTATATCACAGAAAGGAGGATATACAAGTTCGCGCCTGAACTCTATTTCCTGATTATAAAATTTTTTATAATTATACTGCCTTGCGTTTTCCAATGCATAATTATCGGAATGTTTTGTCTGAACCAAAACTCTGCCTTTTATGTCTGCCCTGCCGCATCTTCCAGCCACCTGTGTAATCAGCTGAAATGTTCTCTCCGAAGAACGAAAATCCGGAAGATAAAGAGATGTGTCGGCGTCAACTACGCAGACAAGCGAAACTCTCGAAAAGTCAAAACCTTTTGCGACCATCTGAGTTCCTATTAAAATATCGTATTCTTCATTTTTTACGCCTTCATAAAATTTTAAGTAAACATCTCTGCCTGTAGCAGTATCGGCATCCAGTCTGAATATTCCTGCATGAGGAAGCAGATGTCTGAGCTCCTCTTCGACTTTTTGTGTTCCTGCTCCGAAAATAATAAATTCTTTGCCGCCGCACTTTTTGCATTTTACCGGAAATTTTGACTCTGCTCCGCAATAATGGCATTTAAGCGATTCAGGTTTTTTATGATACACCATTGAGACAGAACAATTCGGGCATTGGTAAACCGTATCGCATTTTTTGCACATAAGCGTGGGTGAAAAACCTCTTCTGTTTAAGAAGACTATAATCTGTTCACGTCTGGCAAGAGCCTGTTTTATGGCAAATATCATCTTATTTGAAAGAACCGATGCCTTATTTCTTATTTCTTTCAGCGAGACCATTTCTATTACGGGAAGTTTTTTATTATCTATTCTTTCTGGAAGTTCCAGAAGTTTTAAATGTCCGTCAAGTGTTTTTTTATAAGTTTCAACAGCCGGAGTAGCCGAGCCGAAAATACAGACAGCTTTATTATACTGAGCCCTCCATAAAGCTATTTCTTTGGCGTCATAGCACGGTTTATTGTCCTGTTTATACGTTGATTCATGTTCCTCATCTATAACTACAAGCCCTAAATTGTTAAAAGGAAGAAAAACTGCAGATCTAGCCCCTATAACTATTTTTATTTTACCGTTTTTTACGGAATCGAATATTCTGTATTTTTTTATAAGAGATATTCCGCTGTGCCATAATTCTGCAATATCACCGAATCTTTTTTTTATTATATTTACAAACTGCGGAGTCAATGAAATTTCAGGCAGAAGAAAAATGGCAGTTTTTCCCTCATCAAGAGTCTTTCTTATAGCTCTTAAATAAACTTCCGTTTTGCCGGAACCTGTTACTCCGTGAAGAAGAAAATTAATATTTTTCCCTGATGACAACGATGCATATATCTCATCAAGAGCAGCCTGCTGATGTTGAGTTATTTTAAATTCAGGCTCTTCCGTCTGCGTCTCTTTTGATTTTTTTTCCGATTTTCTTTTTTTTGGTATTTTCATTGATACCGGTACTATAGCCGAAAGGGCTTCTCCGGCCGAACAAAGATATTTTTCGGAAAGCCATAAAGCCATCTCTTTTGTTTCTCTTGATATCACCGGTTCTTCGTCTATTATTTTTATTACTGTTTTAAATCTTATTTTATCGTCATTGATTTCTTTTACCGCAACTGCATAGCCGGTAACCGTTCTTGTTCCAAAAGGAACTAAAACTCTTCTGTCTACGGCATCTTGAAAATCAATATTTTCCGGAAGAAGATAATAGAATGATTTATTTAAAGGAATGGGAATGATTACTTCCAAAAGTTTCATATTATCCCTGTTTCAAAAAGGATAAAACAGCTTTCATATCCTGCCAAGTGTCTTTTTTTAAATTCGGATTTCTCAATAATGCAGCCGGATGATACGTCGGCATAAGTTTAATTCCGTTATAAACGCTGAATTTACCTCTTAAATTGCTTATGGTTTCTTCTGTATCCAACAAACATCTTGTGGAAGAAGAGCCTAAAGTAATTATAACTTTAGGTGATATTATTTCTATCTGTTTATCAAGATACGGCTTACAGGCCGCCATTTCATCCTGCGTCGGTGGTCTGTCGTTATTGCTGAGTTCGGGATTTGACGAGTCTTTCATAGGATGACATTTGACTATATTTGCTATATATACCGACTGCCTTGTATACCCCATGGCTTCTATTATTTTATCAAGCAGAGCCCCTGCGCGTCCTATAAAAGGCTCTCCTTTATGGTCTTCCTTAAATCCCGGGCCTTCTCCTACAAACATAATTTCGGCATTCGGATTCCCGACTCCGAAAACAAAATTAAGCTTAGTTTCTCCAAGTCCGCATTTCTTGCATGAACATATTTTTTTTCTGTAAGCCTCAAGCAAATCAGCCGCAGGCAAAGATTGTTTTGACTGTTTTCGAACGGCACCGGCGGAAAATTTTCCGTCGCGGACAACTTCATCTTCTCCCCAGTTTTTTATTTCATTAACTGCGGTTTTTGCCAGTTTTATTACATTCAGCTTCCGTGATTTCATTTATAATCTCTTTCGCTATATATTTTTTTGATGACATTTTCAATTCTTTAATTTTGCCTGATTTAAAAATTAGAAACGGTTTTGATTTTCCGGAAGATATCGTATCAACTCCGTTCGCCACTATCATATCAAGTTTTTTTTCTTTGAGTTTTGATTTTGCATATTCGATCATATTATCGGTTTCAAGTGCAAAACCTATAATCTTTCTGCCGCCTTTATGCTTTGCCGCATATCCTATTATATCCGGATTTTTTTTCAGTTTCAAAACAATAATATCTTTATTTTTTTTAATCTTGCTTTTTGAAAAAGAAACAGGAGTATAATCCGAAACCGCCGCCACGCCTATAAAAATATCGGCGAATTTTAAATTTTTTTTCACAGCTTCGAACATTTGTTTAGCGCTTACAACATTGAGAACTCTGCACTTTCCAGATGATTCTATCTTATCGGAAGAAACACCCTGTACCGCTATAATATTAAAACCTTTTTTGACCGCCGCTTGGGCAATCTCCTTTCCCATTTTACCGGAAGATGCGTTTGAAATAAATCTTACCGGGTCAATATATTCTCTTGTAGGCCCTGTTGTTATTAGAATTGTTTTTGTCATAGATTTTTACCGTTTTTCAGGATATCTCGGCAACTATATTTTGAACTATAGTCTCAACGTCGGCCAAATTTCCGTCGCCGGTGATTCCGCAGGCAAGTTTCCCGATTTTTGTATCGGTAAATTTATAACCGTATTCTTTAAGTGCTTGCATATTTTTTTGAGTCGCTTCATGAGAAAGCATATTTGAATTCATTGCAGGACAAACTAAAACTTTAGATTTAGTTGCAAGAACCGTTGAACAGACAAGATTATCGGCAAAACCATGCGCAAGTTTGGCTATTGTATTGGCCGTAGCCGGAACAACCACAACTATATCGGCCTTTTTTGCAAGAGAAACATGTTCTATTTCCCAGGAAGAAACATCAAACATATCGGTATAAACTTTATTATTTGACAAAGTTTGAAACGTAAGCGGAGTTACAAATTTTACTGCGCTTTGTGTCATAACACACGTAACGGAAGCATCTAGAGCAATAAGTCTGCGCGTTAAATCACAGACTTTATACACTGCAATGCCTCCGCAGATGCACAACACGACATTTTTATTTTTAAGATTCGCCATATTTACTGTTTTTCTTCTATTTTAACCTGCTTTACCTCTTTTTTCTTTTTAAGTTCGGCTATTTCCATCTCTATTTCTTCCTGTTTTCTGCTGAGAACGTCTCTGACTGCTTTGTCAAGCAGCTGAGTCTGGGATAAATGTTTATATCCTTCTTCGTCTTTTTTAAGTTTTATCCATTCTATAGCAATTTTGACTACATCATACTTTCCCATCTGCGATTCAAAAAACACCTGATCCAAAGGTTTTTCTGCACTAACCATTTACTCCCCCCGCTAAAATTAAAATATTATTTTATTTCTTTTTATAGATAACCGTTCTGCCGTTATAACCGATTTAACAGCCTCTATGCTTTTGTCAAGTTTGTCATTTAATACAAGATAATCGTATCTGTCCGCATATTTTATTTCTTTCTTCGCATTTTCTATTCTTTTATTTATGGTTTCGACAGAATCTTTATTTCTTTTTACAAGTCTTTTTCTGAGTTCGCCCAGCGTCGGTGTCATAATAAAAATCATCAAAGCGTCTTTATATTGTTTTTTTATCTGCAAAGCCCCCTGAACGTCTATATCAAGCAAAACGTCTTTCCCTTTTTTAAGAGCTTTACCGAGTGTATCTTTGCTGGTCCCGTAATAATTATCGTGAACTTTTGCCCATTCGGCAAACTTGCCTGCAGCAACTGATTTTTTAAATTGATCCTGATCGGTAAAGAAATACTCTCTTCCGTTTTTTTCGCCTTTTCTTGGAAGCCTTGTAGTCGTAGAAATTGAATAAATCACGTTTTTATCGTCTTTTATTACGGCATCACATATGCTCGTCTTACCTGCACCCGAAGGAGCAGAAACTATGATTATCATTCCGTGTTTTTTCATTAAACGCTGTATTTTTCCATATCTTCTTTTGAAATATCAAAATTAGCAAATACATTTTTTACATCATCATGTTCTTCAAGCTCATCCATAAGTTTTATCATATGCTCGGCATCTTCACCCGTAAGCTGAACATATGTCTGAGGAACCATTGAAACTTCAGACGAGACAACTTTTATATTCTTTCCAGTTAAAGCATTTTTTACTGTTTCAACATCCTCTGGTTTTGTATAAATTTCATATCCGTCATCGGAAGAAGAAAAATCCTCCGCTCCGTTCTCAAGAGCAAGATTCATCAAAGTTTCTTCATCAGAACCTGCTTTGTCAACTGCAATATATCCTTTTCTTGAAAACATCCATCCTACGCATCCTGATTCGCCCATATTGCCTGAATGTTTAGAAAATATTCTTCTTATATCGGCAGAAGTTCTGTTTTTGTTATCAGTAGTGGTTTCAACTATAAGAGCAACTCCCGCAGGACCGTATCCTTCATACGTTATTTCTTCGTAAGTCGCGCCTGGGATTTCGCCTGTTCCTCTCTGGATAGCCTTCTTTATGTTGTCCTGAGGCATATTTGCTTCTCTTGCATCATTCATCGCCTTTCTGAGTCTTGCGTTATTTTCAGGATTTCCGCCGCTTTCTCTTGCCGAAACAACAATTTCCCTGATAATTTTTGTAAATACTTTGCCTCTTTTTGAGTCCATTGCTGCTTTTTTGTGCTTAATACTGGCCCACTTATTATGTCCCGACATGACGACGCTCCTTATAATTTAATATCTTATTTTAAAAATCTGTTTTCCCGTTCCGTCAAACGCTGTTCTTGAAACTTTTTTATCGTTTACGTAATAATCTATAAACAGCGGTATCTCTGAATTATTGTTGCTGTATATTTTTGTTTCTCCGTCAAGTTTGCCGTTTTTGTATTTTTCAATTTTATTTATTGCTCCGTCTTCATAGTAAGTTTTAGTATCTCCGACAAGTTTATTCTGGGAGTAATTGTATTCTTTAAGCAGTATGCCGTTCGAAAAATATTCTTTGCTGGCTCCTTCTTTTTTGCCGTTATAATACTCTATTTCTATTTTAACGGTACCTGTTACATAATACTCTTTATATACTCCGTCGAGAACTCCGTCATAATATTGCGCCGAAGATAAAAGAGTGCCTGTAGGAGAATATTTTCTCAAAACGCCGTTTAACAGATTGTTTTTATAAACAGACTCTGTTTTTTTATTGCCGTTGTCATAATATTCCGTAACCTGTCCCTCAAGAGCTCCGTTTTTATAATTTCTGACATATTCCAAATTACCGTTGGGATAGTATTTTTTATTTACGCCTTCAATTTTTCCGCCGTTATAATTTATTTCAGCCACTAACTTTTTGCTCATATCATACTGTTTAACAAGCCCCTGCGGAGTTTCTCCTTCAAATGAAACGACGTTGCCGTTTTTATCAAGTTTTTCTTTGGCGATGACTTTGTCATTTAAAACATATTCATATTCCCTTGGAACGCCGTTTGTGATAAGAGTAAGTCTTTTCTCGGTAAAAACAGGATTTTCCGAAGCAATCTGATCGCCAGGTTCAGTAGGTGTTATTGTATATAATTCATCTTTTATTTTTTGGGTTGAAGAACACGAAACAACGAAGAAGGTAAAGAAACATATTAAACAGCATAAAAAATATTTCATTATTTCGAACCTCTGTTTCTGTTTTTAATTTTATTCTTTTCAAACAATTTCAAATCTAAAATAGCCTTCTGCAAATTATGCTCGTTTATGGTCGAATTAACTTTGTCTTTCTTTTTAATCTGTTCCTCGGCATATTTCTGGGCCTGAAGTATTTTCTGATCGTCAAGTTCTTCAGATCTTACTGCAAAATCAGATATTATACTTGCCGTGTTGTCGGATATTTCAAGAAATCCGCCGAGTATCGAAATATATCTTTTTTCGCCGTTACAATCTATTTCAACCTGTCCGCCTGTCAGTTTTGTAATTATATCGGCGTGATCAGGCAAAACGGTAATAATTCCGCTTTCAGTAGGCAGACTGACCTGGTTAACTTCGCCGCTGAAAACAGAACCCTCAGGAGAAAGTATATCTAATTTTAGAAACTTTGTCATTGTATTTTTTTACCAATTTTTATTTACTACCCTTATTTGCTCTGGCAACAACATCTTCTATCGTGCCTGCCATATAAAAATTCTGTTCCGATATGGCATCATGCTTGCCTTCTATTATTTCTTTAAATCCTTTTATAGTATCTTCAATTTTAACATATTTTCCTTCAAAACCGGTAAAGGTTTCCGCAACAAACATAGGCTGCGTCAAAAATTTCTGTATTTTTCTTGCTCTGGCAACGGTAAGCTTGTCTTCATCAGACAATTCGTCTATACCGAGTATCGCTATAATATCCTGAAGATCTTTATATCTTTGAAGCGTTTTTTTGACGTTCATTGCAACTTCATAATGTTCCTGTCCGACCACATTAGGATCAACAAGTCTGGAAGATGACGTTAACGGATTTACTGCAGGATACAATCCCTGTTCCACTATGGCCCTGTCGAGCGTAATAGTCGCATCAAGATGCGAGAATATCGTAACGGGAGCCGGATCCGTATAATCGTCCGCCGGAACATATATAGCCTGCACCGAAGTAACAGATCCTTTATTTGTTGAAGCTATCCTTTCCTGAAGCTCACCCATATCCTGCGCAAGATTAGGCTGGTATCCTACTGCCGATGACATTCTTCCCAAAAGTGCCGATACTTCGCTGCCCGCCTGGGCAAATCTGTAAATATTATCGATGAAAAGCAATACGTCTTCTCCTTTCTCGTCTCTAAAATGCTCGGCCATTGTAAGACCCGTCAAAGCTACTCTCATTCTGCTTCCCGGAGGCTCGTTCATCTGTCCGAAAACCAATACGGTCTTATCCAAAACATTTGATTCTTTCATTTCAATCCATAAATCGGTTCCTTCTCTTGAACGCTCTCCTACTCCCGCAAAAACAGAATGGCCTTCATGCTCCATGGCAATATTTCTTATAAGTTCCTTAACAACAACAGTTTTTCCTACGCCTGCACCGCCGAATATTCCTATTTTGCCGCCTTTTGTAAAAGGAGCTATTAAATCTATAACTTTTATTCCTGTTTCCAAAACCTCAGGCACCGTTTTTTGGTCTGAAAGTTTCGGAGCAGGTTTATGTATAGGCGCAAATTGTGAAGTTTTTGAATCAATTTTTTCAAGACCGTCAATTGAATCACCGAGGACATTAAAAATTCTTCCGAGCGTCTTTTCGCCTACCGGAACGGATATAGGAGCATTTGTTCTTAGAGTTTTTGTACCTCTTTTTAAACCGTCAGTTGAACCCAGAGCTATGGTTCTTACTTCAAAATTATCAAGCTGGAACATAGTTTCCAAAACAAGCCTTGACCCGTCTTTATTTTCAACATGCAGCGCTTCATAAATATCCGGAGTCTCATTTTTAAATTTAACGTCAACTACGGGGCCTTGAATTCTGATAACAAAACCTTCATTTTTCTTGATATTGTTTTCCATTACTATATCCTTTGCGACTTTATAATCTTTTAACTTATAAGACCGTTAGCCAAATCTAAAATTTCGTTTGTTATTCTTTCCTGCCTTGATTTATTGTAAACCGTCGTTAGAAAATTGGAAATCTCTTTTGCATTTTCTTTTGAATTGCTCATAGCCTGCATTCTCGCGGCCTGTTCGGAAGCGTAAGAATTCATTATCATGTCATAAAATTCGACTTCAAAATAATAAGGCAGCAAACTTTTAAAAACTTCCTGAGGAGAAGGTTCAAATATGTGAACCCCCGTATCTATAAAACTTTTGTCTATTTCGACCGGAGCCAAAATTTCTCTTACAGGATACTGAACCATACGGTTTTTAAAATTTGTATAAATTACCTCTACACCGTCTATTTTTTTCTGAAGATAGTATGTTTCTATAAATCTTAACATGTGAACAAATTCGGAATATTTCGGAAAAGTTGTCCCCATATTGAACGATGCTATAACGTTAAAGCCTCGCTTTATGCAGAACATCTGCGCTTTTTTGCCGATTGTAATTATATAATCGTCTTTTGAAGCTTTTGAAACAAATTCCGAAAATAAATTGGCAAGCAATCCGCCGCACAATCCCTTATCCGGAGATATTAAATAAATAAGTTTTTTCCCTGTTAAGTTTTTAGTTTCAA
>CAYTCB010000005.1:0-15841 GCA_964436195.1 uncultured Elusimicrobiaceae bacterium
CGTCGGCGTCTTCGTACTGGTATCCCTGATTTTCTTTTTCTTTGACGGCTTTTATAACTTCTTTTATCTTATCCGATTGATCGTTAATATTTATCTGCATCTCGCCGGCTTTTGAAAGTATATTGCTTTTCCCGGACAGATCGCTAACAAGAATTCTTCTTGCGTTTCCGACCTGCTGGGGATTTATATGTTCGTAAGTCTTTGAATTTTTCTCTATGGCGCTTACATGCACTCCGGCTTTATGCGCAAAAGCGTTGCGGCCGACATAGGGCAAAAGATCGTTCGGAACAAGATTTGCTATTTCGTATATATGCATCGACAGTTCCGTAAGTTTTTCAAGTTTTTCGGCAGGCACGCATGAATAGCCTTTTTTTAATTGAAGAGCAGGTATTATGGAGCAAAGATTTGCATTGCCGCATCTTTCGCCTATCCCGTTAATTGTGCCCTGAACCATCTCGCAGCCTGATTCTACGGCTATAACGGAATTTGCCGTGGCGCAGTCTGAATCGTTATGAGCATGAATACCGAATCTCACGCCCGGAAATTTTTGTTTCATTTCTTTTACAGTCCCGCTGACTTCAAGAGGAAGTTTTCCTCCGTTCGTTTCGCACAGGCACACAAAATCCGCTCCGGCGTTTATTGCCGCTTCTATTGTTTTTACGGCATATTGAGGATTTGCGGCATATCCGTCAAAAAAATGTTCCGCGTCATAAATCACTTCTATTTTCTTTGATTTAAGATAAGACACCGTATCGGAAATCATATTTAAATTTTCATCAAGCGTCGTGTTAAGTGCGTGTATGACGTGAAAATCCCAGCTTTTGCCGAATATGCAGGCGCTTTTCACTCCTGAACTTACCACTTTATTTATATTGGCATCGTCTTTTGCTTTTATATTTTTTCTTCTGGTCGAACTGAACGCTACAAGTTTTGATTTTTTTATTTTATTTTTTGCGGCTTTAAAAAATTCTTCGTCTTTCGGATTTGATCCGGGCCAGCCGCCCTCAATGTAAGAAATGCCGAACGCATCAAGAGCAAGAGCTATCTTTATCTTATCTTCCACGGAAAAAGATACTCCGGCGCCCTGCGATCCGTCTCTGAGAGTAGTGTCAAAAACAAATATTTTTTTCATTATCATTCTTTCGGCAGTTTTGCCGCTTCTTCCATATCTTTTTTCGCTTCGTCTTTTTTGCCGAGTTTTAAATAAGTTCTCGATCTCCATTCGTAATAAACGCCTCGTTTGTTTTGTTCGATGGCTTTTGTATATTCGGCCAGAGCTCCTTCAAAATCGCCGTCCGATTCTTTCGCTCTGCCCAAATCGCCTCTTACAAAATTATTTTCCTGCAATTTAAGAGATTTCGTCATATCTTCGATTGCGCCTGTAAAATCATTTGACTCAAGTTTCTTTTTACCGCGCTGGTGCAACGCATACGGATCGTCGCCTATTTCATCCTTAGCGCTGACCTGCTGCTGTTGTGCAGGCTTGCTTTCGGCAGGCTGTTTATCCTCTGATTTTTGGCATCCCAGACACAGAAAACAAAAAGCCGCTAAAAAAAATAAATATTTCTTCATTCTATATTTCCTTCTTTATCCTGTATATTTTAGTTGTTCAACCCTTTTTCCATATCAGCTCTTTCATCTTCAAGCTTTCTTATTTCTTCATTTGGGACAAATCCTTCTCCCATGCTTTTCATTATTTTTATTCCGGCATCCATATTTTCCAACGCAACTTTTTTATCGCCTATTTCTCTTTCAAGCCTTGCCTTAAATAGATTATAAACGCCGTGGCGGAACCCTTCCACGTCGGAATCTTTTTCCATAGCCGAAACGACATCATTCTTTGCGCCTGTCTTATCGCCTGTAGCCAGCTTTATTTCGGCTCTTACAAAATAAGCCCATGGGTCTTTGGAATCAATAGATAAAGATTTTTCAACATCTGTCATAGCTTCCTGATATTTTCCGGAAGAATATTTAGCCTCGGCATTATGCAAATAATCAACGCTTGTGCCTCTTAACGCAACCGCTTTATTTGAATTTTCAAGCGCGGCGTCAGTGTCCTGCGTTCTCATCTGCAAATCCGACAATTTAACCAAAATATCGGGAGAATCGGGTTTTATATTCAGTGCACTTTTAAAATCCTCAATAGCCCCTTTGAAATCCCCTTTATTGCTTTTATCTTCCGCTGCCTGAACATAATTGGCAAATTCTTCTTCAGGCGTTGCAGCCTTATTACAGGCATACGCAAACAAAGACAAACAACAGACAGCTCCGAGTAAAATCTTTTTCATTTAACCCCTCCCTGCTTACTTTTTATTCAGTTTAAATCCCTTATGCAGCTCGTTTACGGCCTTAGTTAAATCCGCTTCGTCTACTACGCATGAAACTTTGATTTCGCTGGTTGAAATCATTTCTATATTGATTTTATTTTTTGCAAGTATATCAAACATTTTTGAAGCAACTCCGGCATGGCTCTTCATTCCTACGCCGACTACCGAAACTTTCGCGACGTGTTCGTCGCACGACAAAGAATTTGCCTTTAATTCTTTTGCAAGTTCTTCTATCTTAGCCTGGGTTCTTTTAAGATCAGCCTTGCTTACGGTAAATGAAATATCGTTCTTCTTGTCCAAAGCGGCAGACTGTATAATCATATCGACATTTATTCCGAGTTTTGCAAGACTTCCGAAAACCTTTGCCGCTATTCCCGGAACGTCCGGAACGTCTATAAGTGAAAATTTTACCTGATTTTTATCAAAAGTCACGGCTGAAACCATTAATGCTTCCATTTTTTTTCTCCTTATTTTTTCTTCGCTGACTATATAGGTACCTTCTTTGCCGGAAAATGTCGATCTTACGTGTATCTCTATTCCGTATTTCATGGCAACTTCAATGCTTCTTGCCTGCATAACCTGCGCGCCGGAACCTGCCATTTCAAGCATTTCTTCATACGAAATCATTTCTATTTTTCTTGCTTCTTTTACGACTCTCGGATCGGTAGTATAAACTCCGTCGACATCAGTATAAATTTCACATACATCTGCTTTCATTGCGGCTGCCAAAGCTACGGCGGTTAAATCTGAACCGCCTCTGCCGAGCGTAGCTATATCGCCTTTTGGATTTATGCCCTGAAATCCGGCCACAATTACGATATTTCCTTTATCTAAAAAAGAAAATATTTTTTTCGGTATTATTTTTGTGACTCTCGCCCTTGAATGGTCTGAATCTGCGTAAATGCCGGCCTGCGGGCCTGTCAGCGCAATCGATTTTTCGCCCTGAGCCTGAATAGCCATAGCCAGAAGAGATATCGAAATCTGTTCGCCCGTGGCAAGCAGAAGATCCATTTCTCTGGGGTTTGGATCCGACGTTATTTTCTCGCACATCGTAATCAAATCATCCGTAGTGTCGCCAGGAGCCGAAACAACAACAACAACTTTATTGCCGTTTTTTTTCTTTTCAATAACTCTGTTAGCGACTATTTTCATTTTGTCGCTGTCTGCAACCGAAGAACCGCCAAATTTCATAACCACTAGTGCCATAATTTTTTCTCCAACTATTTTATTATGCGAGCTCCGCCGCTGTCAAAATCAAGAATAAACTGTTTTACAGGCACGGTTTCTCTCTTCCATATTTTTGTCATAACAGCCAATACTTCTTTTGCTTTTTTATTGCTGCAGAAAGCAATCATAGACGGGCCCGAACCGGACAAACATGCTCCGTAAGCGCCGGCTTTTTTTGCCGCTTCTATTATTTCATCCATTACCGGAATCAGTTTTGCCCTGTAGGGCTGATGCATTCTGTCCTGCATGGCTCTTGATAAATCAGAGAAATCGTTCAGACAAAACGCTTTCGTAAGAAGAGCTATCCTTGAAGCGTTAAAAACAACATCTTTTACGTCGTATTTTTGAGGCAGAATATTTCTTGATCTTTCCGTGGCAAGTTCAAAACCAGGCGTACATACGACGGCTTTAAGCTGTTTGGGAACAGGCAGCTGTTCAACCGAGAATTCTTCTCCCGGCCCTTCAACGGAAATGCACACTCCTCCGTAAAAAGCAGGGACTATATTGTCCGGATGAGACTCAAGCTTTACGCCAAGATCAACCATTTCTCCAAGCGACATTCTATTTCCGCATATAGCATTTGCCGCTATAATACCGGCCGCTCTTGCCGCCGACGAAGATCCAAGCCCGGAACTTAAGGGAATATGGTTTTTCAATTTTATGTTAAAATCCGAAAGTTTATATTTGTCTCTTACTTCCAGAAGCCCGAACACCGCATCCATAGCCTTCCATAAGATATTCTTTTCGTTTCTGGGAAGGACAGTCTTTCCTTCGCCCGTCACAATAAATTTACCGCTTGAATTTTTTGCCTGCCAAATTTCAACCTCGTTATGCATCGACAAAGACGCCCCGAAAATATCAAATCCGGGACCGAGATTTGCAGTAGTAGCAGGAACCCTTACTTTTATCTTTTTCATAGTTCTTCCTTCATCGAACAAAATTCTCCGCACATTGTACAAACATCTTGCTGTTTTGGCAATAGTTTTGCCCGTTCTTTTTCAAATTTTTCAGGGTCTATGGAAAGCTCTTTCTGCTTATCCCAATTTCTGTCTTTTCTGTATTTTGACATTTCAAAATCCTGTTCTTTTGCGCCTTTGACGTTTTTAACTATATCTGCGGCATGTCCTGCTATTCTTGCCGCTATAACGCCGTCGTGAACATCCTGTTTATCCGGCAGTCTTAAATGTTCTGCGGGTGTAACATAACATATAAAATCCACTCCGTAACTTGCAGCCATCGCGCCGCCTATTGCAGAAGTTATATGGTCATATCCGGGAGCTATATCGGTAACCAAAGGCCCCAAAAAATAAAGAGGAGCATTATGCGCCAGCCTTTTTGCAAGCATCACGTTTGCTTCTATCTGGTTTAAAGGAACATGCCCCGGTCCTTCTATCATCGTCTGGACTCCTTCTTTTCTTGCTCTTAAAACAAGTTCTCCCAGAACCGAAAGTTCAGAAATCTGAGGTCCGTCTGAAGCGTCTGCGCCGCAGCCGGGTCTGAATCCGTCCCCCAAACTCAGCGTAACGTCATATTTTTTTGCTATTTTTAAAAGTCTGTCATACTGTTCGTAATAAGGATTTTCTTTTTTATTTGCATTGATCCATTTAACTAAAAAAGAACCTCCTCTGCTGACTACTCCTATATGTCTTGGCTGTCTGTTTAAAACGTCGACAGTCTGCTTTGTAATGCCGCAGTGAATCGTCATAAAATCAACGCCTTCTTCAGCCTGCTGCTCGATTACGTCAAACATAAATTCGCCGTCCATCTGCGATATTTTTTTGCCGTTTCTTACCGTTTCGCATGCAACGTGATATATCGGAACAGTCCCGACGCATACTGGACACTGCGCCAGTATTTCTTTTCTTATGGCCGTAAGATTTCCGCCTATTGATAAATCCATAACGGCGTCTGCGCCCGCTTTGACGGCAATCTGCATTTTTTCTATTTCTTCTTCAATGCTTATATGGTCAGGCGATGTTCCTATATTCGCGTTTACTTTTGTTTTGAGCCCTTTTCCGACGCCGACGGCTCTTTTTAAAATTCTGTTCTTGTTTTTCGGTATTACTATTGTGCCGTTATTTATGCCTCTTATTATTTCTTCCGCCGAAATTCCTTCATAAGAAGCCACTTCCCGGATTTCTCCGGTTACAATATTTTTCTTAGCATTTTCCATTAATGACATCGTTTATTTTTCCCTTTTTTTGCTCAGCCTGCATTATTAAATTTTTAATATTCTGGGCTGATTTTTTTATATCTTTTGCCCCGCATACGGCCTGCACAACGGCAACTCCGTCAGCGCCTGCAAGTATAACTTCTTCAACATTTGTTTCGTTTATTCCGCCTATTGCTATCAACGGCATATCTGTTTTACTTTTTACAAGCGACAACGCTTCAAGGCCTGTCGCCTTTGCCTCGGGCTTTGTATCAGTGGAATAAATTGCCCCGAAACCTATGTAATCGATTTTTTGCCTGATACAGTCCATAGCCTGCATATAGCTTGAAGCCGAAAGCCCTATTATTCTTGAAGGGCCCATAAGCTGCCTTACTTTATCGGCAGGCAGATCGCTTTGCCCTATGTGAATACCGTGCGCCTCAACGGCATAAGCTATATCAACTCTGTTATTAACAGTGAAATACACGTGATATTTTTTACATATATCCTTTAATTGTAAAGAAACATCATAAAGTTCTTTATCGGTAATATTTTTGTCCCTGAACTGTATCATATCGGCCCCGCCCTGACAGGCCAGTTCAACCTGTTCGGCGTAAGACATATCATGTCTCGGGCAGGTAATACATAAAAGTTTCAATTTTTTCAATGACATTTTATGCCTTCTTTAAATAAATATTGAAGCAAATTATATCAACTGGGCTTATAAAAATCAAGTTTAAATTACAGTTCATTTTTCAATTTTATCTTTAAAATCCTGAAATCCGCCCAAATCAAAAATATTTTTATAACCCAGCACAGCAAATCTTCTTGCGGCTATTATGCTTCTTCCGCCGTTGCTGCAGTAAACTATGACTTTTGTATTTTTGTCCGGGATTGTTTTTTCGGCCAGATCATATATTTCGGTATAAGGGATAGAAATTGACCCGTTTATGTGGTATTTTTCATATTCTTCGGCTGTTCTGACATCTACAAGAACAGCTTTTTCTTTTTTGATCAGATTTTTTGCGGCATCAGCCGATATTCCGGAATATCCTGTTTCATGTCCGTATGCCAGACAATTGCACGCAAAAAACAAAATTAAAAAATAAATCCGTTTCAAAAATGTTTTTTTATCCACGGTAATATGATAACTAAGTTTGATTTGTTTTTCAATAAAAAAATCCGGAGAATTTAAAATTCTCCGGATTTCAAATATTTAAAATATTTCTTACTTAGCCTGTTCTATTGCAACTGCCACTGCTACAGATGCGCCTACCATAGGATTATTTCCCATTCCGATAAGACCCATCATTTCAACGTGAGCCGGCACCGACGAAGAACCTGCAAACTGCGCATCGCCGTGCATTCTGCCCATAGTGTCGGTCATACCGTAAGAAGCGGGACCTGCGGCCATATTGTCAGGATGAAGGGTTCTCCCCGTTCCGCCGCCTGAAGCTACCGAGAAATATTTCTTTCCGTTTTCGCCTGCCCATTTTTTATAAGTGCCGGCGACAGGATGCTGGAATCTTGTAGGATTTGTCGAATTTCCGGTAATGGAAACGTCAACTCCTTCTTTTATCATTATCGCTACGCCTTCGGAAACATCGTCTGCTCCGTAAACTTTAACTTTTGATTTGTCTCCTGTTGAAAAAGGAGTTTCTTTTGTTACGTTAAGTTTACCCGTGGCATAATCGTATTCTGTTTCTATATGCGTAAATCCGTTTACTCTTGCGATGATGTAAGCTGCGTCTTTTCCGAGCCCGTTAAGAATAACTCTTAAAGCTTCTTTTCTGACTTTATTTGCAGTTCTTGCAATACCGATTGCGCCTTCTGCGGCTGCAAACGATTCATGGCCTGCCAAAAAGCAGAAACATTTCGTTTCTTCTCTTAAAAGCATAGCCGCAAGATTTCCGTGTCCGAGCCCTACAAGCCTCTGATCTGCTACTGAACCGGGTATACAGAAAGCCTGAAGCCCTATTCCTATAAGTTCTGCCGCCTGCGCCGCTGTTTTAGCGCCTTTTTTTATGGCAATCGCCGCGCCCAATGTATAAGCCCAAACTGCGTTGTCAAACGCTATCTTCTGCACGCCTCTGACAATTTCGTCTACATTAACGCCTTTCGCGTCACATACTGCTTTTGCTTCTTCCAAATCTTTCATTCCGTATTCTTTAAGACAAGCGTTTATTTTGTCTATTCTTCTTTCATAACCTTCAAATTTTACCATGATATGCTCCTCTATTTATGTCTCGGATCTATTTTTGTTTCTGCTTCGGCAAATCTTCCGTAAGTTCCGACATTTTTTTCAAAAGCCGTCTTAGGATCTGTCCCTTTGGCGATCTGCTCCATCATTTTTCCTACGTGGACGTATTTATAACCGATTACTTCGGAATTTTTATCAAGGCCTATTTCCAAAACATAACCTTCCGCCATTTCAAGATAGCGGACGCCTTTTTCCTTTGTGCTGTACATTGTGCCGACCTGCGATCTCAATCCTTTTCCGAGATCTTCAAGACCTGCGCCTATCGGAAGTCCGTTTTCTGAAAAAGCAGTCTGGGTTCTTCCGTAAACTATCTGCAAAAACAATTCTCTCATGGCTGTATTTATGGCATCGCATACCAAATCGGAATTCAAAGCTTCAAGAATAGTTTTTCCGGACAAAACTTCTGCAGCCATCGCCGCTGAATGAGTCATTCCGGAGCATCCTATCGTTTCAACAAGAGCCTCTTCAATGATGCCTTTTTTTACGTTCAACGTAAGTTTGCAGGCACCCTGCTGCGGAGCGCACCATCCTACTCCGTGCGTCAAACCGCTGATGTCGGTTATTTCCTTTGCCTTTACCCATTTTCCTTCTTCAGGAATAGGCGCCGGACCGTGTTTTGCTCCCTTTGCAACAACACACATGTGTTTTACTTCTTCTGAACAATTGCAACTCATTTTGCCACCTCTATACTTAATTTATATTTAAGCCTGATTTTAAATTCAAACATGTTGATTTTACAAAAATGCGCCTGCATTGTAAATAGAAAATTTGTAAAAATTTTGTCAAAAAAAATACTTTAATCAATAAAAAAAGAGGCGGGTTAACTAAACCCCGCCCCTTTCTTTTTAAAACCTGCTTTTAAAATGTTGCCTGTATCTGTCCTTCTTTCATCTTCTTCAACTGCTCGATTATCTGCTGGTCCTTTTCAGGATTTGTATATCCGGCAGCTTCGACAAGCGTATTCCACTGCACCTGCCAGCCTGCTCCTGATACGCCCTGCTGGGCAAACAGCTGCTGGTTCTGGGCTGTATTATTTTTGACCCATTCGAGGTTGCTTGAAAGCCCTGCAGCTATTTCAGCTTTTACTGAATCTATTTCGGCGTCGCCTACTACCATTCCGTCGCCGAATTCTGTTGCATATTTAGTATTTACAGCCATCGTTACGTTACCGTTGACGTCTGCTCTTACGTCACCCATAAACATTACTCTCTCGCCTGCTTTAGGAAGCTTGTTTGTATCTATTTCAGATACGTCAACAAGTATAAGTTCTCCTTTTGCAGATTCGAAGTTATTGGTGCCGTTTTCGCCTTCACCGGCAAGTATGCTTACTTCCGCATCTTTAACAACGGCGTATTTTGTAGTGTTGCCGTTTTCATCAACTATTGTAAGATATCCGTCTTTGAATGTCTGGTTTTTATCTTTAGGATTTACATATCCTTTTTCTTTGTCAAAAACTGCAACTTCTTCACCCGTTTCAGGATCTATGTATTTGCCGTCCTTAACCGATCCTTCGGGCAAACCGAACAATTTTTCAATTTCGGCATCAGACAATTTCGGACCTGCAAGAGTTCCGTCTACAGCCGGATCCCAGTGTACTGTTACAAGCGCATTCTGAGCCGCTACCAAGGTAATACGTTCAAATTTCTGGAACGCCATACCTCTGTCGCAGACTGTAGTTACTATTCCTACTCCGTCTTTGCCTTTTCCTGTCGTTGTTCCGAAAGTAGCTGCATGAATTGACGTAGTTGCAGTAGTCGCGGCTATCGTTTCAAATGAAACAGACGCTACCTGCGAAACTCCGTTATCCATAGCCAAAAGTTTAGCTTTAAAATCAAGATAAGCCTGATCATTTGCGCCGTCTTTCAAATTGAAAAGCATTTTCAATGCATTTACATCCATTTTTGCAAGAGTAGAACCGTAAACGGCTACATCTTTTATGTTAGGATTTGCATTGCGCCATGCTGCAAGTTTATCTTTAACGTTTGAACCGCCTGCCGCCAAAATACTGCAGTATTCATTGTATACCTGATCGGCTTTCTGAGCTGCCGCAAGAGCTGATGCAGGATTGCTCAACAAAGGATCAGACGTTGAAGTTTCTGAGAAGCTTTCAGTATAAAGAACTCTTCCGAATCTTACGTAAGTTCTTGAAGTAACTGTGCTGTTTTTACCGTAGCTTTCGCTCATTGTAAAGCCGTTGCCCAAATCAACCGTCTTTCCGGTAATTGTTCCTTCCTTGTTGTAAGTTGTCTTTGTGGCTCCGCTGTAAATTGTGTAATTACCTTCTCCGTCCGTTGTCTTTCTTATGCTTCCGTCTTTATTGAATTCTGTCGTCAATGTTACTTTAAAACCGTCTTTACCGTCTTTCGCTTTTGCCAAAGCAGACGAAAGAGAAAGAGTTCCGGCAGACAACTGGGCAAAACTGTCTTTACCCATGCTTATTGTCGTGGAAGCCTGTAAATAGTTGTTGTATATTTCTGCTGTGTATTTTGCTTCTACTTTAATCGAACCGTCATCCTGCGCTTTCGTTTCAAAATTAAGTCTGTAAACAACATCAAGGAGACCGTCGTTAATGCCGCCTTCGTCATATTTGTAAGTTTCAACTATCAAAGCCGATCTTTTCCCGCTGGCATCCGTAGTATAGTCAGACGAGAAAGTTACCTGAGGTTTCCCGTTCTGAGATACAGTGCAGGTTGAACCTCCGGCTGCCGTAAAATTCAGGTTGATTGAATAATTTACGCCTGATTTCAAAGCATCTACAGCTTTATCAAACCAAGCCGCGATTTTCTGTTCATTGATATTTGCTTCTCCGTTGCCTGTTTTTGAAGAAACAGTCAAAGAAGCTTTCGGTACTCCTGCATTGAGCAGGAACTGATACAATTGAGCCATTTGTTTAAGCTTTTCCGGATCTTTTTCTTTTATCTCAGGGAAAGCTGCTCCAAATTGGTCAAGAACTTCCTGAGAAACTTCAGTTTTTGTAATTTCAGACCAATCTGTTCCGTCAACATTCATGTTTGCTACAGTCCATTTTCCTATTTCCTTATCGTAAGCAAGCATCGCTTTAGGCTGGTTCATCGACATAAGAGTAATATTTCTGTTCGAATCCATAGTACTCGTCAAAATACCTGCCAGATAATGAAAAACCATAGACAATTTGTAAACTGCCTGATTTGAAGAAGCCTGAGCTCCTATTCCCGAGCTTGAAGAACTTGCGCTTACCGTGTATTCAGGCAAAGTCTGCGTAGCCATCGCACCACTCCAATCATCTGCTGCAAAAACCGACGATGCGCTGCTAAAACCAAGACCGATACTTAATGCCATTGCCAAGACAAAAGAGACCGTTTTTTTGTTCATGGCGTCCACCCCCTTACTTTAATTTAACTCCTTTTTTCCTACACATATTGTAATTCTTTGCTTAAAAAAATTCCAGAACTTTTTGTGAAATCTTTGTGAAATCTTTTATTCTGTTTTTTACAATATTTTTCACGTTTTAAGTATAGTCAATAATATCAGAAATATCAATCTTTTTTTTGACTTGATTATAAAATGTCTAAAATGTAATATATTTTGAAATATGGAAACTCTAAAAAAACACCAGGTGCTTCTGCTTTTTACCCTGCTTGCGCTTTCATTCTTTGCATATTTTCCTGCCGTAACGGCAGATTTTGCAAGTTTGGACGATATCTATATTCTTGCAAGCACAAACAATGTTTCAAAATTCAATGTATCAACAATATTCAACATATTTACGGCTGATCATTTGGGATTATACCACCCTCTTGTGACGCTTTCATTTGCCGTTGAACGTTTACTTTTCGGAATGATTCCGGCTTTCTATCACGTTGACAATATGCTTCTTCACCTGTTTAACACTGTTCTTGTTTTTTTAATTTTTGCAAGGCTTACAAAGTCGTTTGCGGTCACATACATAATATCTTTTCTTTTTGCGATTCACCCAGTGCACGTCGAGGTCGTAGCATGGATCAGCGCGCGCAAAGACACTCTATACTCTGTATTTTATCTTTTGGCGTTTTTGCTTTATATAAAAACATACGACGGCAAAAAAACAAAAACTCTTATTTTTCTGTCTTCTTTGTGTTTTATTCTCTCGTGTTTTTCAAAAGCCATGGCGATAACGCTTCCTCTTGTTTTGATTCTTACGGACTATTTCCAGAACAGGCTCTCTAAAAAAAATATAAGATTTTATCTTCCGTATTTTATTATTTCTGCCGTTTTTATAGCCGTGGGAATCTGGTCTCACTACAGGCAGGATATGCATACGACTTTTGTATTTTTAACATTGGCAAAAAATATAATAAACGCCCATTTTCATGTTTTGTTTTACATGTACAAATTTATTCTGCCTGTAAATTTATACTGCATGTATCATCCTTTCTACAATGCCTCGGCAATGCCTCCGCTGCATATACTTATTTCCCCTGCAATAGTTTACGCGCTTATATTTGCCGCATTATTAAGTCTTAAAAAAACAAAGAAAATATTTTTCGGATTTTTATTTTTTTTGATTGTTCTTCTTCCTTCAAGCGGAATTCTGCCTATGGGAATAGCGCCTGTTGCAGACAGATACGTTTATCTGGCGTTTACCGGTCTTTTTTTCATTGCCGCCGAGGGGGCTGTGAGATTGTACTCAGGCTCAAATAAATTTTTTAAAATCATTCTTATATTTTTTGCTGTTGTACTCGGAGCCGCTCTTGTTTATCTTTCGTTTAACAGATCTCTCGACTGGCAAAAAGAACGCTTCGGCCCGCCGGGCGGACAGCCGGGCTCACAGCTTTTAAGCGGCAACATGTCCGACGTTGTAAAGTCAATGGAATTTGACAAACGCAATGAGTTTATGAAAACCCTTGCGATGCAGCGAAACCGCTAAAGCTGATTTATCCGACGCGTATTATTTTTGAAACTACCGAATCCGAATCGTGCAGCAGCATCCTGATTTTTTTATGTTTTTCAAGAGAGAGATCTTTATCTTCCGATATTATTTTTGAGGCAGTTTCTTTGGCAAGCTCTATAAGCTTTATGTCTTTTATTATATTGCCCGCTTTAAATTCCGGGAACCCGTGCTGGCTTATTCCGACAAAATCACCCGGTCCTCTCATTTCAAGATCGGCCGCCGCTATCTTAAATCCGTCAGTCGTTTTTGTCATTATCCCAAGACGCTGTTTTGCATTTTTGCTTTTTGAATCTGAAATCAAAAGGCAGAAAGATTTTTTTCTGCCTCTGCCCACTCTTCCGCGCAGCTGATGGAGCGTGGCAAGCCCGAATCTGTCCGCATGCTGAATCACAATCATAGTCGCATTAGGAACATCAATTCCCACTTCTATAACCGTTGTGGCTATTAAAACGTCAAATTTTCTGTCTTTAAAATCTTTCATCACGGCATTTTTTTCGGCGGGTTTCATTTTGCCGTGCAAAAGTCCTACTTTTATATTTGCAAAAACAGTTTTTGAAAGATTCTCAGCCTCGCATACTGCCGATTTTAATTCTATTTTATCAGACTCGTCTACAAGAGGATACACGATATAAGCCTGCCCGCCGGTTTTTATTTCGGCAAGCACTTTATCATAAGCTTCATGTTCTCCGCAGCAAATTGTTTCGACAGGCATTCTTGAAGGAGGCAGCTCGTCTATAACGCTTACAGCCATTTCTCCGTAAACAGTCATTGCAAGCCCTCTCGGGATAGGAGTCGCTGTCATCATCAGTATATCCGGGGAAGAACTTTTTGCAAGCGCCGAAACTTTCTGCATTACTCCGAATCTGTGCTGTTCGTCAACTACAATGAGGGCGGCATTTTTAAATTTTACCCTTTCTTCCATTACAGAGTGGGTTCCGATTACAATATCAACCGACCCGCTTTCAACCGCAGCCAAAATTTCGCCCCGCTGTTTTTTTGATTTTAAAGTGGAGGAAGTCAAAAGGCATATATTCACTTTTATATCTTTTAAAATATTTGAAAAAGTAAGGTAATGCTGCTCGGCAAGAATTTCTGTCGGAGCTATTATGGCCGCCTGAAATCCGTTTTCAACCGCAAGAAGAATCGCGCTTAAAGCAACTATTGTTTTGCCTGATCCGACGTCGCCCATAAGCATTCTGTTCATCGCAAAAGAACCTGTCATATCCGCAAAAATTTCATTGATCGCTTTTTTTTGGGCTCTTGTAAACTCAAACGGAAGCCTTTTTTTAAATTCGGAAAGCAGCGTTCTTTTTATTTCATATTTCTGGTTTTTTGGCGTTACCGTGTTTTTATTTCTTGCCGTTTGAAGAGCTGTCTGCAAAATTAAAAATTCCTGAAGGGCGAAAGAACGTCTTGCAAGTTCCGCCTCTTCAAAATCACATGGAAAATGCAGTTTTCGCAATGCTTCCGCTGCCGTAAGAAAATTTTCGGCAAACCCCAGATCATGAAGCAGGTCCGGATAAAATCCCGCAAAATTTTTAACGGCGTCTTTCATAACGGACAAGAGAAATTTATTTGTTATGCCGGCCGTCAAATCGTAAACGGGAACAAGCTTTTTAAAAAATTCCGGAATATCCGCCGGATTATCTGCAAATTCATAGTCGTCTATGCTTATCTGTTTTTGCCCGAACTGAGTTTCGCACACGCCGTATATATAAACATATCTGCCGTTTAAAAAACTTTTTCTGACCGATGAAAAAACATCATACTTTGAGTAAGGATTGAACTTCCTGAAAAATTTCGCCGACACGATTCCGCTTTCATCCTCAATATCGACAGCAAAAATCGCAAGCCCTCTGGCGATATTGCGTTCGTAAACGTTTATTATTTTGCCGAAAACGCAATAATGCTGCTCAAAAAAAATATCCCTGACGGGAGTTATTTCACGCCTGTCCTGATAATTTCTGGGAAAAAATGTTATTAAATTTTCAACAGTGCGGATTCCCAGTTTGGAAAGCATTGACGCTCTCTTAGGGCCGATACCTTTGAGATATTTCACTTCGGAATGCAGATTCATTTTTGTTTTTTAACGCCTTTATAAAACTGCTTTTAAAAAGCATATCCGGCCGACAAAGAATATTTTGAATATTCGACATCCGTTTCTGTATTTAAAACTTTTATTTTGCCGCGGTTAACCGACCACAGCAGTTCAAAAACGACTTTGTTGTAGACAAAACCGAATCCTGCCGAATAACATACGCCGCCTTTGGCATCCGTAAAATAATTATTCAGACCGCCTTGCGAATAGAAAAAATTATAACCCACATGAGCTACGGCATAACCGTATTTATACGGAGCTGTCGGATTTGAACGTATTTTGATTGAAGCATACACAGGAATGAAATAAAAATCACCGAGAAAACCGCCGGCCCCTCTTGTATTCTGGATATCGGCGCCCAAACCAAACCCCAAATTATTGTAAGGATAGCCGTAAAACTCCGCGCCGATCCCTATACCTGCCGACGATGTGTCGGAACTGCCGCTGACTTTATAAGAACCGTTTAAATCATAAACGGCTTTTAAAATAAATTCCGTATTCTTGACTACCGAAGGGGCGGAATCGTCAAAATTCAGATTTTCATCTTTTTTTTTTACTTCTTCGTCTTTTATTATTTCTTTAACATCCGATGCCTGAAGCTTTATAAGGTCCATACCCTGTATGATATAAACGACTTTATCATCCTGATGATGGATATTTCCCTTATACGTTGTTCCGTCCTTCATTACAACCGTTTCGGCAAAAGATTCGGCTGCAAGACAAAAAAGAAAACAAAAAGACAATGCAAAAACAATTTTTTTCATGATTATCCCTTATAAAAATCGTATATCGTCCAAACGCCTATAAGTATAAAAGCGACACCGGCTATAAGTTTAAGGGGAATATGCTGTAAATATGTTTTGGCTAA
>CAYTCB010000005.1:15941-28217 GCA_964436195.1 uncultured Elusimicrobiaceae bacterium
AGGCGCAATTTGTTTTTCAATTTTATTTTATATTTTTTCTATTCTTAATTTTACGGTCTTTGCTTTTACGACAGGGAGTTTGTCTATTTCAATTAGAGCCTGTTCAACTTTTTCGCTTACGGCTTTATGCGTTGTTATTATTATTGCGACTTTCTTATCTTTGTTTCTTTCATTCTGATAGAGGCTTGATATAGAAACGCCGTAATCGCCCAGAATTCCTGAAATTTTGGCGAGAACGCCGGGTCTGTCGACAACGGTAAATCTCAGATAATATTCGCTTTTGCTCTTTCCGTGAGGCAGAAATTTTATATTTTTTCTTTTTGAATAAATTACGTTCTGAACTTCTCCGGCAGTTTCAGTGGCCGTAAATTTGGCAAGATCTATAATATCGGAAACTACCGCCGAAGCGGCAGGAAGCTGTCCTGCTCCTTTTCCGTAAAACACTACGTCGTCGGAAGCGTCACCCTTTATCATAACGGCATTATATTCGTTGTGAACCGTCGCAAAAAAATGATGATGGTCTACCAGACACGGTTCAACCCAGAGGTCTACTCCCTGGTCTGTTTTTAAAGCAGAACCTATAAGTTTGACAACATATCCGAAATCGGCCGCGATTTTTACGTCTTCAACCGAAAGTTTGTCTATTCCTTTTACTCTTATATCTTTTACTTTGATCCAGCTTCCCCATGCTATAGAAGAAAGTATCGCAAGTTTATTTGCAGTATCAAAACCCTTAACGTCGGAAGACGGATTTGCTTCCGCAAAACCTGATTTTTGGGCATCTTTTAAAGCGTCTTCGTAAGTCATGTCTTCGTTTGTCATTTTGCTGAGAATAAAATTAGTCGTACCGTTAAGAATTCCTTTTATTTTTTTGATTTCGTTTGCGGCAAGCCCTTCGTTTAATCCCTGAATAACGGGAATGACTCCGCCGACAGCAGCTTCAAAATAAACAAGTTTTTTATTTTCCTGAGCAAGCGAAAATATCTCGTCCCAGTATTTGGCAAGAACTGCCTTATTTGCCGTAACTACGTTTTTGCCGTTTTTCAAAGCTTCCGTAATAACGGTTCTTGCGGGTTCATATCCGCCGATAAGCTCAACTACTATATCTATTTCAGGATCTTTAAGTATCGTTTTGTAATTATCTACGTAAAGTTCTTGTCTGTCTATAGGCCTTATATCGCATATAGACTTTACTTTTATCGGAACGCCCGACTTTCTGATGGCGATAAGCTGATTTTTTTCAAGTATTTTCAGAACGCCTTTTCCTACGGTCCCGTATCCTATTATTCCTATATTTAAAATTTTTTTCATAATAAATAAAACCTCATTTGCCGATCGTAAATTTTTTAAATCTTAAAAGAGCGTCGTGAAATCTTTTATCGTGCGTAACAAGCGCTATTCTTATGTATCCTTCTCCGCATGAACCGAATCCGACTCCCGGAGAAACAACAACTCCCGTTTCCTGCAAAAGCCTTTCGGCAACTGCAAGAGAGCCTTCTTTTTTCAGATGTTCCGGCAGAGCGGCCCAAACATACATTGTTCCTTTTGTCTGTCTTGTTTTCCAGCCTATTTTATTGAGGCCTTCAACCATTTTTAACATTCTTTTTTCATATATTGCCGCCTGTTCTCTTACGCACTGCTGAGAACCGTTTAAAGCCGCAACTGCGCCCAGCTGTATAAAAGTAGGAGCTCCGTAATCCAAAAAGGATTTAAATTTTTCAAGCGGATACAACAATTGTTTTGCTCCGCACACCCAGCCTATTCTCCAGCCTGCCATATTGAAAGTTTTTGAAAACGAATGGAACTCCAGAGCGACGTCTTTAGCGCCGGCAAACTCAAAAATTGACGGAGCGACGTAATCTCCGAAAGTTACTTCGGAATAAGCGTTATCAGATACAAGGAGTATGTTATATTTTTTGCAGAACTTTATGGCTTCTTTCCAAAAAGCAGGATCCTCAACGCATGCCGCCGTCGGATTATTAGGATAATTCAAAAACATTATCTTTGCTTTTTTTGCTACCGCAGCCGGAATTTTTGAAAAATCGGGCAAAAAGTTATTTTCAATCAAAAGAGGCATTGAATGTATTTTTGCTCCGGCAAGTATAACTCCGTTAAAGTGAACGGGATAGGCGGGATCGCATACCAGAACATAGTCTCCCGGATTTAGATACGCCATGCACAAATGAGCTATACCTTCTTTTGAACCTATTAAAGAGACAACTTCAGTTTTATAATCAAGCTCAACTCCGAATCTTCTTCCCATCCACTCTGTAACAACTTTCCTGTATTTCGGCATTCCTTTAGCCTGGGGATACCTGTGCGTTTTTGTATGGTTTTTAACCGTGTCACACATCGTATCGACTATATGGTGCGGAGTCGGCATATCGGGATTGCCCATGCTCAGATCTATCACATCAAGATTTTTTGCGTAAGCTTCAAGCTTAAGCTGGTTAATTCTTGTAAATAAATAAGGAGGCAGTGAATCTAATTTTTTTGACGGTTTTAATTTTATCATAATGTTTTTTCTTGTTTTTTTATTTTTGAATCAATTTTCTTAAAGTTGTTGTGGGCTTAAAAGAAACTTTCTTGCCTGCAGGTACAGGCACAACTGCTCCTGTTTTCGGATTGCGGCCCTGGCGGGCTTTTCTGTCTTTAGACTTAAAAGACCCGAGTCCCGACAGAGAAACAGATTCTCCGTTTTTAAGATTATTCTGAATAACCTTAACAAGCGCTTTTATGGCAATATTGACATCTGCCTGTGTTAAGCCTGAAACATCGGCTATTTGTTTTATGACATCCGGTTTTTTCATTAATTCCCCCAAAAATCACTATAAGTTTTAAATCATCTGCTTAAAAAATATATTAAAAATCAATTAAAAAGTCAATGTAAAGATATGTTTTTGTGCTTCAGTATAAATGAGAAATATATACGTTACTTGTATAAATTTTAATTGATACCTATGTTTTCTTTTTATACAATGATGCGATAATGAATCTAATCATCGAACCGACATACAGTATATTTTTTGCAAAAAATATAGTCCCCTAAGGGAGAAAAAATGAAAAAAATTCTTTGTTTTATTTTTGTGTCGGCGTTTCTTTTTGCAACCGCGCCTGTACTGCAGGCATATAAAACACATTTACCTGTTGCCCATAATAACACAACTGCAGCTGACAAAGACCAAAAATATGTGCCCTTTGTGGCAGCTGTTTTAGCTAATGATTTGAAAAAAATAAAACAATTAATTGGGGACGGCGCCGATGTAAACTGGACTATCAACGGCGGAATGACAGTTTTAATGTTTGCCGCAGAACGCAGCAGTTTTGAAACGGTTAAACTGTTAATAGAAAAAGGTGCCGACGTTAACGCAGTCAATACTTATTTTTATGAAGGACCCAGAGTTAAATGTGTGCTGCCATGGGAGAAAAATGATTACCACGACGGGCATAACAAAACAGCTTTATTTTATGCGCTAAACAATCCGGATTTAAAAGTTACAGAGTTGTTACTGGACAAAGGAGCAAACATCAATGCAAAAGATATCAGCGGCGAGACAGTTTTAATGTATGCTATTGATGATAAAAACAGACCGCAGATGATAAAACTGCTTATTGCCAAAGGAGCAAACATCAATGCAAAAGATATCATGGGTGATCCACAGATGATAAAACTGCTTATTGACAGAGGTGCAAATGTAAATGCCAAAAACAATTTTAACGTAACAGTTTTAATGAAAGCTTTACGCAAGGGTGATCTGCAAACAGCAAAGTTGCTCACAGATAAAGGAGCAAGTATAAACAATTCTTACAACAACCTTTTGACATCCGCAATATTAAGCGAAAAAACAGATGTAATAAATTTTATCCTTTCCAAAGGCGTAAACATTAATGAAACAAATAAATACGGCGAAACGGCATTAATGGCTGCATCAAAGCTGGGTTATACTGAAATTGTCAAATTACTTATAGGAAAAGGAGCAAATATCAATGCCGTCAATGCCGAAAATAAAAATGCCTTACTTTTTGCCGTTGAAGAATTCAACGACCCTGTAATCGAAGGGTTCAACGGTTCAACAAAACAAGAATATGATGAATTTTACAGACAAACGCTGGACAAAATAAATGCACAGAAATTTGAAACGAGTAAAATCCTTATAAGCAACGGAATAAACATCAATTTAACCGATAATAACGGAGAGAATGTTTTATTTTACGCTTCAAGAAATAAACGGGGATTTGTTTTTCTGCAATATTTCATCACTGATAAAAAAATGAACGCAACAGTTAAGAACAAATATAACCAAACGCCGTTGATGGTCGCAATACAGGGAAACAATACCAAAGCTGTTGAAATTCTCACAGAAACAATATCAGATGCAACCATTAAAGATAATTATGGAATGACAACATTAATGTATGCCGTCAAAAGGGCTGATTTAGCCGCCGTCAAATCTCTCCTTAATAAAGAAATAATTATAGACCAAAAAAATAATGAGGGAAAAACAGCTTTAATGTTTGCCGCGGATTATCCGTCATTTAAAAAAGAACAGATTGAAATCATCAATATGCTTATTTCTAAAGGGGCAGATGTCAACGCCAAAGACAATGACAAAAGAACGCCGTTAATGTTAGCTCTAAAACGCGCCAACTGGCAAACAGCTAAATTATTGCTAAGCAAAAAGATAAATATTAATGACACAGACGAAAGCGGAAAAACGGCTCTAATGTACACAACATTACAAAAAATCATATATAATTATGACAGCTCAGAAATTATCAATATGATTATTTCTAAAGGGGCAGATGTCAACGCCAAAGACAATGACGGAAGAACAGCGTTAATGTTAGCTCTGAAAAATGCCAATTGGGAAACAGCTAAAATATTGCTAAGCGAAAAAATAAACATTAACGAGAAAGATGATGAAGGGAAAACAGCATTAATGTATGCTTCATCTCATTTCCTGTTAAGCGATGAACGGATTGCAGTTATCAATTCAATTATCGCAAAAGGTGCAAATGTTAACGAAACAGACAACAATGGCAACACAGCTTTGACATATGCAAAAGGAAAACCCGTGCCGGAAATCATTAAAATTCTTTCCGATAACGGGGCAAAATAAAAAATACCGTTACAAAAGGATATAATGAAAGTTTTATACATTATTGACGCAAGCGCTTATATTCACAGAGCCTATCACGCCATACGTCCGCTTACGACTTCGGACGGAACGCCCACTAACGCTGTTTACGGTTTCATAAAACTTATAAATAAAATAAAAAATGAAAAGAAACCTGATTATATAGCCGTATGTTTTGACCATCCGTCAAAAAATTTCAGACATGAAATTTCTCCGCAGTATAAGGCAAACCGCACCGAAATAGACCTTGATCTGATAAAACAAATGCCGATAGCAAGAGAAGCCGTAAAAGCCATGGATTTATGCATTTTGGAAAAAAGCGGCTATGAAGCCGACGATTTAATAGCGTCTCTTGCCAAAAAAGCGGAAAAAGAAAATATCCGTACGGTAATAGTAACAGGCGACAAAGACATGTTCCAGCTTGTAAACGAAAATATAACTATATGGAACGAATCAAAAAACATATTGTTTGACAGACAAAAGGTATACGAAAAATACGGCATATATCCTGAACAGATTGTTGATATGCTGGCATTAATGGGAGATGCCTGCGATAATATTACCGGTATTAAAGGAATCGGAGAAAAAACGGCCGTAAAGCTTCTTCAGGAACACAAAACGCTTGAAAATATAATACAAAACGCCGCTTTGCTTAAAGGCAAACTTGCCGAAACCGTAAAAGAAGGAGCGGAATCAGCAATTCTTAGCAAAAAACTTGTTCAGCTTGAATTAAACGCTCCAGTCGATTTTGAAATTGAAGAAATGAAATTCAATGAAAATCTTTTTGCAAACGCCGCTGAATTTCTCAAAAAATACGAATTCGGCAGTTTTATAAAATCAGGATGGCACTCAAACGGTTCAAATACTGCTAAACCGGTTCAGACGCCGGCCGTAACTACTGATTTAATGCCTCATAAAGAATCACAAATTGAAATAAAGCTTAAACTTCCGGATATAAAAATAATCGATTCTTATGAAACGGCCTCTGAACTCAGAAAAACTCTTGATACTAAAGAAACCGTAACCATAAGCATTGAAACTAACGGATACGATTTTACGAGCAGTTTTCTTGTGGCAATATCTTTCTTCTGCCAAGACGGATTTTCATATTATGTACCTGTCAGCCACAGCGATTTCACGCTGAAACAGCTGCCGCCTGAAGAATTCAAGTCTGTTTTCGGCGGACTTTTTGAATCTGAAAAAATAAAATTTACGGGTTACGACTTAAAATTCGCAAAACATATTCTAAAAAAACTCGGGATCAATTTAAAAAACGCCGATTTCGACATAATGCTTGCATCATATTGCGTCGATCCGTCAGCTTCGCACGATATAGAAAGCCTCTCGGAAAAAATATTTGCGTTTAAACTTGATTCGGAAGAAACTCTTTTGGGCAAAGGCTCAAAAAAAATAACGCCCGATATGCTCGGCATAGACGTTCTTTCAAAACATTCGGGATTTAAAGCGTATTTAACGCATATGCTTGCCTTAAAATTTTCAAATGATTTGAAATTAAAAAATCTTGAAAGTCTTTTTTTCAAAATAGAAATGCCTGTTATGTCGGTATTAACGCAAATGGAAGAATCCGGAATAAAAATCGATTCTGATTTCTTAAAAGAATTTGATTCAAAAATAACGGCAGAAATATCATCCTGCGAAAAGAAGATATTTCAGCTTTCTGATTCTGAATTCAATATCAATTCGCCAAAACAGCTTGCAGAAATTCTTTTCGAAAAAATGCGCCTGCCTGCGGTAAAAAAAACAAAAACCGGCTATTCGACGGATGAATCTGTTCTTGCAGAATTAAGCGGCTATGAAATAGCAAACGAAATATTAAAATATAGAGAGCTTCAGAAAATAAAAACAACTTACATAGATTCAATGCTTAGGTATTGCGGCGCAGAAGGATGCAGAATACACACAATATTTAACCAGGCGGTAACGACAACAGGAAGGCTGTCTTCATCCGAACCGAATCTTCAGAATATACCTGTCAGAACAGACTACGGCCGGCAGATAAGAAGAGCTTTTATAGCCGACGCCGGCAAAATATTTATTTCAGCCGATTATTCGCAGATAGATTTAAGGGCTCTTGCCCACATATCCCAAGATAAAACTCTTATTGACGCTTTTAATAACGGCAAAGATATTCATACGGCCACCGCAATGGAAATTTTTTCGGCGCGTTCAGAACAGGATGTAACTTCGCAAATGCGTTCTGCCGCAAAATCGATAAATTTCGGAATAGTATACGGTATTTCGCCTTTCGGGCTTTCCAAACAGCTGGCAATACCCGTACAGCAGGCTAAAGAATATATAGACAATTATTTTAAAAGATACAGCGGCGTAAGACAATGGATGTCGGATATTACCGATTTTGCAAAACGGACGGGTTACGTACAGACTGTTGCGGGCAGAATCCGTTATATCCCGGAGATAAATTCTTCAAACAAACAAACTGTATCGTTCGGAGAAAGAATGGCGTTAAATACTCCCGTGCAGGGCACATCGGCTGACATAATAAAAATAGCGATGATAAATATTGCGGCAAAAATAAAAGAACAGAATCTTAAAAGCCTGATGCTTCTTCAGGTTCATGACGATCTTTTGTTTGAAGTTCCTGAAAACGAAAAAGATATAATGTTAAAAATGATAAAATATGAAATGGAACATGCAATGACTCTGAAAGTCCCCTTAATCGTAGACATGAAAAAAGGTCCGAACTGGGCAGAGATGGATAAAATATGATTATAGGATTAACAGGCGGCATAGCCACCGGAAAAAGCGAAGCGTCTAAAATATTTAAAAATATGGGATGCTTTATAGTCGATGCCGATAAAATAGCAAAAGAATTAACCGTGAAGGGGTCTCCTGTTTTGCAGAAAATAGAAGAATCTTTCGGCAAAGGCATACTCACGTCAACCGGCAGCCTTAACAGAAAAAAACTGGCCGGCCTTATTTTCAGCGACAAAGGCGCAAAACTGCAGCTTGAACGCATTCTCCACGTTTACATCATACAGAAAATAAATGAAATCGTCGCCGAAAAATATGATCAGGCCGACATCATAATAGACGCGCCTCTTCTTTTTGAAGTAGGACTGGACAGAATATGCGACAAAGTGGTCGTAATATACGCAAAACACAGTATTCAGATGGAAAGATTTATAAAACGCGATAAAATTTCAAAGACTGAAGCTGAAAAAAGAATAGCCGTTCAAATGCCGATTGAAGAAAAAATGCTTCTTGCCAATATGGTTATAGACAATTCTTTTTCAATAGACGAACTTGAAAAAAATATTAAAAAGACTTATTCCGTTTTTAAAGCGGAACCCTGATATTTTAATACTGTCATTGTACTGTTCCGTCGCCGAAAATTAATATCCTCTGAATTTATTGACAAAAACCAAGATTTAAAATACAATTTAACACATTATGAATAAAATATCGCGTTTTTCAATTTCTCTGACATTTTTGCTTTTTTTAACACAGATTTCTTTTTCTCAAAATGAACAAACCCAGCAGATACCGGAACAGCAGCCTAAACCGCAGATCAATGCTAAGGGCGTTCACTTAACGGCTTATATGCCGGGAGTATCCAAAAAAAGAGATTATATAGATTCATTTCTTACCGATACCGAATTAAATGCAGTCGTAATAGACGTTAAAGAAATAGACGGAGCAATAGGAATAAAAGGCGTTTA
Source organism: uncultured Elusimicrobiaceae bacterium (assembly GCA_964436195.1). GTDB lineage: Bacteria > Elusimicrobiota > Endomicrobiia > Endomicrobiales > Endomicrobiaceae > Proruminimicrobium. Next base: position 24,781 of record CAYTCB010000005.1, read on the forward strand.
CGGAGATCTGGCCCTTTCAAAAAGCATTCCCAACCCTCAGGAATATATAAAACATCTGAAAGAAAAAAATGTGTACACTATAGCCAGAGTTGTGGTATTCAGAGATAATACAATGCCGCGCAAACGTCCTGATTTGGCCGTAAAAAATCCCGAAGGCGGATTATGGGAAGACCGCAAGGGAATAACCTGGCTTGATCCTTATAACCAGAATGCAAAAGATTATATTTTAGATATTGCTGAAAAAACGGCAGATATCGGATTTGACGAAATTCAGTTTGACTATATACGTTTCCCTTCCGACGGCAACACGAGAAACTGCAGATATAAAGTTCCTCGTTCAACCTCTACGGCTTATCTTGAAATCGTTGATTTTTTAAAACAGGCAAAACAAAGACTTGCCCCGAAAGGAATCAAAACTTCAATAGACGTATTCGGATTAACGACTACAGAAACTACAGATATGGGAATCGGACAAAAAATAGTTGAAATGACAGAACAGGTTGATTTTGTAAGCCCGATGATATATCCTTCACACTATAATTTCGGCGAATACGGAATCCCCGATCCCAATAAAGAGCCTTACAGAACCGTTTATATTGCTCTTCAGGGCGCAAAAAAAAGAATTCCTGTTGAAAAATTAAGACCGTGGCTTCAGGATTTCTCAATGAGAAACGTAAAATACGGGCCAAAACATATTCAGGAACAGATTCAGGCATGTTATGACTCAGGCGTTCAGACATGGATGCTGTGGAATGCTTCATGCAAATATACAAAAGAAGGATTAAAATCAAAAGCGGAAGAAAACAGCTATAAAAAAAGCTCAAAAGAAGTTATCGATGCGTACTTAAAAAAACAGGACGTCAACGAATCAATGCAGAAAAGAGCCGTTCAAAATAAAACGCAGAGTTCCGTAAAGGCTTCAACTTCAACAAAAACCGGAATAAAAAAACAATCATCTGCACCCAAAAAATCATCCGGCGCAAACAAAACATCGGCAACGCCAAAAAAGAATAAAACGGCCAAATAAAATAGTTTATTAATATAAAAATCCGGATCCTCTCTTATTTCCGTAACTTTTTTAAAAATATCCGGTCTAAATGGGTACATTAATGAATGACAGGGAACTTATACAAAAAATTCTTGCCGGACAGGACAGTTTATTTAAACTGCTTGTGGCGAAATATAAAAATAAAGTAGTTCTTCTTATATATTCTTTTTGCGGCTCAGGCTGCGATTACGAAGATATAGCCCAGAACGTATTTATAAAAGTATTCCGTTCTTTAAATAAATTCAGATTCGATTCTTCTTTTTCAACATGGCTTTATAAAATAACGATAAATGAAAGCATCAATTTCGGCAAAAAGAAAAACAATAATGTCATTTCCTTAAATGAAAAAATCGGACAGGAAGAAGACGAAGAACTGGTTAATATGCTGCCAGATTCCGATTATTCAACGGAAGAAAAACTTTTAAGACGGGAAACGCAGCAAATGATACAAAAAGCAATGCGCCATATGCAGGATAACTATAAAACGATTTTGATATTAAAAGACATTGAAGATATGTCCTACGATGAAATAGCAGAGACCATGGATATATCGATGGATAAAGTAAAAATCTGGCTTTTCAGAGCCAGACAGCAGTTAAGAGAAATCATAACAAGAGGTAATTTAGAATGAAGTGCAACGATATGGAATTTTTAATTTCATTGCATATAGACAATAAGCTTGACGGCGCCGAGCTTGAAAAACTGCTCAGGCATTTTGAAGAATGCTCAGCATGCAGACAGACTTACAAAGATTTTCTGAGGATCAAAGAGCTTCTCGGTGCGCAAAAAGAAATTCTGCTGCCTGATTCCTTTGAGAATAAAATAATGAAAATGCTGAAAAACAAAGAAGATATCCGGCCGGCCGGTTTTTTACACACGGTTCCCAAAAGAAAATTATTCATACTTGCCGCAAGTTTTTTATTTATAGTCATTTCTTCCGTTACTTACTTTTCAACGCGTAAAAAAACGGTTTATGATTTCGGATGGTATTATGAAACAGCAGTTGAAAACACGGAAGACAGCTCATACGGCACATCCGATTCCAAAAGCGAAAACTTTTTTCTTACAGTTTATTGAGCAGCCAGAAAGAGACCGGTTATCCTGTTGAACGAATCAGTCATTACGGCTATCCCGACCAGAATAAGCAGAACTCCGCAGAAAATTTCTATATAAACATAATATTTCTTCACAATATTGAAAAAAGCCAGAAATTTATTTATAAATAAAGCCGTAAGCAAAAACGGAACGGCAAGCCCAAGGGAATAAAAACTTAAAAGAAGCGCGCCGTCCTGCGTGCGCCCCTGCGTTGAAGCCAGTATAAGTATTGACGACAATATCGGACCTACGCAAGGAGTCCATGCAAAAGCAAATGCGCCGCCTATAAGAAAACTCGTAAGATAACCGATTTTTTTACCGGCGATATTTAATGCAGAAATCTGTCTGTACAAAAAAGGTATTTTAAATATTCCGCACAGATGAAGCCCGAAAATTATTATCACGGCTCCGCCTATATACTTTAGAATATTCAAATTTTTTAAAAGAAGAGTCCCTATAAAAGTAGCAGTAAGCCCGAGCAGAACGAAAACAAGCGAAAAGCCCAAAACAAAAAAAAGAGAACTTATAAAAACGCGTCTGACATTTTGCCTGTCGTTTATTCTGTCAACGGAAATGCCGGTTATAAAACTTATATAAGCCGGTATTAAAGGAAGCACGCACGGACTTATGAAAGTAAAAACACCTGCGGCAAAACTTGCAAAAACCGGAAAATTTTCGAAAGACAGAACCATAAAATCTCCTGTTTTTAAATTTTAAAAAAGGGCTAAATCTCAAGCATTCTTTTAATGGGTTTATACGCCTGCACCCTGATTTCTTCGGCAACTTTTACTTCATTTTTCATTTCCTGAAGCGTCCATAGAACTTTTTCAAGAGTGTTTTTTTTCATATTCGGACATACGGCGATTTCGGTAACGGTATGAAAAATTTTATCCGGATATTTTTTTCTGAGAGTAAACGTTATTTCGTTTTCCGTTCCTATTATAAATTCATTACGGCTGCTTTGGGCGACATAGTTCATGATGCCGGTAGTAGACAAAACCTGGTCGGCAAGGGCAACCGTTTCAGGGCTGCATTCCGGATGAACAAGCACTTCGGCGTTCGGATATTTTTTCTTTTTTTCGTCTAAATATTCCGGAAGCATTCTCATATGCGTAGGGCAGAATCCCTGCCACAAAATAAGTTTTTTATTTAAAACTTTCTGCGTGTAAGAACCGAGATTTCTGTCCGGACAGAATATTATCTTGTCATTGTCTATGCTCTGAACCACTTTAACCGCGTTTGAAGATGTGCAGCATATATCGGTTTCGGCTTTTACTTCGGCGCTTGAATTTAT
>CAYTCB010000006.1:0-25545 GCA_964436195.1 uncultured Elusimicrobiaceae bacterium
TCCTTCATATTTAAAGTATATTGTGCCCGGAAATCCTATTTTTTCCGCAAGATTTCTTGCAGGGATAAGGGGGGTATTTCCTTCATGAAGAGTTATAACTGGAGTTTTTTCGCTTACCGGAAGATATTTTTTGTAATTTTCAATAAGTCCTGTGTACATAAAAAGTTCCTTTTTTGTCTAATTTTTTATTCTGAGATTCTATCTTTTTAGCACATAAGTGTCAAACATCCGGCATTAACTCAAAATATAAACTCTTAAGATGAAAAAAATATTTAAATTTGGTAGAATACGAGAAATATTTTACAAGGATCGAAATATGAATTTATCAAGAAAAATCATCAAGCAGCATTTAGTTTCAGGCACAATGGAAGTTGGGCAGGAAATAGGTTTAAAAATAGACCAGACATTAACTCAAGACGCGACAGGCACAATGGCATACCTGCAGTTTGAAGCCATGGGAGTTCCAAAGGTAAAAACACAACTTTCGGTAAGCTATGTGGATCATAACACTCTCCAGTCAGGTTTTGAAAATGCGGACGATCATAAGTTTCTGCAGACTATAGCCGCGAAATACGGAATTGTATTTTCTCCGGCTGGAACCGGTATTTGTCATCAGGTGCATCTTGAAAGATTCGGTGTTCCAGGAAAAACGCTTATAGGTTCTGATTCTCATACTCCTACAGGCGGCGGAATAGGAATGCTTTCATTCGGAGCCGGCGGGTTGGATGTTGCCTGCGCAATGGCCGGACAGCCTTTCTATATAACGATGCCAAAAATAGTAAAAGTGAATCTTACCGGTAAGTTAAGACCGTGGGTAAGCGCTAAAGACATTATACTTGAGCTTTTAAGAATTCTGTCGGTTAAAGGCGGAAGAGGCAAAATATTTGAATTTACCGGCGAGGGCGTAAAAACCTTGTCTGTTCCTGAAAGAGCCACTATAACTAATATGGGTACGGAACTAGGCGCTACGACTACAATATTTCCTTCAGATGAAATAACAAAAGATTTTCTTAAAAAACAGTCCAGAGAAAAAGTGTGGACGGAGCTTGTCGCAGATAAAGATGCGATTTACGATGAAGAGATGAACATAGATTTATCATCTCTTGAGCCTCTTATAGCAATGCCTCACAGTCCGGATAATGTTAAAAAAGTAAAAGAGCTTAAGGGCACGAAAGTCGATCAGGTAGGAATAGGATCCTGCACTAATTCGTCTCTTGCCGATATGATGCTCTGTGCGAAAGTTTTAAAAGGAAAAAAAATAAATAAAGATACAAGTCTCGTTATTTCTCCCGGTTCAAGACAGGTTATGTCAATGCTTTCTTCATCGGGCGACTTGTTCAATATAATAGATTCCGGAGCAAGAATTCTTGAATGCGCATGCGGGCCATGCATAGGTATGGGGCAGGCTCCTAAGACAAAAGCAGTTTCGCTTAGAACATTTAACAGAAATTTTGAAGGAAGAAGCGGAACAAAAGACGCGCAGGTTTATCTTTGTTCTCCGGAAGTTGCGCTTGCCGCGGCTTTATCAGGCGAAATAACCGATCCTATGGCGTATTTTGCGGCAAAACCTGAAATAATTCTTCCTGAAAAATTTTATATAAATGACGGACATTTCCAAATGCCTTCTTTGAATTCATCGCATGTTGAAATCGTAAGAGGTCCAAATATAAAGCCGCTGCCGATATTTGAAAAACTTCAGGATACGATAAAAGCGGAAGTTGTTCTGAAAGTCGGAGATAATATTTCCACCGACCATATATTACCGGCAGGCGCTAAAATTCTTCCTCTGAGATCAAATTTGCCGGCTATATCGGAATATACGTTTGCAAGCGTTGACAAAGATTTTGTTTCAAGAGCAAAAGCTTCCGGAAACGGCGTTATAATCGGAGCAGACAATTACGGTCAGGGTTCTTCAAGAGAGCATGCCGCGCTTGCGCCGAGATATCTTGGCGTGAGGGTCGTTCTTGTAAAATCTTTTGCAAGAATACATCTTGCAAATCTTATAAATTTCGGTATTATACCTCTTACTTTTGCGGATCCCCAGGATTACGATAAAATAAAACTTGCCGATAAAATAGAGTTTGAGGATATAAAAAATATTATTGAAAACAATAAAGATTTATACGTCAAAGTTGCTGACAAAAATGTAAAATTGAATTATAATTTCACAGACAGACAAAAAGAGATAATTTTTTCCGGCGGTTTGTTAAACTGGATAAAAGAGGACGTTAAGTAAAATGGAAAATAAGGAAATAAAAAATTTTATTTTACAGAAAGTTTCATCTGCAAAAATCGCATCGCAAAAACTTGGGCTTATGTCTTCGGCGCAAAAAAATGCCGTGCTTCTTGCGATGGCCCAGGCTTTGGAAAAAAATAAAGACGATATTCTGTTTCATAATAAAATTGACGTGGATGTAGCTAAATCGCAGGGTTTTGAAAGCGCGCTTGTGGACAGACTTACGCTAAATGAAAAAAGAATAGCCGATATGATAAAAGGAGTAAGAGATATAGTTGAACAAAAGGATCCTGTCGGAGAAATAATAGAAACAAGAACTTTAAATGACGGACTGAATATTCAAAAAGTAAGAGTCCCACTCGGAACAATAGCAATGATTTACGAATCAAGACCTAATGTAACCGTAGATGCGACGGCATTATGCATTAAATCTGGCAACTCAATAGTTTTAAGAGGCGGATCGGAAGCTATAAATTCAAATAAGATACTGTCAAAAATAATTTCACAGGCTGCAGAAGCCGCCGGAATGCCTGCAGGGGCAGTTTCATTCATAGATATAACGGACAGAACGGCAATTTCGGAACTCATAGTTATGGACAAATTTATTGATTTGCTTATACCAAGAGGCGGAGAAGAGTTTATTAATTTTGTAAAACGCCATGCTACCATACCTGTTTTATCTCACGGCAAGGGTTTGTGCCATACGTATATAGACAAAGATGCCGATATAAAAATGGCCGTAAAAATAGCTGTAAACGCAAAATGCCAGAGACCGGGAGTATGCAATGCAACAGAAACTGTTCTTGTTCACAGAGATATAGCTGAAAAAGTATTGCCTCAGCTTTGTGAAAAATACGGTGAACACGGAACTGAAATAAGAGGCTGCGCATTGACAAAGGCCATAGTTCCTTCGGTTATTGATGCTACCGAAGAGGACTGGAACACTGAATATCAGGCGCTTATAGTTTCCATCAAGGTGGTAAACTCTATCGAGGATGCAATAGCTCATATAAACAGGTACGGATCGGCACATTCAGATTCTATTATTACACAAAATATTGACAGAGCGGAAAAGTTTATAAAAGAGGTTGACAGCGCTGCCGTATTTCATAATGCTTCAACGCGTCTTCATGACGGCGGTATGTTCGGAATAGGAGCTGAAATAGGAATTGCCACAAATAAGCTTCATGCAAGAGGGGCAATGGGGGCAAGAGAACTGACTACTACAAAATTTATAGTAAGAGGAAGCGGACATATAAGAAATTAAAATATTATGTTTTTTCGGGGGGATAAATGCAAGACAAAGCAAATGTTGAAGAACTTGATGCCAGAATACAAAAAGAAGGTCTTGAGATAAAAAAAATAGTCGACGAAATTTCAAACGTCATAGTCGGGCAGAAATATGTTATAGAAAGAATGCTTATCGGTTTGCTTGCCGATGGGCATATTTTATTGGAAGGTCTTCCCGGTCTTGCAAAAACACTTGCTGTTAATTCTCTTGCCCATGCAATACAGGCGGATTTTAAAAGAATACAGTTTACGCCGGATCTGCTTCCTGCAGATTTAATCGGTACAATGATATATAATCAGCAGAAGGGTGACTTTGCTGTTAAAAAAGGTCCTATCTTTACAAATCTCATACTGGCAGACGAAATTAACAGAGCGCCTGCAAAAGTTCAAAGCGCTCTTCTTGAAGCCATGGCCGAAAAACAGGTTACTATAGGCGATACGACGTACGAACTTCCGTCTCCTTTTCTTGTTATGGCTACGCAGAACCCGATAGAACAGGAGGGAACATATGCTCTTCCTGAAGCGCAGCTTGACAGATTTATGCTGAAGTTAAATGTCGTTTATCCTGATATAGAGGAAGAAAAACTTATATTGGAGAGAATGACATCAAAGGAAAAAGTTAAAACAAGACCTGTTTTGAATTTAGATGACATAAGAAAATCAAAAGATTTAGTCAATGAAGTATATGTCGATAAAAAAATTAAAGACTATATAGTCGATATTATTTTTGCAACCAGACAGCCTGAAAAATACGGGCTGGACAATTTAAAGCCTCTTATATCAATAGGTTCTTCTCCGAGAGCCACAATAAATATTACTAAAGCCGCAAAGGCCTACGCATTTCTTCAGGGAAGAAGTTTTGTAATTCCGGAAGACATCAAGACGATAGGTCTCGATATACTAAGACACAGAATAATCATAACTTATGAAGCCGAAGCCGAATCGCTGAAATCTGACGATATTATTAAGCAGATATTTTCAGCAGTCCCGATCCCCTAAACACGGATAAATAAATGGAAACCAAAGATATTGTAAAGAAAAAAATAAGACAGATAGAAATTAAATCAAACCGTCTGGTAAACAGCGGCCTTGCAGGTAAGTATCACAGTACTTTCAAAGGCCGAGGCATGGAGTTTGATTCCGTAAGGGAATATCAGTACGGGGATGAAATAAGAACTATAGACTGGAATGTTACGGCAAAACAGCAAAAACCGTATATAAAAGTTTTTACAGAAGAAAGAGAAATGACAGTTATATTTTTGATAGATATGTCGGCTTCTCTTTCTTTCGGCAGTATAGACCAGACTAAAATGTCTCTTGCGGCCGAGATTGTTTCCGTGTTGGCCTTTTCTGCAATCAAAAATAATGATATGGTCGGCATGTTGTCTTTTACCGATAAGATCGAACAGGTTTTAAGACCTAAAAAAGGCAAAAATAATATTTTGAGAATGATAAGGGAACTTCTGTATTTTAAGCCGCAGGGTAAAAAGACGTCAATATCGGTAGGACTGAAAGCAATTAATGAAATATGGCATAGAAAAGCCGTGGTATTTCTTGTTTCCGATTTTCAGGACACCGGTTATGAAAAAGATTTAAAATTGACAGCACGAAGACATGATTTGATATGCATAAATATTTCCGACCCTAAGGAAAAGGGTCTTCCAAGAATAGGCATGATTGATTTTTATGACCCTGAAAAGAATAAATTTTTTACAATAGATTCTTCGGACAGAAGAATGGTAACGGATTATTACGGCAAGATACAATATTTGGACGGACAAAGAAAAAAATTATTTGCAAAAAGTTCGGTAGACGTGATAAATATAACGACAGGTTCTGCTTATGTTCCGCAGCTTTTGAAATTTTTTGCGGCAAGGCAGAAAAAATCGATTCAGGTGTAAAATGAAAAAAATACCGGTGTCTTTTATCCTTTTGTTTTTTGCTTCGGTTTTGTTTGCTTTTATAACATTTCCGACGGCTACTCTGACTGTTGACAAAACAGATATAAAGATAGGAGAGACAATAAATGCAAAGATAGAAGTGTCCGTTCCGGATTTCGTGCAGTTATTGGATAGAGAAGAAGATGTTTCAGTCCCCGGATGGGATATTCAGGAGATAGCATTTAAAAAGGACATTTTGTCGGAAGGGAAATATGAAGTAAGTTTAAAAATTGCCACTTTTGACAGCAGATTAAAAGAAGTTCCGGCAGTAAGATTATCATACGTCAACAAAAATGAAGATAATGAACAGTCGCAGGATGTTTTTTATTTTTTTACTAATTCGGTTCCGGTAACAATAAACAATCTTTTTGCCGGAGATGATTTCTCGGATATACGGGATATAAAACAATCCAAAAAAATGAATATAAGTTTAATCTATTACGCAGTTGCCGTATTATACGGACTGTTTGTCATCGTTGTAATTTACTGGCAGGTTATAAAAAATAAAGCCGATAAACTGATACAAATAAAACGGCCTTTTACAGCTTCCGAGACGGCTTTTAAAAATTTAAATAAACTCCATATGAAATATGAAGTTTCCCAATGCAGTGTTAAAGATTTTTATTTTGAATTAAGCAGTATTCTAAATCATTTTATATCTGAAACTTTGGAAATCAAAAAAGAAATGACAACATCTGAAATTATGGAACTAATAAAAAAAGAAGATAATGTTTTTAATAAATATGCTGGAGAAATATCAGAACTTTTTGAATTATATGACAAAATTAAATATACAAAAAATGAAAATATTTCAGATAAAAATATTGTGGAAAATTCAAGACAGATCAGGTTTTTTATAGTAAAAATTTGTATTTAACGGAGAAATAAGTGCATTTCGCCACGCCGGTTTTCTTTCTTTTATTTCTTGTTCCGGTTATAGCCGGAATATATTCATATTTAAAAAGCAGCGAAAAGACCAAAAATCTTATAAATTTTTCAAGATATGACATTGTAAAACAAACGAGAAAATCAAAAAGAATAAAAGTTTATTCAAAATTGCTTACGGTATTGAACTATATTATAATTGCTGTTTTTATAATCACGCTGGCAAGGCCTCAGATCGGAGAAAAAACTGACGATGTTTTAAATCAATGCGCGGACATAATAGTCGCGCTTGATATATCTTCCAGTATGGAAGCCCTTGATTTTAAGCCCGTTAACAGACTTGAAGCGGCAAAAAATGTTGCTTTTAATTTCGTAAAAACAAGACAGTATGACAGAGTAGGCGTAGTTTTATTTGCCGGTCTTGCTTTTACACAGGTTCCGCTTACAAACGATATAGAAACCGTTGCAAACACTTTAATGTCCGCAAAGACAGGAATGAGCTCGATAGACGGTACGGCAATAGGCTCGGCAATAGCTACTGCGTGTAACAGGCTTAAAGACAGCGAAGCAAAAAGCAAAGTTATTATTCTTATAACGGACGGTTCAAACAATATAGGTGAAATTGACCCTGTAACTGCCGCAGAAATTGCAAAAAATTTCAATATAAAAATATATACGATAGGCGCAGGCAGTCCGGAAGGAGCATATTATCAGGTTATGGATCCTGTTAAGGGTATGACCATGGTAAAAATGCAGGAAGGAGAATTAGACGAAGCTACACTTAAAGACATAGCGTCTATTACCGGCGGAAAATATTTCAGAGTAAACAATACAAAAATGCTTCAGGATGTAATTTCAACAATAGACCAGCTTGAAAGAACAGATATAAAGGCTTTAAAATTTAATTTATATCATGATATTTTTGATAAATTGATAATTCTGCTGCTGGTGCTTATAATTATGAAGATATTTTTGGAAAATATTTACTTAAGGAAACTGCCTTAAATGTTTGAAAATAAAATGGCTTTATTATTGCTTCTTTTTTTGCCTCTGATAGCTTTTTTTCTTTTATATTTTTTTTATAAAAGGAAAAAGGACATAATTAAATTTATGTCTTTAAAAATGTTTAATGAAATCACAGGTATAAAAATTGAAAGATACCAATTAAAAAATATTTTTATTATTGCTTGTATTTTTTTTGTTATTATAGCGCTGGCAAAGCCACAATTCGGCGTAAAAACGCTTGTAGTCGCAAAAAAAGCGGCTACGATAGTTTTGGTCATGGACGTTTCAAAAAGCATGCTTGCGCAGGATTTACAGCCGAACAGGCTTGAAGTCGCCAAGAGTACTCTTGCCAATCTGACCGCCGGTTTTAAAGGAAACAAAATAGGAATAATTGTTTTTGCCGGTACGGCTTTTTGGAAATGTCCGATAACTTCTGATATTATTTCCGCAAATAACTTTCTCAATACTATAAGCATAGAAGACGTTCCGCTTGGAGGTACAAAGATAGCAAAGGCTTTGGATTTGGCGCTAAACAGCACAGCCGATATCCCTGAGGGCGCAAAAGCAATTATTCTTGTAACTGACGGCGAGGATGATGAAAGCGGATTGCATGTTCTCATAGAAAAAGCAAAAAAACATAAAACAAAGATATACACTATAGGAATAGGAAATACGGAAGGCACGCAAATCCCGATTGAAAACAATTTTATGAAAGATGAAAACGGAAATACCGTTGTAACACGTCTTGATGAAGAAACCCTCCAGTATATAGCAGATAATACCGGCGGGCAATATATAAATCTTTCAGAAAATCCGGACAGCATTTTCAAAATACTTCAAATAGCGCAGTCATTGGACAAATCAAAAGACGAACTGAGCAAAGAAGTAAAGAGGCAGGAACAATACCAGATGTTTTTATTTGCCGCTTTCATTTTGTTTTGTTTAAGTTTTTATTTTCCCGTTTTTAAAAGAGAGGCTAAAAAATGAATAAATTAAAAATGGTTTTATTTGTTATTTTGACTTTGGGACTATTTGCTTCTTATAACTATTTTATCAGCATAAAAAAAATAAACAATGCAGCAGTGGAAGATTTGAAAAACGGGAAATTCAGCCAATCGCATGATGAATTTGCCGAGCTGCTTAAAAAAAGAAGTAAAAATTCAACCGTGAAATTTAATTATGCAAATTCAAAATATAAACTTTCAGACTATGAAGGCGCGCTTGGCGAGTATGAAAAAATATTGAAAGAAGAACAGATAAGCAGTCTTGAAAAATCCGAGATATATTACAATATCGGCAATATATATGTTTTTTATGAAGATTACGACAAGGCGCTTGAATATTATAAACATGCTTTATTTTTAAATCCAAACGACAGTGATTCCATGTACAATATAGAATACATAATGAACATGCTTTGGAAAAATCAGGATGTTGAAAAGATTGCCGACAGTTTTATAAACGATTTAACGCAGCAGAGCGCCGAAGTTGACCAAGCTTCCGAAAAAATAGAAAATTCGCTTCAGGAAATACGTGCCCAAAAAGAGACTACGGCGTCAGAAGAACAGAAAATATCACAGGCTGTGCAAGAACAAAATATGCAGACTATACAGAATACAAAGGAAGAATTGCAGATTTTATCCCAGGAAAAGCAAGAACTTTCCGTTCAGAAGAAAGATTTAGAAAATAAAATTGAAAATTATGAAAAGAACAATCCGCGGCAACAGGATGATTTTTCAGAAAATCAGGAAGATAAAAAAATAATACAAGAGTTTGAGCAGCAGAAGGCTGCCCTTGAAGAAAAACTGAATGAAAATTTAAAAAAAACCGAGACTAAAGTGAAGCAGCTTGAGAAAATAGAAGAAAATATTTTTCAAGAAGTCGTCAGACCTGATAAAGTAATAAATCCGAAAAAAATCATAGACGGATATTTTCTTCCTACATATGCTGACGACAAGAAGTTTTTAATAGAGGAAGAAAAGGAAGTCATATACCGTAATCTCAGAGAAATCGATTATACGGATATAGATAAAAAGGAAGAAAAAAAACAGATAGTTTATAATGTTCCTCCTTTGGAGAATGAAGCTAACAAAAAATCAAAATACAGGTATGAGCACGAAGATCTGATAAATTATAATGACACTGCGGCAAAACAGCAGGAAGACAATTCCTATATCAGAAATACATTTGAACAGATTAGTCTGCAGAAACAAAAGATACTTAAAAAATCAAATGACGAACAGAAAGATATTTTAAGCCAAATGGCGCAGTTAACAAGCGAGATTTCCAAGACAAATTCGAAAAAAGAGCAATCATTGCAGTCACAAAAACAGGAAACATCCAATTCGCTCCGTGAACTTGCCGAAAAAAAAGAGAATATACAGAATGCTATTTCGTCTTCCAAAGATACTGCAGAAAAAGAGAAATTACAAAATGAACTTAAAGATATCGCCAACAAAGAATTGCAGACAAAAGAAAAGCTTGAAAATATTTCAAAACAGATTGACAGTTTGAAACAAAAACAAAAAATGGCAGGAATGCAGTTTGAAAAAAGCATGCTTGCGGTCAAAGAGCAGACTTTGGACGGACAGATGGAAACTGCAGCAAAAATAGAAGAAATGTCGAAAAATTTAAATGATATGAACAGAAAGCATGAAGAACTTCTCAAACAGCAGGATTCTTCATCAGATACAAAAGAACAACTGACACAGACGCTTATGCATGAACAAAAGATGAGTAACAGCGCTCTAATGCAGAAACTTGCACTGGACAAGAAAGATCTTCTGAGCAACAATTATAAGCAGCAGCTTGAAATGCTTGAAAAAAATGCTGATAAACTGAGTAATGCAAATGAACAACAGGAAACCGATAAATACAAACAAATGCTTGCCCAGGAAAAAGAAAAACTTGCAAAAATCAGCAGTAAAATACAAAAACAAAAAGAGAGTATTGAAAGTTTACAGGATACATTGACCGAGAAATCAAAAGTTAAAACTCAGGAAAAAATGTTAAATACCGCCGAAAAGGAAAATTTGCAGCAAAAAAATGCCATTGAAGAATACAAAAAACAGATTGAACAACAAATTGAGAGCATATCAAAAAAACAGAAAGATTCGGTTATGCTGGACAATCAAAAAAAAGAACTTGAAGGCAGATATGATGAAATTTTAAATAAACAAATGCAGCTGAACGCACAGAAAAAACAACTGCAGCAACAGCAGCAGAACCAGAAATCTCAGGACAGTTCTGCTATAAAAGATAAAATTGATGAAGTGCTTGATAAACAGAAACAGCTGGATCTGCAGAAGAGCCAGCTTGAAAAACAGCTGCAGCAAAAGAATGAAAAGGATTCAGACGCTAAAGCAAAAATTGACGAATTGACAAGCAAACAAAAACAATTAGACGAGCAGAAAAAACAACTGGAAAAACAGCTGCAGCAACAGCAGCAGCAAAATCAGAAATCTCAGGATAAGAATAATGAGGATATAAAAAATAAAATCGACGAATTGACGCGCCAGGAAAAAGCATTGGAGAAAGAGAAATTTGAAATTGCAAACCAAAAGCAGGAGATAAAACAGAAGATAAAGTCTGATATCAAAAATTTCAAAGACGAAATCAATAAAAATTATTCGGATAACTCTGAAAAATTAGAACAGCAGATGAAAGCAAAAGAGGAATTAAAGGCTAAGATAAATATGTATGAAGAAGCTTTAAAACAAAAAAATGAAGAAAAAGCCTCAATGCAAAAACAGAATAATAAATACGAACTTGAAAAAATGAAACTGACTGAAAACAGTACTCAAAAAGATCTTGAAAAACTTCTTGAAAAGGATTCACAGACAGATAAAGAATTAAAGAATAAAATAGATGTTGAACTTGCAAAAGCAAAAAATGATGCTAAACGCCTTCTTGAAAAACAGATAGAAAAAAATAAAGAGCAGATTGAAACTATCGATGAGGCTATAAAACGCGAAAAAGACAGTGCCGCCAAAGAAAATCTTATGAAAAGCAAACAGAATCTGCAATCAAACAATGATGAATTAAAAAAACAAATGGATGAAATGAAAAATATGGAAATTAAAGATGATTTTCAGGCTTTGGTTGAAAAACAAAAAAATACAGCTTTTGAAAATGCAAAAATGAATGAAAAACATATTAAAAATAATGAAAATAAAAAAAATAATTCCGATAAGCTTGACGCGAATATGGAATTGGCTGAATTTGAAAAACAGAAATCAGAACTTCAGAATCAGCAGGATAAGATTAAACAGGAACAGAAAGAACTTTTAAAAGAGTTGGAATCCGCAAACAGAAGTTTTAAAGACAAAATGCGCGCAAAAAACAGGCTTGATCAATTGAAACAGCAGTCAAAACAGCTTGATGAATTGAAAAAGTCTATGTCAAAACAGGAGGAGGCTGCAAAACAGTCTCAGGAAAAACAAAAAGAAGATACGGTTAACAAATTGGAAAATATACAAAAAGAACAGGATATGCTGCAGAAAGAGCTTAATGAAAATAACAATAAAATTCAGGAACTTAATAAGCAGAAATTAGATTTAAGTTCTTCAAAAGCAAAAGAAAGCATACTTAAGGAAATGTTAAAGCAGAGCGATAAGTCGAATTCCAAAAACGCAAAAGACGATAAAAATCAACAGAAAGAACAGGAAGATGCAATAAAAGAAATAAAAAAACAGCAGGATGAAACAAGAAAGTTGAATAATAAATTAATGCAGCAGCAAAAAATGCTTGAAGCAAATATAAAGGCTTTAAAACAGAATATTGACAAAAAGAGCGGCGAAAACAAAGACGATAATGAAAAATCCGATAAAAAAACCGCAAAGACTCCGGAGGAAATAGAGAAAGAAAAGAAAGCAGCTCTGTTAAAGCAGAAAATGACGGAAACCCAGAATAAAGTTAAAAATATAAATAACCAGCTTGAACAAAACAAAGAAAAACAATTGGAAATTGAAAAAAACAAACAAAAAGCTGAACACGGCAAAAAATGGGCGGAAAGCGAAAAAGATATTCTCAGTAAAGAATTACAGAAACAACAGGAACAGCTTAAATTGGAAAAACAGAAATTGGAAAGTATATTGAAGAGGCAAAAAGAGCTTGAAAATGAAATTGCGAGACTGAAGAAACAATATAAGGAAAATAGAAATGTTGAAACAGATAAAAAAATTAAAAAATCCGAGCAGGAACTAATAACGACTATGGATAATAGAATTAAGGCCGGCAATATACTAAGCTCGAACAGCGCTGCCGAAACCGAAGCCAAATACAAAAATATGGACCGCGAAGTTAAATCTTATTCTAAAAAAGCCGCAGATGCCGATAATAAACTGGAACAATTAAAGGAAGAGAATGAAAAACTTAATCAGGAAAAGAAAAAGCTTTCTGATGAGATGGCAAAATCAATGAGCGAAATGTCGGATTTGGACAGTGACTTTGATCCTGAAAATAACAAAGATGCCGAAGAAGACAAAGATGCCAAAGGGCAAAAAATAGGAAATCAGGATTTAAACAGAGTTTTAAATTTTTACGGAGATATGGATAAACCCCAGAATGAAAGAAAAATCAAAGGGCAGGAAATAGATAAAACGCGGAGAGACTGGTAAATGCTCAAAAGATTTATATTTGTATTGTTTTTCATAATATTGCTTCCCGGTTTTATCTACTGTGACGGGTTAATTAACGTTTCACTTGAAAAAAGAGAAATTTTTGAAGGTGAAAATACAAAACTTACCGTAGAAATTGCAAGTTCAATTCAAGATGCCGAGTCATTTGTTCTGCCTGCAATAGATGATTTTTTGGTATTATCAAAAGAAAATTATTTGAAGGACGATAAATATATTTATGAGTATGTCATAACCCCCAAAACGGCAGGTTTTTTTACAATTCCACAAATAACAGTTTATGATTACGAGAAAAAGAACTATGTTTCAAAAAAGATAGAGATTAAAGTATTAAAAACGAAGGCTCCGCAGACTGTGTACACAAAGAGTGACTACAATACCTTTGTCAAAGCCGGTACGGACGGAGATTCTGTGTTTGTCAATCAGCAGATTTATTATACATTTGAATTTGCAACAAGGTATGATCTGGCGGCAAATCCGAGTTATGTTCTTCCGATGTTTAAAGATTTTTGGAAAACAAAACCGGAAGTAAAAAGCGGATATGAACTTATAGACGGAGAAAATTATTTTACATTTTCGGTTAAAATAAAGCTTTATCCGATGAGGGAAGGAAAGATTGTCATAGATCCGTCGGTGGTGGAAATAAAATATGCAAACGGCAACACGCACCATTTTAAAACAGAACCTGTAAAAATCAGCGTATTTCCTTTGCCTCAAAAAACGGTGCCTGAAAATTTTACGGGAGCTGTGGGCAAATATTATATAGCTTCGTCAATAAATAAAAAAAATGTTAAAGTAAATGAACCTGTTAATTTAACAATATCGGTTAAAGGCAACGGGAATATAAATTCCATAACAGAACCGGTTTTTGAACTTTCCGATGATATAAAAAAATATGCAACATTTGTAAAGGTCAATTCAAATGATGTTATGAGTTCAAAAAATTTTCAGTGTGTTTTGATTCCGCTGATGAGCGGACAAAAGAATATTCCTGAAATAACATTTTCATATTTTGACACCGATCTGAAAAATTATGTTATTATAAAAACAGATCCGATAATATTTGACGTTAATTCTGAAGTATATGATAAAAACGCCGAGCACAACGATGTTGCCGTAGATACTGCAGCCGTAAATCAGACAGTTCTTCCTTTGAAGGAGATTGTCGGAGCGCGTGAGTACGGGAACATAATTGCTAATATGCTGTTTTGGACAATAATTGTTTTAGCATTTTTATTTGCGTTTTCCGCTTTTGCGTACAGAATAATAATTGATTTTATGCACAGAGATAAAATAAAAATGGAAAAAATTGCGGCTTATAAAAAATCAATTGCATATTTAAAACATTCATATGAGTGTTTGCAAATACAAGAACAGAATGATTTTTACAACAGTCTTGATTTGGCATTAAAAACTTTCTTGCAGTCAAAAACAAATTCAAAGTACGTGAAAATGTCAAAGGATGAAATAAAAACAGACCTTTCTAAATTTGAAATAAGCGGCGAAATGATAATTGAAATATTGAAGATTGTCACAGAATGCGAATTGTTTAAATTTAAACCATTGAAAGCCGGTACAGCCGAAATGCAAAATATATACGATAAAACAAAATATATAATTGAAGAGATAAAAATATTATGATGAATAAAATAGTCCCGATTTTCTTTATGTTTTTTTTGGTTTTAAATGTTCATGCAGCAGCGATGCATGATAGTACTGACAAAGCGGCAGATTTGTATAAACAGGGTAATTATGAAGAAGCAGTAAAAGAATACGAAATTATGCTTTTAGACGGTTTCAATAATCCGTATGTTTTTTATAATTTGGCCTGTTCATATTACCAGTCGGGAAACATAGGCAAAGCGTCTTTAAACGCCGAAAAAGCTTTGCGGTTGGATCCGAGAGGCAAACATATACGCGCTTTGATACAAACCATTGCAAAATCGACAAAAGAACCTCAGCCGAATACGGCGGAATTTTTAATAATGCATATCGGTCTTTTATTTTCAGTTAACGAAATAACAGTAATTACTGGTGTTTTATTTGTGCTTTTATCTTTGAGTTTCGGCGTCTATTGCATCAGGAAACAAAAAGTTTTTTTAAAAATTTCAATTTTGATTTTGATTGTGGCGTTTTTAAGCGGCTTGCTCTGTTTTTTTAAATTATATAACCAGCGTATTTTGACCGAAGCTGTAATTATGACGGATACCGCCGTAAGAAATAAGCCAAGTAAAACCGAAGACCCGGCATTTGTTGTTTCCGAAGGAAGAAAAATTGTAATTTTGTCAGAACTTGGCAAATGGATAAATATAAAGCTTTTGCGTGACGGTTTCAGCGGATGGGTTGATAAAAATACCGTGGAGAAAATATAAAATGTCTGTAATGGCTGTTTTCGGAGGGTCATTTGACCCTGTGCACAATGCTCACCTTGCAATTGCACAAAAGGCTGTTGATGAGATGGGGGCAGATGTAATAATATTTGTTCCCGCATATATTCCGCCTCACAAAAAATCATTAGTCGCAGATTCGAAACACAGGCTTAATATGCTTTCTCTGGCGCTTGAAAAGAGAACGGAATATATCATTGACACTTTTGAAATTGACCGGAAAAGTTCGGTTTATTCATTTCAAACGCTTGACTATATAAATAAGAAATATGCAGGCAATTCAATTAAACTTCTGATTGGATCCGATTCTTTTAATATGCTTGAAACATGGGAAAAACCAGAATATGTGGCAAAAAAATACGGTTTTTTTGTAATGCAGAGACCTGATAATATCGCAAATATACACAGCAGGTACTACAAGTACGGCATTTTTTCAAAGACTTTAATTGAAGATATTTCATCAACCCGGATAAGACGGTATATGGAGGAAAATATTTCCGCCGCGCATTTGATGCCCGAATCCGTTTGGCGATATATTAAGGAAAATAAATTATATGGAAAATGAAATTTTTGATTATTTATACCGGTATCTCAATACGGAGAGATACGAACACACTTTGGCTGTTTATGATTTTGCCGCAAAGCTTGCCTCAAATTACAATCAGAATGTTTATAATGCGCAGACGGCTGCGCTGCTGCATGACTGCGCAAAATGGATGAGCGTTGAAGAATCTGAAAATTATATAGCGGCAAATAAAGTAAAAATAAAATATTATCCGTTTGTTTTGAAATTTACGCCTCAAATTTTACATGCATATATATCCGAGGACATTGCCAAAAAAAAATTTAATATAAAAAATAAAGAAATATTAAATGCGATAAAATATCATACCGTCGGAAGGATAAATATGTGTAATGTCGAAAAAATAGTTTTTATAGCTGATCTTTTGTCTCCTGACAGAAAAATTAAGTTTGATATAAAAGATGAAATGTTGTACAACGACCTAGACAATACTTTTAAATTTGTTTTACAGAAAAAAATAGAATATGTGGTTGCGAAATTTAAAATTCTCCATCCGGATATAGTTCAAATATGGAATTTCTACAATAAAAATGCTTAAAAAAATTGTTTTATTTATTTTTATGTGCGCGGTCGTGCTTTCTTCAATGTTGTATTATTTTTCAAATGCCGCCAAATATATAACGACAGGCAGAAAAATAAATGTTTTGTTTATAATTGAACAGAATACAAAAAATTGTCCTCCGGCGCTGAAATTCATTGTCGGACAGTATGATTCCGCAAACGGCAGACTTTTATTTTTGTTTGTTGACGAAAATATATCTGTTTTAAAAAGAAAAACTAAAACAAAAACTTTAAAAGAAATGTTTTATGGCGAGCCCGAAGCAGAAAGAATTGATTTTATAAAGCGTGAATTATATGGTCTTTTTAAAAATAAACTTTTTATAGACTATTATGTTTATGCAGACAGCCGGGCGCTGAATTCATTTTTAGAGCTTTTCAACAGACCCAAAATGGACAAAATGCTCGGCGCAGGTT
This sequence comes from uncultured Elusimicrobiaceae bacterium, assembly GCA_964436195.1. Classification (GTDB taxonomy): domain Bacteria; phylum Elusimicrobiota; class Endomicrobiia; order Endomicrobiales; family Endomicrobiaceae; genus Proruminimicrobium. Next base: position 16,938 of record CAYTCB010000006.1, read on the forward strand.
TTTTGGATGAAATTTTAAGCGGAGTTCATCGTTTTAATGCTGCTTCTGCAAAGATCAAAACGATAAAATATATAATCAACAATTCTGACAGGAATAAAATAACGGGAATAGTTAAATTTTTAAAAAACAATCAACAGTCTTTTTCGACCGATCTCAAATTTTTTGATTTTTTTACAATGTACAGGATTGCAGGTAATATAAATACGGATGAGATAATATTTGTTGCAGTGCCAACTGTGTTTAAAAGAAACAGAATTGAGACTGAAACCGTTTCATTTAATAAAGTGATCAATATTTTAAACGATTCTTCATTCCAAAAAAATTATTCTAAAATAAATTTGAAAGTTTTAAATTCGTCAAATAAAAGCAGGCTTGCCGATAAGGCGGTAAATATTTTAAGAAAAAATTCTTTTGATGTTTTTTACTGGGGGAACGAAATCCAGAAAGTAAAATCAACGCTTATACTTGACATGATAAATAATCATGATAAAGCAAAAAAAATATCAAAAATACTGGGATGCGGAGAAATTTTGGTTCTGCCAAACCCCGAACCTTTTGCAGATATAACGGTTTTGCTCGGAGACGATTGTAATTTGTATGATAAACTTGATAAAATAAACTTAAAAACAGGAGAATGATATGGTAAAAATTGATTTTTTGGAATTGGCTAAGCAGGCTCAAAAAATTGCTGAAGACAAAAAAGGTGAAAATGTCATTATTATTGACGTAACCGGACAAACGGCCATTGCCAATTATTTTGTCATTATAACAGCCGTATCGGCTCCTCAGATAAATGCAATATCAAATGAAATAGAAAAATCTTTTAAGTATGATTTCGGAGTGCCGCCGGTAAGAAGAGAAGGTTCTTCTTCTTCTGCACAGACATGGAAAGTGCTTGATTTCGGAGGTATTTTGATACACATAATGCATCCTGACGTCAGAATGCGTTATAACCTTGAAAAGATATGGCAGGCATATGATAATCAGCCTGCGGAGAAAGTAAAATCCGAAAAAACGGCAAATAGAGCGCCAAGAAAAACTAAAAGATATGTAAAGAAAACCGCGAAAAAAACACCTTTTAAAAAGAAAACGGGCAAAACAACCGTTTTTAAAAAGACAGCTAAAAGAAATAAAAAATAAAAAACCGGTAAAAATAATTTAAAAATGTCAGCAGAATTTATTCATTTGCACAATCATACGGAATATTCGCTTCTTGACGGCGCCGTTCGTTTAACGAAAGACGGCAAACCGGGGGAGCTGTTTCAGGTTATAAAAGAATTCAAGATGCCTGCGCTCGCAATTACAGACCACGGCAATATGTACGGCGCGATGGAATTTTACTGGGCATGCAAAGATTACGGCATAAAGCCTATTGTAGGATGTGAAGTTTATGTCGCAAAAAAATCAAGAGAAGATAAGACTAAAGAAACAGGCGGATACCATCATCTTGTTTTGCTTGCAAAAGACATAGAAGGATATCATAATCTTATGATGCTTGTAAGTCTCGGTTTTACGGAAGGGTTTTATTCAAAGCCGAGAGTGGACAAAGAACTGCTTGAAAAATACTCAAAAGGCTTGGTGTGTCTTTCCGGCTGTATCGCAGGGGAAGTTTCAAGTCTTCTTTTGGACGGAAATATAGATGAAGCATCAAAGACTGCTTTATGGTACAGAGATGTTTTCGGCAGCGATAACTATTATATGGAAATACAGGATAACGGTCTTGAGGATCAGAAAAAAATAATAGCGCCGCTGATCGAGCTGTCAAAGAAAACGGCAATTCCTCTTGTAGCAACAAACGACTGTCATTATCTCAAAAAAGAAGATGCTTATTATCATGATGTTTTGCTGTGCATAAACACAAATAAACTTGTAAATGATCCTGACAGAATGAGGTTCGGCTCAGATCTTTTTTATTACAGATCCCCACAGGAAATGGCTGAAGCGTTTTCATACGTTCCGGAAGCCGTAAAAAATACTCTTATCATATCGGATAAAATAGATTTGAATATTAAAACAGATCAGCTGCTTCTGCCTCATTATAACGTGCCGGAAGGTTTTACTCCGGATACTTATCTTGAAAAACTTTGCAGAGAAGGGCTTGTAAGAAGATACGGAACGGTAAAAAAAGAACATAACGAAAGACTTGAACATGAATTAAAAATTATAAAAAAAATGGGATTTGATTCGTACTTTCTGATTGTATGGGATTTTATAAAATACGCAAAAGATAATTCTATACCGGTCGGACCGGGAAGAGGATCCGGAGCAGGCTCCATAGTCGCTTACACCCTGGGGATTACCGATATTTGTCCTTTAAGATATAATCTTCTTTTTGAAAGATTTTTAAATCCTGACAGAAGATCAATGCCTGATTTGGATATTGATTTTGCAGATTTCGGAAGAGACAGGGTCATAGAATACGTGCGCAATAAATACGGACACAATAACTGTGCGCAGATAATAACTTACGGTTCAATGAAATCAAAGCTTGTGGTGAAAGATGTTGCAAGGGCACTCGGCTTTTCTCCTACTGAAGGACAGAAAATAGCCAATGCCATTCCAAACGGATCATCTATAGGCGACGCAAAAATTAATTCTGAAGAATTGCAAAAACTGATTAAGAGTGATGATAAAATAGCCGAACTCATAAAAATAGCCGGAAAACTCGAAGGAATTAAAAGGCATACAGGCGTTCATGCGGCAGGCATGGTTGTGGCGCCCGAGGATATCAGAAAATATTCTCCTCTGGCAAAGGGCGCAAAAGATATAGTTACAACACAGTATGACGGCAATGCTTTGCCTAAATTGGGATTGCTTAAAGTCGATTTTCTGGGGCTTAAAACTCTTTCAATCATAGACGAAGCCGTAAAGCTTATAAGGCTGAAAGAAAAAGATTTTGATATAAACAAAATAGATCTTGATGATAAAGAAACATATAAGCTGCTTCAGGAAGGTAAAACTTACGGTGTTTTCCAGCTTGAATCTGACGGTATAAAAAATCTTACAAAACGTTTAAAACCTTCAAATATAGACGATATAATCGCTCTTATAGCGCTTTACAGACCGGGACCAATGGATGCGCATATGCCTGATATTTTTGTTGACTGCAAACACGGAAGAAAAAGCATAACTTATGACCATCCTTCACAGGAACCAATATTAAAAAACACATACGGCTGCATAGTTTATCAGGAACAGGTTATGCAGATGGCTATGGCTATAGGCGGTTTTACTCCGGGCGAAGCCGACGGTTTGAGAAAAGCGATGGGGAAAAAGAAACCCGAAGAGATACAGAAACAGAGGGCCAAATTTGTTGAAGGCGGCAAGAAAAATAAAGTGAGCGAAGAAATTTCAAATAAAATTTATGACAATATGGAAACTTTCGGAGGATACGGATTTAATAAATCTCATTCCGCGGCTTACGGTTATGTTTCTTATCAAACGGCATATCTCAAAGCTCATTATCCTCTTGAATTTATGACGGCTATGATGAATTCTGAAATAACTGCTTCAAAAGCTAAAGAGGGCGAAGAAAAAAAATTGGTGTCGTATATAGAGGATGCAAAACAGTTCGGCATAAAAGTTTTGCCTCCTGATGTTCAATTTTCACAGGGTAAATTTTCAATAGAAGGCGGAAATATAAGATACGGGCTTATAGGAGTAAAAAATGTCGGCGAAGGACCTGCCGACGCCATTGCGGCTGCAAGGAAGGAAAAAGGTAAATTCGAATCATTTGATGATTTTTTGGAAAAAGTCGATTTGAGTGCCGTAAATAAAAAAACTGTAGAATCTCTTGCAAAAGCCGGAGCTTTCGACAGTTTCGGTAAAAATAAGCTTCAGGTAAGAGCTGATATTCTTGCAAACATGGAAGATGCGCTGGCTTCAGCCGCAAAAAGTAAAAAAAATGCCGATTCGGATCAGGGATTTCTTTTTGAGCCTGAAGAAACTTTCAGCAAAAAAAACCAGGCATTGGAGAAAAAAACAGACCCGTTGGATGAAACGCTTTCACTTGACTACGAAAAAGAAGTTTTAGATTTTTATGTTTCAGGACATCCGCTTGATAAATATAAAAGGGATCTGATAGCTTTTTCTCAGTATAGATTTGATAAGATTCCGATGCCGCCGGAAAATAACAGTCTTGCTGCCGCAAAAATTATTCGCCTTGCCGGAATGATAATGTCTGTCAGAATGCTCGTGACAAAAGAAGAAAAAAAGAAATTTGCCAGTTTTATGCTTGCGGATTTGTACGCCGATATAGAATGCGTAATGTTTCCGAAGACATTTGAAAAATTAGGGAATTACATACAGGAAAAAAAAGTTGTTGTTCTAAAAGGGAAATTGTTGAATAAACAGGGGAAAAGGCAGATAGTTGTTGAGGAAATATACTCAGTTGATGAAGCAAAAAAGAAATATCCGCCTAATCTTGGAACGCTTCATATACATGTTTCCGAAATATCACTTGATGATGAAATGTCTGAAAAAATAATAGATGTGTTGAAAAAATATCCGGGTAAGTCAAAGGTTTTTCTTGACGTCAAGGATTATCAAAACGGTGATTATCTTATACAGACCGATTATTTGGTTAAATACAGCGATGATTGTTTAAAAGAACTTGAAAATCTGCTCGGAGAGCAGTCAACGAGTTTGCAATACGGAGAAGCATAGAATTTTTGATTTTTTATTGACTTTATTTTATTTTAGTTGTAGAATTCCCTCTGTGATGCGCCAGTTTACGATACAAAGACGTATAGTTTGCTGATGAACTGTTGTTTTCCGTTAACTTACCGGGGAAATAATAGATAAATTCAATTTAAAATCAAACAAAAAACAATCAATTATTGACAATGATTTGCTATAATAGTAGAATCAAAAAATTATATGTCACAAATGTGTTTTTTTATATGAGGATATGTTAGTATGACAATAGCTCCAAGTGTAATATCAACCGTTTTCGGAATTCCTATAACAAATACAGTTCTTATGACCGTTATTACGGATGCGGTGATTGTTGCCGTAATTATCGCGTTCAGATTTTCGGTTTCGCTTTATCCAAAAAAATTCCAAAATATATGCGAGATGTCTATAGAATATTTTTATAACACTACAAAAGACATTGCCGGTTCAAGAGCCGAATATATTTTCCCGTGGGTAATGACGTTTTTTGTGATGATAGTGATTTCTAATTTTATGGGGCTTATACCGGGAGTTGAAACTATAAGATTTCATTCAGCGGCAGCAGGAGAACATGACGGAGTTGCACTTTTTCGCACTGCTACAAGCGATTTAAATCTTACGCTTGCCCTTGCCGTAATTTCTTTATTCGTTACGCATCTTTATTCTGTTAAGTATACTGGCATAAAATCTTATATAGGCAGATTTATATCTTTTAAGATGCTGCCGATATTTTTATTTGTAGGACTTTTAGAGTTTATTGGCGAGTTCACAAAGATACTTTCTTTTTCTTTCAGATTGTTCGGCAACATTTGGGCAGGAGAAGTCGTGCTCGGTACGGTCTCTTCAATAATAGCTTCTATTCCTATACCGGGAATAGTCGTAATTTTCGGGCAGGCTTTGGCAAAAATTCCTTTTATGGCTTTGGAAATACTTGTCGCGCTTATACAGGCTATAGTTTTTTCGATGCTTACAATGGTATTTATGAGTATAATGACGGATGAACATCATTAAGAATCAAGTTGTAGATATATTTTCAGGAGGAAGAAAATGACAGTTACATTGGCAGGCGCAATGGTAGTTGCAGTCGGCGGAATCGGACCGGGAATCGCAATAGGTTTGATAGGCGCAAAAGCCGTTGAAGCAATCGGAAGAAATCCGGAAGCTACGGGAAAAGTTTTGACAAATATGCTTATTGCCATGGCATTTGCGGAATCAATCGCAATTTATGCTTTGGTTTCAGCTTTTGTTTTAAAGTAAAAAACCATGGAAATATTAAATTTATTCGGATTAGAGACCGGCTTATTTATAGGGCAGATTATAAATTTCCTTATAATATTTTTTCTTTTGAAATTTTTTCTTTACAAGCCCGTAATGGCAATGCTTGATGAGAGAAGCAAGAGAATCAGGCAAGGGCTTGAAGATGCGGAAAATGCAAAAAAAACCTTACAGGAAGCCGAATCAAAGAAAATCGGTATTTTGAAAACAGCTAAAACGGATGCCGATAAGATTCTAGAAAATACAAAGAATGTCGCTAAGGATATTAAAGATAAAAGCGCAGAGGAAGCAAAAAAACAGTCTGAAAATATTTTGGATGAAGCAAGAAAACAGGCTCTTGCTGAGTTTGAAAAAGCAAATATGCAGATAGGAAAAATGTCAGTTGATATTTCTCAGAAAATAGTTTCAAAAGTATTGTCTGAGATTTTTACGGAACAGGAAAAAACGGCTGTTCTTGTTAAAGCAATAGATAAAATAGAGAAAATAGGATATGACAAAGGAACAAATTAAAAAACTTGCTTATTTAATAACACTGCAGGGAGATGTATCGGAAGATGTTTCGAAATGGATTCTTGCAAATTTGTCAAAACCTGACATGAAGTTATTTATCAGGCATTTGAATAATGCTTTGAGGCACTCAACTGTAACGGCAAAATACGCGGGAGTTATGCCTGAGTCTTCAAAGATGAAACTTTATGAGATGTTTCCAGGTAAAAAAATTGTTTTTACAAGACAGGATGATGAAATAGGAGCAGGCATAAAAATAAATTTCGGCGATTATACTCTTGATTATACGGTGTCAGGTATAGTTAAAAAAATAATGAAAGATATAAGAGAGAATTTATGAAACCAGAAGAACTTATTAAACAAATTGAAGATAAACTGAATTCCGTAAACAGCAGTCCGGAACTTGAAAATTTCGGAATTGTTGATACTGTTGGCGACGGAATTGTCAGAGCAAACGGATTATCGGGCGCCGGATACGGAGAAGAAGTCGAATTTGAAAATAAAGCAAAAGGACTCGTTTTAAATCTTGACGAGGACGCGGTCTACATAGTTTTGCTTTCTGAGATCGAAGTTACAAGAGGAATGAAAGTTACTACAACCGGAAAAATTCTCGGTATAAATGTGTCCGAGAAACTTCTTGGAAGAGTTATAGATCCGATGGGTCTTCCTCTTGATGAAAAAGAATTAAAAATAAATGACGGTAAATTGTATCCTTTTGAGAAAATAGCTCCGGGCATTATCGAAAGAAGCCCCGTTGACAGCCCTATAAAAACCGGAATAAAAGCGATTGATGCCATGATTCCGATAGGAAGAGGACAGAGAGAGCTTATAATAGGCGACAGAAATACCGGAAAAACAGCAATAGCGATAGACACAATAATAAACCAGAAAAAACAGGATTTGGGACTTAAAAAAGTAATTTGCATTTACTGCGCCATAGGCCAGAAAAGATCTAACATAGCAAGAATAGTGGCAAAACTTAAAGAAGAAGGAGCTCTTGATTATACGATAGTCGTTTCAGCAACGGCTTCAGATACTGCTTCTCTTCAATACGTTGCTCCTTTTGCGGCATGCGCGATAGGTGAATATTTTGCGGATAAAGGCGAAGACGTCCTTGTAGTTTATGATGATTTGACAAAACATGCATGGGCATACAGACAATTATCTCTTTTATTAAGAAAACCGGCCGGAAGAGAAGCATACCCGGGCGATATTTTTTATCTTCATTCAAGGCTTTTGGAGAGAGCGGTAAGACTTTCTGATAAAAACGGCGGGGGAACTCTCACGGCGCTTCCTATAATAGAAACTCAGGGTAACGATATGTCGGCGTATATTCCAACAAACGTTATATCAATTACAGACGGACAGATATATCTTGAAGCCGATTTATTTAACGCCGGAATAAGACCTGCTTTAAACGTAGGGTTATCAGTTTCAAGAGTCGGCGGAGCGGCCCAGACAAAACCGATGAAACAGCTTGCAGGGCCTGTAAGACTTGAATTATCACAGTTCAGAGAACTTCAGAGTTTTGCGCAGTTCGGTTCTGATCTTGACGACGATACGTTGAAAAAACTTTTAAGAGGCAGGATATTAACTGAAATCTTAAAGCAGCCTCAGTATCAGCCGTATGACGAAGTATCGGAAGTTATAGCGATATATTCGGCGACATCGGGATGTATGGACGATGTGCCTGTTGAAAGAGTTTTGGAAATAGAAAGCAAAATAATTGATTTTATAAAAACCAATTACAAAGATATTGTAATAAAAATATCAGAAAATAAAAAACTTGATGAAAACACTCTTTCTGAACTTAAAAAAAGAATAGAAGAATGCAAAAAAACGGTTATTTAAACTGAAAAAGCAATATATCTTTTGACGGAGTAAAAATGGCAGAAAGTTTCAACAAATAAAAAAAAGAATAAAAACGGCAAGCAATATAGCTCAGATTTCAAAAGCTATGGAAATGATAGCCGCATCCAAAATAAAAAAAGCCCAGACGGCTGTTGAAAAAAACAAACCGTATGCCGAGAGAGTGAAAAGAGTTGTTCAGAAACTTCTAACAAAACACGGCAATGAGCTTGAGCAATCATTTTTTAAAGCCAAAAATTTAACAGGAAAAAAACTTATTTATTTGATATCTCCGGATAAAGGT
>CAYTCB010000007.1:0-25463 GCA_964436195.1 uncultured Elusimicrobiaceae bacterium
GGGTTTCTGTATCCAAAACGGAAATTATGTCTGCTTCAAAATAAGCGTTTGCAAAGTCTGTTACAACCTGGATCGAGTTTTGTCCGTATATGAAATTAGTTCCCGCAAACTTATCAAAATCCCTTGAGCTTCTGAATCCGAATTTCCCTATAAACTCAAAAGACGCTTCTTCGGTAAGGCATGAAACTGCAAATTTACCGCTTTTTTCAAGAAGAAAGTGAGTGTTGTTTTGTTTTGATATGCTTATTGCGACAGTGGCAGGATCTGAAGTTATTTGAAAAACGGTATTTGCTATCTGTCCGCCTGATTTGCCTTCAAAACTTGAAGTTATTATGAACATTCCGTAATGTATTTTTGTCAAAGCTTTTTTATCCATTTTTGAAAACTCCTTTTATTTAAAAATACCGCCGGTCTGCATACACCACAAAAGTAAATCCATATGCGTCATAGGAATTTTTACCTTTTTGCAGAAGATGTTCATTTTTTCTTCTATTTCAAGATATTTTTTTACGGTCAGCGTTTCCGGTACTTCGTCTATTGCTTTGAATAAACATAAATTTTTCAGTATATGGCGGTCAAGGATAGCAAGATTTTGTCCCATTCCGATATTTCTTAAAAAGTGTGCGGCTTCTTTATATCCGAATCCCTTTATATTGGCAACAAGCCATTTTCTTAATTCAAAATCGTTTTCGAAAGATAAAATTTTATCTTTGATTTTTATTTTACCTTTTTCGGTAAAAAGATTTCTTGCTTCAACAAGATATTTTGCTTTATTGTTGTGAAATCTTACGCCTGTTATATTTTTTGCAAGTTTTAAAGCGTCGGCTTTTAGCAGAAGATTTTTTTGGTCAAGAGATTTAACGGCCTGCCAGCATGATAATGCTTTAGACTGCGGAGTAAATATGCAGAAAGAAAGTTCAGCGAATATTTCTTCGTCGGATGCATTTTTTTTTATGGATTCAAAATGGGAAACTCTGGATTCAAGATCTTTTTTGACCGATTTCCAGAACGATACAAGTTCTTTTGTGTTTTTTAAACTGATATTTTTGGAGTGTAAATCAACGAATTCTATATGTAAAAACATTGTATTTTCAGGAGCGCCCCCAAGGAGAATTGAACTCCTGCTGCATGATTGAAAATCATGTGTCCTAACCCCTAGACGATGGGGGCACTTTAAGAGTGAGCCCGGCGCGACTTGAACGCGCGACAGCTTCATTAAAAGTGAAGTGCTCTACCAACTGAGCTACGGGCCCTTAAATACTGACAAAAAACGTCATGTAATACTGACAATGTCAAAGAGTCTATCAAAATTTAAAAATCTTGTCAAACGAAATACTTTATTTGAAAATTTAAATATATTATAATACTCAGAACTCGAAATTAAGTTTTTTAAAAAAAATATCTTGGCGGAGTTTTATAAAATGAAAAAAATAAAAATATTTTTAATGGACAACTGGGTTAAGCTTTCAATAATATTCGGTATTCTTTTAATGATAGTTCTTTCCATATGGGGCTTGAGCAGACTTGAATCTTTTTACAGGAACATGACTCTTGCGACGCTTCCGGTGCAGCTTTTTATAGGCGCCGTGCATGCTATGATTTTTGTAGGACTTTATCTTTATTTTTTCAGCGGCGCTTTCGGCAAAGTTAAAAAAAATAAAATCAAAGCCGGCGACATAAACGTAAAATTCAGCGATGTAGTCGGTCTTGAAGCCGTTAAAAAAGAGGCGATGGAAGTTGTTCAGCTTATAAAAGATGCTCCGAGAATAAAAAAAATAGGCGGTAAAATAGTTAAGGGAATTCTTTTGATGGGCCCTCCGGGTTGCGGAAAGACTTTGCTTGCAAAGGCAATTGCCACTGAAGCAAAAATGCCTTTTCTTTCAATGTCTGGCAGCGAGTTTGTTGAAGTTTTTGTCGGAGTCGGAGCTTCAAGAGTAAGACAGCTTTTTGACAAAGCAAGAAAACTTGCTTATGCCGAAGGAGCATGCATTCTTTTTATAGACGAAGTTGAAGTAATAGGCCGTGGAAGAACATTTTCATATATGGGCGGCGGAGAAGAAACCAACAGCACGCAGAACCAGCTTTTGGTTGAGCTTGACGGTCTTGAAAGCAGAAAACATAATATTATAGTCATAGCCGCTACAAATGCGAATGAAAGCGTTTTGGATAAAGCTTTGTTAAGACCTGGAAGATTTGACAGAAAAATTTATATAAATCTGCCTAATTTAAAAGAAAGAGAAGATTTGTTTAAGTTCTATCTTAAAAAAGTTAAAGCCGAAAGCAATATAGATGTTTCAAGACTTGCAAAAAAATCTGTTTATAAATCGCCGGCCGAAATAGAAAATATAATAAAAGAATCAGCTTTAATAGCTACGAGAAAAGGACAGGATATTATAACCATGGATGATATTTCCGATTCCATGGACAGAATAGATCTCGGGCTTGAAAGCCATATTATGATGACCGATAAAGAAAGAGAAATGACGGCTTTTCATGAGGCAGGCCATGCTGTTACGCTTTATTATCTGCATCCGACAGATGACGTATTTAAAGCTACTATAAAATCGAGAGGACAGGCTCTTGGACTTGTTTCTCATAATCCGAAAGAAGAGCTTCATACGCAGAACAGAGAGAAGTTAATAGCCGACATAATAGTAAGTCTTGCAGGTTACAGCGCTGAAAAAATAAAATACGGCACAACGTCCACAGGCGTAGCTTCAGATTTTAAAAAAGCAATGACGATTGCTCATGCCATGGTTTGGCAGTTCGGTATGGGAGAAGAAGGATTTATAGGCGATTTTACTGTTATTCCGCCTGAAAATATGTCGACTGATTTAAAAGAAAAATTAAATTCTCAGACTATGAAAATATTGAATTCTTGTCTTGTAAAAGTCAATGAATGTCTTAAAAATGAATGGGCGATAGTTGATGAGATGGCAAACGCCCTGCTTAACAGAGAAGAATTAGATTATGATGATATAAATGAAATTTTTGCCAAACACGGAAAAAGCAAAGAACAACCTGTGCTTGATACAAATATTACAATAAGCGGAGATAAAAATCTGCAAGAGAGCAAGAATGTTTAAGGATTTATTGCTTATCGGGTTTTGCGCCGTTCTTTTGTCTTCATGCGGGCCGAGTTATCCAAAAGAAACTCTTCTGCCTGATATTGAAAAACTTGTGAAAAAAGAATCCGGCTGCGAAAGCAAGGCGTATCTTGTAAAAGATACTGTTTATCTTGATATGCCGATGAATAACATAGTTTCTTCTGAAAATAAGGTTTTCTCGGAAGCAGTCAGCTCGCTTCAAAACGGTATTTTTGCAGTTACAAGAATAGCATTAAGTTCCGATGCGGATGTTAAAATCATAGTTATCACGGCATTTGACCCGCAGTTTAACGTTTCACTGCGAATGCTTCAGAATATAGATGACGTAAAAAGTTATTTTTACCAGCGTATTTCAAAAGAAGATTATGAGCAAAGGCAGCTTATAGAAATCGAAGGTTCTGATACCGCCAGACAGTCGGTGGAAGACAAACATCACGTGACTAAAGAAGAATTTGTTGCAAGACTTATAGTTTCGCAGCTCAATATTCTGGGGCGCACAAATCCGTTTCTTGCAACGGTTATAAATTCAATGAATCTGAAATATTCACATATAGAAAACGGCAAAATATTTATACTTGCCGAGGGCATTACAACCGTAGTTTCCGAATCTTTAATGAAAAAACTGATATCTGAAGAATTAAACAAGAATATAAAGAAGTACAAGCTTTTTTCAATAAAATATGTTAGGATATTATCTAGAAAGGGAGCGGTTGTTTTTGACGTTCCGGCAGTTTTGAAATAGAGAGTGTAAATGCTATGGGTAAAGTATTTTGTTTTATCATCGCTTTGCTTATGCTTCTTGGAAGTGCCTCCTCGTTAATTGCGTCTGGAATTCAAAATGGCGAGTCTTCCTGTTTTGAAGAATTCGTTACTGATCAGATTTACAAAAGTTTTTCTGCCACAATCTCAGCCAAGCAGGCAAAATCATCGGAAAGTCCGGCAGCGTTATTTACCGATGCTTTAAACGCGGGATCTCAATTCAATTTTTCAGACAATCGTTATTCCGACGATAATAAAACAATATTAAGAAATTATGAAAGTTGTTGCGGCGCAGTTTTGTTTTACTGCGATATTTGGCGGCATCGAACACGTCATTGCGGGTTAAGCGAATATATTATGAATTTGAATTCATTCATCGCCGTAAGTACGGTCAGCGATGCGATCGTATATTATAAAGCCGTTTAAAAAGACTGACAGAAATGTCAGTCTTTTTATTTTGGAGTGAAATATGATAAAAAAATTTTTGTCGGTTTTAATTGCATTTGCCCTTTTGGCGCCTTCATTGCCTGCAGATGCCTCAGGAGCTTCAGTAAGCCCTTCATCGGGGCTTGATGCATTCGGGAAGGTAACGTCGGCCAATTTTTTTAACAGCGATACGGTTGTAATAAATATACAGGATCTTCACAATCACAAAGAAGTTCAGGAAAATACATATAAACTTTTAAATTATATTGCAAATAAATACGAAGACGTGGATGTTTACATTGAAGGCGCAAACCGTAATGTAAATATGCCGGAATTTTATAAAAATATAGATAAAAATTCGGCTGATACCGTTATGAATGCCCTTTACGGTCAAAATATTATAAGCGGCGCCGAATATTTTGGTTACGGCAATAATAAAATTTTAAAACCTCTTGAGGACGGCGCGGTATATGCCGCAAGCATAAAAAATTTCGCATTCTTAATTGAAAATCAGAAAAAGATAAAGGATTTGCTGGAAGTAAAAGAAAAAAATATAAAAATTCTCGCCGATAAATATCTAAATGCAAACCAAAGAAGAATTTTAAGATCTTACGGGAAATACCGCAGTAAAAAAATAGATGCCGCTAAATTTTATGACAGGCTTGACGTTGAAATCGGCAAAGCGGGACTCAATAAAGAAAAATATATCAATTTTAATCTTTACTCCGACATTCTAAGGCGCAATAAAAAGGCAGATAAAGTTAAAGCGCAATACCAGCTCCAGCAGCTTCTTGCTGTTTTAAAAAGCAAAGTTTCTTACAGCGAATACAGCGATCTCTTAAAAGATTCCGGCAATCTTGCCGACATAGGTATGGTTTTTTCATATATAACGGCTAAAGTTCCGTTTTCACAAAGATATTCAAAATATCCCGATTTGTTCAATTTGATAGATCTTTTTGAACGCACAAGTCTTATAAGTCCGGTCGAATTGGTTTATGAGGAAGGGCAGATAATAAATGATCTGCTTCTGTCATATTGTGAATATGCAGTGCAGAAGGATGCGGTATTTTTAAATAATTTTGTCAGTATTTATGAAAATCTTCTGTTGGGAAATATAAGTCTGTCGGAATATAAAACTTATAAGGAAAATATCACTCTTTTTCATAAATTATACAGTAAATATTTTTTAAAAGACGATTTTACTGCGCTTATGCCTTATGCGGATGCCGCAATAGCATTCAACGAATTAAATTTAAAGAGAAACGATATTTTCGGTAAAAATATTTTATCTTCAAGTGACGCCGGCAGCGCCGTAAACCGGCAGCCTCTTTTGGGAAGATATGAAAATACGGACAAAATATTAAAAAATTTGCCAAATGCAAAAAAGATAAAAATAGTTGTTGCCGGCGGATTTCATACATCCGGAATAAATAAGATACTTTATGATAATAAAATTTCATATATTTCAATCATTCCGAAGATAACATCCGGGAATGACGGATATCAGAAACGTTATTTCAGCGATATTGCCGCGCAGGCAGCCGCAGATAAAAATGCAATAGCGGCAATGCCTATGGCCGAAAAATACCCGGTGCCTTTTGCAAAGGATCTTGCAGAAATTATTTATTCGTTAAGACAATCAGGAAAAAATTGGCAGGAAATATCTTCAATATTCAATCAGCTTATCAAAGAAAGGGGATTTGAACAGACAATCAGTTTTTCATATGATGCCCGCAGGGAAAAAGCATCATTTGCCATAAAAAAAACAGACGGCAAATCACGAACAATAAAATATAAAAAGGGCAATATTGAGGTTGACGGCCAAAATATTCAAAGCGCAACCGCACTGGGCACAAATTTAAAAATGCTGATAGTGCAGGCATTAAAAACGTCGGAAATAAGAAAATATCCGCAGTTTAGAGAAAACGATTATCTGGCAAGAGCATTGTTTCTGCTTGATACTCAGGGAGTATTGCTCCCGAGCATAAGAGAGGCTGTATTAGGTTATTTATTCTTTTTCGAAACAGATAATTCGGAATTTGAATATGAATCTGCCGTAAAAGACGCATTGAGCAAAAAAGGAATAAATTATTTTGATATCGTAATAGGAAAATATCCGTATCTTATAGGCAAAAAGGATGATACTTTCGGACACAGTACGGAATACGGCTGTCTGGCATATGTCGATTATGATAAAAAAACATTTTTTATTCATTCCGATTTAATAGAGTATTTAAAAAATGACGTAAGAGGCCAAACTCAAAGGGATTCGGAAAAGAGAATAAAAGATTTTTTCCAAAGCCTTGTAATACATGAAATACTTGAGAAATCGGCTCTTTCCGGAAAGTTTGCCAAATTTAACGATTACTTATTAAAAAAACAGCTTCCTTATGCCACGTCGTCATTTCACAGATTTTTAAACAGCAGATATGCGGAAGGAGTTATAAGTTCTGATGAAATAAAACACCAAAAAGAACTTCTTATAGATCTTGCAAATGTCATTCATGATGTCAATTACGGACGGTCTGAATACGGCGATGTTATTTCAATAGTACAGGCTTCGTCGGCATATGATCCTTCGGTAAAGTCGGATTGGCTTGCAATAAGATCCGGCAACATGCAGAAAATAAATCAGTATGCCGGAACCTTGGCAGATTCTATTTTCGAACAGATAGAAAATCAGCCCGATTATCACGGAGAATATGTAATTGCTTACAGAAAATCATCAACACAGAAGTATATGCAGGAGATAGTTAAAAGCATAGAGCATGGCTTAAGAGCGAAAAAGAGTTCAATAAGAATAAAAGTAGTCGAGGTAGAAGAAATTTCCGATGATGATAAATCAAAAACAGGAAGGTTTAAAGTTGAAAACGAATCCGATATAAAGGATAAAAAAATATTTTTTGTTGATGATATTATCTCAAAAAAAAGCGATACGTTCAACGGTATTTATGCATATTTTAAAAACAATGAAAGTATTGTCCAGTCATGCGTCTTTTTTGATTTGTCACAGGAAAACTTGAGCAACACTCTCAGCGATCAGGTATACGTTGATATTTTGAATGATCCGTATGAATTTATAACATATCTGAATAATTTCGATCCTCATATTACCAAATATCCGCTGTACTGGATAGTAAGAATGTTAAACGACGGTGAAGTTTCTTCTAAGCAGTTCAATAAATTTATAAACAGCCTTAACAGAAATGCAAAAAGAAAAATACTTGCGGCATGTGCGGAACTGCTTAATGCCCAAAATAAAATAAAAGGCGTCAATTCCGGTGATCTTGTTTTGCTTATGGCGTGTTTATTTGCCGGCAAAAAACTCGAATTAAATGAAGCGGGAGATGTTTTAACTTCATCGCTGACAGATCCTGCAAATGCGGATATAGGTGCCATTATCGGAGTCAATAAGGCCGGAGACAAAGCCGTTGAAATTGATTATTACGACTGGCAGGATAAGATCGCGCTTGCCATACCTTATGAGAAGCTCAAAGGATATACGATGTTGAATGTGCTGCATTTGGGATATATGACTGATACGCAGAGGGATCTGGTTTCTCTGTACGGCAAAAAATATAAAACTGTTTTTGAAGATGAAAAAAGGAAGTTGAAAAATAAAAGAATTACGCCTTACATAGGCAGCGGCAGCAAAGAGGAAATAAAAAATTTGCAAAAACAGCTTTCCGATTTTAAAAATGAGTTTAGAAACAAAAGCATTACCAGTATAGAGTATGCCAAAAAAGTAAAAGCGGTAATGGATAAGGCCGTTGATATCGCAGTTAGAATTGCCAACGATAATTACAATATACAGATGGACAGAAGCTTATTTGACATAATAGTCGGAGGCTCTCTCGGGAAAGGAAATATGATGTATGATTCCGACATATATTATGACATAGTTACTCCGAATGAAGATATGTCAATATTGATTGATGAAAAATTTGCTCCGATATATTCGTTTGTTTTAAGCACAATAGGCCTTGAAACATACGCCGTGACAAAATATTCAAGCAGTTATGAAAATAAACAGAATATGAGCACTATACCGGATGAAAGAGGAATTGCCGTTTTCCTTGATTATGACCCCATCTATGATACTCCGGCTTCATCATCCGCGTCCGGTGAAAACAGAAACATTAAACTTATAAATAAATATCTTAAAAGTTTGTTGAGACAGGCTCTTGAAAATAAAGAACAGACATTAAAACTTATAAGAAGCATGACAAAAAATTATTATGCCGTTTCTGTAAACGGATTTGGCTGGATAGGAAATTCTTTTGTTCAGTCTCATGATTCAAAATCCGGCAAATCGTTCAATACAAGATATACAATACTTGCCCTTGAATCAAAACTGAAAGAAATTATATTTGAATATTTATCCGGTCTTCCCGGTGATGAAGCTTATGCTATTAATCTTCCAAAAGGAGTTGAAAAACAGATCGAATTTATAAGGGCAAACGTCAAATCAATCCCTTCGGAAACGCTGGACAATATTTATAATGCATGGAGAAGCTTGTCTTTCGTGAGATTTGAAAAACCTAAAGATACATGGACTGATTTTTATGATAATCTCGACAAATACGGATTGAAAAATGAAACTGAAGCCAGAAAAATGATAAACGATTTTATAAATATGGATATTTCTCAAACCGCCGCAGATGAACATAAGCATGGTTTTGACTCATCTGATTTTTTACAGATAACGGAAGCTTTTATATACGCAAACCCCGGAGACGGAGCTGCTTTCAAAGCTGCCTACAGGAAATACAGACACGTCGAGAATCTGCTTGTAAACATAAGGGACACAGAAGACAATACCGAAGTTGCAAATATAGCAAAAGCCATAGTTCTTCTGAGCGGTCTGGATGACGAGACATTGAACAATTTTTATGATTTTCCAAAGATTTCGGGAAACGGCAATATAGAAAAAATAAAAGAATATGTTAATGTTGTAAAAAAATCGATAGAAGTTATAAAAAAGATAGAAAAACTGCCGGAATATTCTAAGTTGGACGGCATAAGAACTTTGCAGAATTACTGGGATAACATTGTTAAGATGTCGGATAATCCACAGACTCTTCTGGCGCTTTTTGCCTATATGATCGAAAAAACAAAGAAGAATGATGACAAAACAAAAACTGAAGACGATAAACTTAGAGCCGAATGGCTTGAGACAATGTACAATATTTATCTTCCGTCTATATACCGTATTCTGGGAAGCGGCGCATATGAATATGCAAGAAACAATATATTTATATCGAATAATCCGCTTGAATATCTCAATATTTTAAAACTGATAAAAAAAATATACGGTGCGGATATTATGCAGCTTACCGAATTTAAAGATAATGAAATTGTAGGCGATTTGAAAAAATTTTTGGCGTACAGAGGATTTAATTTAAAACATATCATTATAAAATCAAGAGTTAAAACGCCTTACAGCGTATTTGAAAAAATGACTTCCGGCAGAAGATATGAAACCTCAAAGGATTTATTCGGAAAATATTTTGACGTTGAGGACCCCGATATGAAAAAAGAATTCTTACAGCAGGTCAGGGATCTTTTAGGACTTCATATTATCGTCAACGGCAGCGACGTAAATACCCAGGATTTGGCTGGGGCAGTCGAAGAATTTGTAAAACAAAAAACTTCTAAAAAAATTACCGAAAGCGAAAATACGCGAGAACTTGAGAGAATAAAATATAATTTTGACATTGCCTATGCCAAAGGGAAAACAAGCGTTCCGATAGAGTCTTGTATTTACTCAATGAAAGCATACCAGGATGAAACTTTCGGCAGATATGATCCTGAAAAAAGCGACGTTAAAGAACCGCATTTCATATATAAACTCGGCAAAACCAAAAAAGAAATGTATTACGGAGGAGTTTTTGTTAAAAAAATAAAAGACAAGGAATTTTTAATAACAACCGACGATGAAAATATAAGCGATGATTTTTGCGGCAATTTTAACAACATAAAAAGCAAGATAGAGTTTAATAAAAATATTACGTGTTTTGTGGAATATCTAAACCAGGTGTATGTTGTTGATGTGCCGGCAGGCGCGACAATGATGGATGTTCTTTTCCAGCCGTATTTTGCCGGAGAGGGAGATAAAGTGCTTGTTGTTTATAATTCGGACGGATATCTTCTGAATAAGAATATATCTGTCGTTGCTAACGGATATTATAAAATATCGGACGGTGAAGGCGGGCAGGAATATGAAGATTATGAAAGTATGGATCCGAAAACACTGAGAGCCCGTTTATATGCCAAAATAAAAAGCAGAACGCAGCAGTTTGCGGCTGAAGCAGATAAAATAAAGTCTGTTAAGACTATGCAGTCCGTTATTGATAAATTAAATTCGGAAGGATTGGATTTTCCTTTGTTTCTGGATATTCTTTCCGATACTCAGCTGTTCGACGGTATTTTAAAGAAATCGTATGAATACAATAAAATTATAATGCGGGCTCAGTTTTTAACCGTGGAAAAAATATTAAAGGCGTTGGGAAAAGTTGAAAAATTGTCTCCGGAAGAATCGTTAATGCTTTCAAAACTTAGAGTTATGGCTGAAAAACTCAGGGCAAACAAAGAGTTTTTAAGCGCCGATGATAAAGAAACGCTTGATGAAACTGTCGGACTGTTAAAAGAAAAAATGAATAAAGACGACTCAAAAAATACCGGTTTAAATTTGAAATATTTAAGCGTTTTGTATTTTCTTGAAGGCAGGCAGGAGCAAATGACAGGTTTGGCCGAAGAATCTGCAATAATAAGAAAAGGATATCTGGATATAGGGTCCGTTACTGTTTCCGACTTTTTTATTAATTCCGTAAAAATTGCCGCTCATTCTAATTTTTTAAATCTTTCGGAATTCTGGCAGTCTTTGATTCTCGGGATTATAGACAAACATGCCGTTATAGAACATCCGGACGGCAGAGAAGCGGAACTTGCAAATTATTATGATCCGGAGTATAAAAATAAAATAATGCCTTTGATTTCACTCGGAAAAAATATAAAAGCGCTGTTGCAGTACGTCACGGGTGCTTCCGCGGCTGATGAGTATGCCGGTTTTGCTACGGAAATTTTGCTTAGCTTATATAACAGCGGAGCATATGATTTCGGAGTCTTGTTATCTCGGGAAACTCCTTATCTTCTTGAAAGCGAAGCTTCCGACATTAAAGAAATGATACAAAACGGTTTAGGAGTTTCAAAGGTTGAAATAAAAGTTTCTCCTTCAAAAGATTTGTTTGTTAACCAAAACACTTATTCTTTTGCAACGGTTGACGTTAAAGAAGACTCGGCTGTTCTGTATATAAGCGAAATGTTTTTGAAAAAACTCGAAACTCTTCAGGATGAAGAAAGGGCAAAAATACTTACAATGCTTTGCGCCCACGAAATAGACGAATATAATTTTCTGATGAGCAATTCCGGCGCTTCTTACGAACAATTTCACGCCCGCGCGGATCAACAGGAACTTATTGAGTTTGCCCAAAAAATTGCTGCTGAAATAAGCATTTCCGAAATGAAAAATAATCTTGACGATGTTGCCGGTTTTAATGCCGAAATTTTGTCCGGGCAGACAAAACAACAAACATCCGATATACTGGCCGATTTTTCAAAATATTTTGCAAGTCTTGTTTCAGAAATTAAAACTCAAAACGGCGCAGGAATAAATTCAATTCCTTCCGATATTTTGAAATCTGTGATTTTTGTGATTGAAAACTCTGCCGATTCGCGTGACGGGTTAAGGCAGCAGATGGGGCAGTATTTCAGAGCCGATCCTGTTTTTGCTTCCGGAGATAAAGTGTTGGCGGAAATAGCAAAATCAGACATCAGCCCTGCTAAATACAAATTAATTGAAAAATATATAAATTTTATATATGAATCTGACAATATGCCTCAGCCTGGTGACGAATTTAGGCAGAATGTAAGCCTTAATTTGGAAAAAGAGCTTGAAAAAACAAGGAAAATACTTGCCGCCGCTTAAAAATAATGCTTGTTTTAATATTCCAAAATATATATAATCAAAAATCTAAATTATGAAAGATTGTATTTTCTGTAAAATTATATCGGGAGAAATACCCGTTAAAAATAAAGTTTTTGAAGATGATAAAGTTTTTGCCTTTGAGGACATAAATCCGCAGGCTCCCGTACATATACTAATCATACCGAAACAACATATAGCCTGTCTTAACGAAGTAGACGGTACAAATGCAGAACTTCTGGGATATATACAGATAGCCGCTTCACAGATTGCAAAGCAGAAGAAATTGGAAGGCGGATACAGACTTGTAAATAATTGCGGAGCTGATGCCGGCCAGACAGTTTTTCATCTACATTATCATTTACTTGGCGGCAGAACTTTTGCATGGCCTCCGGGCTAATAAAGATTGATTTTATACAAAAAGGTGGTGTAAGTTTCAATGGTCAGCGTTAAAGTCAGAGATGGCGAATCTATAGAGGAAGCCATAAGAAGATTTAAAAGAGAATGCGAAGGCAGCGGTATAATGCAGGAGATCAAGAACAGAGAATTCTACAAATCTCCGAGCGTACTCAGAAAAGAAAAGCTTGCTGAAGCTAAAAGAAAAATTCGCAGGAAAATGATGAAAGACAATAACTGGTCAAAATAGTTGTTGCTTAAGTTAAATTACAAAATACAAGAGGGTATATTGTATAATCTACCCTCTCTTGTATTTTTGTATTTGGAAGGTAAAAATGAATTTAAAGCAAATGTATGAATTTTTTATCGAAAACGGAATTAAAAATGATCCGCGCGGAGAAAAAGAAGTAAGAACTCTGCTTGAAGAAAAAAATAAAGATTATGACAGTCTGGATGATGAGAAAAAATCCTTTTTCGATAAAGAAACTCTGACAAATCCTTATTATGATTCAAGAATAATTTACGGAACCGGCAATGAAGAAATTAAATCAGTCATGGTCGGGATAGACATAGAATCACCGGAGCTTTTGCTTGCAAACCAACTGAGATTGTCAGGCAAAAAAATAGACATGGTTCTTGCCCATCATCCGGAAGGCAAAGCCTATTCAACTTTTCACAATGTTATAAATATGCAGTCTGAAATAATTAAAGGACAGGGCGTTCCGATAAATATTGCCGAAAGTTATATTTCGTCAAGGGCATCGGAAGTAGGAAGAAGCGTAAGCGGACAGAACCACCAGAGAGTATTTGACGCAGCCAGACTCCTTGATATTCCTTTGATGACGGCTCATACGGTCGCAGACAACAATGTTACAACTTTTCTTCAAAAAGAACTTGATAAACTCCAGCCAAGATATTTAAAAGACATAATTTCTTTCTTGGAAAATATTCCGGAATATAAATACGCAAAAACATACGATAACGGCCCTTATATACTTAACGGGACAGATAAATCAAAATGCGGTAAAATATTTGTCGATATGACCGGCGGAACTGAAGGTCCGACTGAAATAATAGAAAAACTTGCGGTTGCCGGAGTCGGCACAATCGTCGGCATGCATATGAGCGAAAAAAATTATAATAATGCCGTAAAAAATAAAATAAACGTTATAATAGCCGGACATATCTCTTCGGATAATCTCGGCGTTAATCTTTTGCTTGACTCTCTTGAAAAAAAATACGGAGGACTTGACTGCATAGAGTGTTCCGGATTCAGAAGATTCAAGAGATAAAAAATATATAAGTTGGCTTAATGGCTATTTCAGAACGCGTTATTGATCAGATAAGGGCTTCTTCCGGTATAGAATATGTTATACAGGAATATGTCCCGGATTTAAAAAAAGCAGGGAAAAACTGGAAATGCTGCTGCCCTTTTCATAACGAAAAAACGCCTTCTTTTGTCGTAAGCCCCGAAAAAGGTATCTTCAGGTGTTTCGGATGCGGAGCGGCAGGCGACGTTTTTAAGTTTGTAATGCTTATTGAAAATATTCCGTGGATTGAAGCTGTTAAAAAACTGGCCCAGAAAAGCGGAATAACGATACAGGAATCAAAAGAAGATAAAGTCGCTCTTTCGGAAAAAGCAAGATTGTTCGAAATACTTGAAAGCGCTGCGAAATTTTATCACAGGTGCTTTCTTGAAACTTCGGCTGCAAAAACAGCAAGAGATTATGCGCAAAGCCGCGGATTAAGCGACGCTACTATAGAAAAATTTTCAATAGGATATGCTCCAAACGGAAAACTACTTGAATCTGCTTTGAAAAAGGGCTATTCTTATGAAGAATTGGCAAAAGCCGGACTTGCCGTAAAAACAGATTCCGGAAGGTTCTTTGAGTATATGTCGGACAGACTTGTGTTTCCGATATTGGATATACAGGGCAGAGTTATTGCTTTCGGCGGCAGAACTTTAACGAACAGTAAAACAAAATATCTGAATACTCCGGAAACGCCGGTTTATTCAAAATCTGCAAATTTGTACGGGTTATTCCAGACTTTGCAGGATTTAAAAAAAGATAAAAGAATTATTCTTCTTGAAGGTTATATGGATGTCGTGATGACTCAGCAGTACGGAGTCAGCGGAGCGGTTGCGTCACTGGGTACTTCTTTTACCGCCCAGCAGGCAAAACTTATTGCCCGTTACGGCGAAAGCGAGATTGTTGTTCTTTTTGATTCCGATGATGCAGGAAGGAGCGCTACTTACAGGGCTCTGGAAATTTTTGCCGACAACGATATACCGGTAAAAACAGCTTCTATGCCGGAGGGAGTTGATCCTGATGAATATTTGCTTGAGCACGGCAGACAGGCTTTTGATAATCTGCTTAAAGCAAAATCAAAAACGGCTATAGATTTTATGATAGACAGAATCGCGGGCGGCAATGATATTAAAATTCCGTCGGCGAAGGCAAAAGCAGCTTCAGTGCTGCTTGATTTTATAATAAAAAATAAGAATGCGATAATACAGAGAGATTATATAAAAGAAGTTTCTCAAAGACTCAATCTTGAAGAGGAAATCCTTTGGCAGGAATTGAAAAAAAGAAAAATTTTTAAAACTGAAAGAATAACAAAGCAGGATTTGCTGATCAAAAATACCGACGGCAGAGACGATGTTTCAATTGAAGATAAAATGATCAGGTTTTTGCTGCAGCCGGAATGCAGAATTTTTGTCGATAAAATAAAAGAAGGATTTTTTACGTCGCAAAGATGTATTAAAATATACGGTTTTTTGAGCGGCAAAGAAGATATAACGGCAGCCGAGATACTTTCAAAACTTGAAAGTGACGACGCCCAGTGGTTTTCAAAACTTGCAATAGAAGCTGATTCCAAACCGGGAGACTTGGAAGAAATTTTCGGTGTTTTATATAAAGATATCGAGTCTGAAAAGATTGAAAACAGAAGAAAAGAGCTTGAAAAAGAAATATTGCTTATGAGTGAAGGCAAAGTCGCCGGCAACGCCGAAAAAATTAAGGAATATAAATTATTAACCTCTAAAATAAAAGGTTCGGGGAAAAAGAAATGACAAAAAAAGATCTTTTTAAAAGTTTGATTGAGGTGGGCAAAGAGCAGGGCTATGTTACTTACGATGAAATAAACAAACATGTTTCGGAAAATGACCTGACATCTGAAAAAGTTGATAATTTGTTTATAAGACTCGGAGAACTCGGAATAAACATAGTGGACAAACAGCAGTCGTCAAAGAAAAATAAAAATGTTGCCGAAACTTCGGATATAGTCGTCAAATCAAGCGATGATGATGAAATGAACCCGGTAAGAATGTATCTTACGGAAATGGCAAAAGTTCCTCTTTTGCAGAGAAATGTGGAAGTCGAACTTGCAAAAAATGTGAGGGAGAATGAAAAAAAATTAACATATATCGTTTTGGAATCGCCTCTTATCATAAAAGAGGTAAAAAGCTGGGACACGCTCATAGAACAGGATGAAATGACCCCAAAAGAACTGATGCCCAGAGGAAGAAAATCTACGGCGCAGCTCAGAAACATGAGAATAAAAGTAAAAGAAACCGTTAAGAAAATAGGGCAGCTTGAAAAAAATATAGAATCAGTTTCGGAGAAATTAAAACATAAAAGCATCTCCGAGAAAGAAAGGGTAAAACTCACTGAAAAAAAGACGGCTTTAAGAGGAGAAGTAATTTCTCTCATAATCGGCCTGAATTTAAACCAGGATAAAGTAAAAAGACTTATAAATAAAATAAAAATAACGGCAAGCAAATTAAATGCCATAACTTCTGAACTTGAAAAAATAGAAAGAAAATACAAAATGCCGGTATCAAAACTTCAGACTTTGTATAAACAGTTCTCAACCGGAAAAATAACTGCCGCTGCGTTTAAAAAACAGTCTGGTAATTTTGTTGCCGTTGAAACGGCCGAAGATATTTCGAATATAGAAAATCTTTTGGCAAAACAGACAAACATAAAAGAAGGTTTTTCAATTACTACGGACGAGCTTCTTGAAACAGACAGAAAAATAAGAGAGCTTGAAGAAGTAATACACAGAGACAAGATGAAACTTATCGAGGCGAATTTCAGACTCGTTGTTTCCATTGCAAAAAAGCATGTCGGCATAAGCAGTCTTGAATTGTCCGATTTAATACAGGAAGGAAACCTCGGCCTTTCAAAAGCCGTAGAAAAATTTGAATGGAAAAGAGGATTTAAATTTTCAACTTACGCGACATGGTGGATAAGACAGTCCATAAACAGAGCGATAGCCGATCAGGCAAGAACGATAAGAATTCCGGTCCACATGAAGGAGCTTATTTCAAAGCTTACAAAACTAAAAAAGAAATTCCAGCAGGATCAGGGAAGAGAACCGACGACGGAAGAATACGGCAAAATATTGAGAATGTCTACTGACAGAGTCAGAAAAATATTAAAAATGATGCAGGAACCGGTATCTCTTGCAACACCTGTCGGTGAAGAGGAAGATTCAAAGCTTGAAGATTTTATAGAAGATCAAAACAGCCCTAATCCGGTTACGAAAACGCACCAGTACAGGCTGCAGATAGAACTTGAAAAGGTTTTGAATACTTTAACTCCGAGAGAAGCCGAGATTATAAGACTCAGATACGGCATAGGAGTCGGATATCCGTCAACTCTTGAAGAAGTAGGCAAAAAATTCGGCGTTACAAGAGAAAGAGTCAGACAGATAGAGGCAAAAGCCATAAGAAAACTGAGACATCCGAGCAGATGCAAATCGCTGAAAGAATACTTGGAATAACAGGGTTTAAAATTCGTTGACAGTTTATTTTTAAAAATATTAAAATGATTATCTAAAATAAATTAAAAATAGGTGGTATTGAAAATGGGTTTTTACATTGGAAGGGACAGAGAAGCAAGAAGGGCTTACGGATTTGACGAGGTTGCAATAGTTCCGGGTACTGAAACGGGAAATCCCGAGGAAGTTGATGTTACTACCGCAATCGGACCTATTAAACTTGAAATTCCGTTTTTGGCAAGCGCAATGGACGGAGTTGTTGATGTAAATTTTGCAATAGCAATGGGAAAACTCGGCGGTCTTGCGGTTCTTAACCTTGACGGAGTTCAGACAAAATATAAAGATCCTGCTTCTGTTTTAGATAAAATAGCGTCTGCAAGTCCGGAAGAAGCTACGGCTTTGGTTCAAGGCGTATATAAGGAACCTATAAAAACCGAGCTTATAACCGAAAGAGTAAAACAGATGAAAAAAGCCGGCATAAAAGTTGCCGTTTCATGCATACCGGCAAACGCCGAAAAATTCGGACAGATTGCGCAGGATGCCGGAGCCGATATATTTGTGGCACAGGGAACCGTTATAACAGTAAAACATAAAGCTACGCAGTATAAACCTATAGATTTGAATAAATTCTGCCAGAAAACAATGAAGATTCCTGTAATACTCGGAAACGTTGTTTCCTATCAGGCGGCCCTTGAACTTATGGAGACGGGATGCGCAGCAATACTTGTCGGAGTAGGCCCTGGAGCAGCATGCACATCAAGAGGAGTTTTGGGTATAGGAGTTCCCCAGGTTACCTCTACGGTTGATTGTGCAAACGCAAGAGATTTTTATTATAAAAAGACAGGAAAATATGTTTCAATAATTACAGACGGCGGAATGAATTCCGGCGGTGACATATGTAAAGCTTTTGCTTCAGGAGCCGATGCGGTTATGGTCGGATCTGCTTTTGCAAGAACGCATGAAGCACCCGGCAGAGGATATCACTGGGGAATGGCAACGCCTCATCATAATTTACCAAGAGGAACAAGAGTAAGAGTAGGCGTAACGGGATCTCTTGAAGAAATACTTTACGGACCTGCAAGCCTTGACGACGGAACGCAGAATCTTGTAGGAGCATTGAGAACTTGTATGGGAACGGTCGGCGCTATGACGATAAAAGAAATGCAGATGGCCGAACTCATAATCGCTCCTGATATAAAATCAGAAGGCAAATTATTCCAAAGAGCGCAAAGAATAGGTATGTGCAAATAAAGCTCACTGGGTTTATCGATTGAAAAAATACGGAGAGGTGTTGTTTCTATTGGTATTTTTTTTGGCATCATGTTCAAAAGGACACGATGTGTCTTCCGGCGTTGCAATGCAGATTAAAGGTTCTGATACGATTGTAAATCTTGTGCAGGTTTGGGCTGAGGAATATGTAGGATCCCATCAGGACTGCAATATAGGAGTAACAGGCGGAGGAAGCGGAACAGGTTTTGCAGCTCTTTTGAATAACACGTGTGACATTGCGATGGCTTCCAGACAGGCGGAAGACAGAGAGATAGATCTGGCAAAAGAAAAAAACATTCAATATAAAGAATTTATAGTCGGTCTTGACGGACTTGCAGTTTTAGTTAATAAAGATAATCCCGTAACCCATCTTACGATGGAGCAGTTGCGGGATATTTTTATGGCAAAAATTACAAATTGGAAAGAAGTAGGCGGAGATGATAAGGAAATTGTCATTTTATCAAGAGAAAGCAACTCGGGAACGCACATGTTTTTTAAAGAACATGTTTTAAGACACGGCGAGAAAAAAAATAAAAATGAGTTTTCACCGTCATCTTTATTAATGCCTTCTTCGCAGGCTATTTTTGACGAGATATACCAAAATCCGCATGCTTTGGGATATGTTGGCATGGGTTTTATAAATAACAATGTTAAAGCATTAAGCATATCAAACTGGAATTCAGATGAATTTGTTTATCCGAGCATTGAAAACGTAAAATCCGGCAAATATCCTATTTCAAGGCCGTTGTACTTGTATACAAACGGACAGCCGCAGAAAATGGCTAAAGATTTTATAAATTTTGCGTTGTCTCCGCAGGGACAGAAGATTGTTGTCGAAACTGATTTTGTTCCGGTCGGTAAATAGCCGTGAGACGTGTTTTTATAAAAAGTTTTGTTTTTTTGACAGGCGTTTTTGCAGGGCTGGCGTTGTTTGTAATTCTAAACGCGGCTTTTTTTCCGGATAAGCCCCGTATTGATTTTTATATGCATCACGTATCTGCCGATAAGATACTGGGATATGAATTAAACAAAAATTTTACCGGTTCAGGTCCTGATGCGATAGTTATTAATTCGCAGGGATTCAGAGACAGAGAATTTTCAACGGCTAAAAACGACGGCACAAAAAGGATTTTAGTTTTAGGAGATTCGATAACTTTTGCGTTAAATATTGTAGAAAAAGAAAAAGTTTTTACTTCTAAACTTGAAAAACTTTTAAATTCAGGCGGCTTAAAGACGAAATATGAAGTTTACAATATGGGAGTTAACGGATATAATACGGTGCAGGAAGCCCGGAATTTAAAATTGAACGGTTTAAAATATATTCCGGATATAGTAATTACCGTTTACTGTTTGAATGACGACGCTCCGGTGAATGATATTTATTATGCCGTGCTGTTTAATAAAAATAAAGTAAATATGTGGCTGATGAAATCCGGTATTTACAGAAAAATATATTTTTTTGTTGTGTATAATATATTTAACGTTAAAAAAGAATGGAATGCGGCGGTATTTGACGGTAAATATAAAAATTTTAACATGCATGACGCCGGTTTTGAAATGTTGGACGATTTGCAGAAAG
The DNA here is from genome assembly GCA_964436195.1 of uncultured Elusimicrobiaceae bacterium. Classification (GTDB taxonomy): domain Bacteria; phylum Elusimicrobiota; class Endomicrobiia; order Endomicrobiales; family Endomicrobiaceae; genus Proruminimicrobium. Next base: position 20,306 of record CAYTCB010000007.1, read on the forward strand.
AATATAAATTTAAACATTATGTTTTTATTATTCCGTATCTGAAGGATTTTAAAAATTACGGCGATGCCGGAATACATGAAAAAATTATGACAGTGTTAAAGCGTTATCCCGATATCAGGGTTTTTGATTTGCTCGGCGATTTTGCAAAAGCCGTTCCGGACGGAAAAGTCTTGCGTAATTTAGTTAATGATTACTGCCATCCAAATGAAAAAGGGCATGAACTTATCGCATATTTTATGTGCGATAAATTAAAAGAAGACGGAGTGCTGAATTAAAATATGCTCAGAAAAGCGACAGATTCAATCATGGAGAAAGTAGTTTTTATATGCGGAGTCATGACGATAGTTTTTGTCGTTTTGATTTTCGGATTTTTATTCAAAGAAGGTTTTTCTTTTTTTAAAGATTACGGAGTTTTCAGTTTTCTTACAGGCAAACTTTGGTATCCTACTTCAAATCCTGCCATGTACGGAGTTTTTTCTCTTATAATAGGTTCTCTGCTTGTTACTCTTGGCGCTATAGTAATAGCTGTTCCGCTTGGAATAATGGCGGCTTTGTATATAGCCGAAATCGCCCCTGCATGGATAAGAGATGTTTTAAAATCAGGCGTTGAACTTATGGCCGCGATTCCTTCGGTTGTTATAGGTTTTGTGGGAATGGTGACGCTTGTTCCGATGGTCAGAACTGTATTTGATATACCGACCGGCCTTACGGCTTTTTCAGGTTCAATAATGCTTGCTTTTATGGCAATGCCTACGATAGTTTCAATTTCAGAAGATGCAATAAGATCTGTTCCTTGGTCGTATAAAGAAGGAGCTTATGCTCTTGGCGCAACAAAATGGCAGACTATCAGAAGAATCGTTTTAAAAAATGCGATGCCGGGGATTATAGCCGCAGTTATGCTTGGAATAGGCCGCGTTATAGGTGAAACTATGGCAGTTATGATGATAACCGGAAATGCCGCTCATATTCCGTCAAGTATATTTGAACCTGTAAGAACGCTCACCGCTACGATTGCCGCTGAAATGGGAGAAACAGTTAAAGGCGGACTTCACTACAGAGCGCTGTTTGCAATAGGGCTTGTTCTTTTTGCGATAACTTTTATTATAAATTTTATAGCTGATTTATTTTTGAATAAAAACAGGAAATAATGAATTTTAAATTAAACCCCAAATTATCACAGAAAATTGCCTTTTCGCTTCTTCTTATGGCGACCATATTTGTTATTATTCCCGTTTTAATAATTATTTTTAACATAATTAAAAACGGTTACTCTGCAATATCATGGGAATTTTTGTTTTCAATGCCGAAAGACGGAATGAGGGCCGGCGGAATATTCCCTGCCATAATAGGAACTCTTTCAATAGTTTTATGCGCGATATGCATTACGCTTCCGATAGGAGTTCTTGCGGCAATTTATCTTAACGAATATGCAAAAGACAACCTTCTTACAAGAATAATAAAACTTGCCATAGTAAATTTGGCCGGAGTTCCGTCTGTTGTTTACGGACTTTTCGGTCTTGGAATATTTGTTATGCTTTTAAACTGCGGAGTTTCAATTTTAGCCGGAGCTTTGACTCTTTCGATTATGGAGCTTCCGGTTATAATTACAACTTCAAGGGCCGCTTTGAACAGCGTTCCTTATCCCTTCAGGGAAGCAAGCTGGTCTTTGGGAGTAAGCAGGTGGCAGACGATAAGATATGTCGTTCTTCCTAACGCGCTTCCGGGTATTATGACAGGCGCTATATTAAGCATAGCAAGAATATCCGGAGAGACAGCTCCGATTCTTTTTACGGCTGCCGCTTTTTATGTTCCTCATCTTCCGAAGTCGATGTTTGACCAGGTTATGGCGCTGCCTTACCATTTGTATATTATTTCAACGCAGATACCAAATATGCCTAAGAATATAATATTCGGAACGGCGCTTGTTCTTTTAATGCTCGTTCTGTCAATGAGTCTTGTGGCTATAGTGGCAAGAATATATTTCAGGAAAACCAGAAAATGGTAGATAAAATAAAAGTTAAAAATTTAAATTGTTTTTACGGCGGCAGGCATGCTTTAAAGTCGCTCAATATCAATGTCATCAAAAATGAAATACTTACTATTATAGGCCCGTCGAACAGCGGTAAAACTTCATTTTTGAGAACATTAAACAGAATGAACGACAACAACGTTAATTATTCAAGGCAGGGGGAAGTATTTCTCGACAATGATAATATATTTAAAATGAATCAGGAATTGCTTAGAACAAGAGTAGGAATGCTTTTTGCAATGCCTATTCCTCTTCCGATGTCGATATACGACAATATTGCTTATGCTCCCAAAAGAATAGGTCTTATGTCGAAAAAAAGCAAAATAGACGAAGTTGTTGAAAAAGCTTTAAGAGATGCTTCTCTTTGGGATGAAGTAAAAGACAGGCTTGATCATTCGGCCATAAAACTGTCAGGCGGACAGCAGCAGAGGCTTTGCATAGCAAGAATTCTTGCCATTGAACCCGAAGTTATTTTATTCGACGAACCTTGTTCAGGGCTTGATCCTATTTCAACTTCAAAAGTTGAAGAGGCGATGATAAAACTTAAACAGAAATATACTATAGTTCTTGTAACCAATAACGTTAAGCAGGCTTCAAGAGTGGGAGACAGAACGGCGTTTTTTCTTATGGGAGAACTGGTTGAACTTGATGAAACCGCAAAAATGTTTGTTTCCGCAAAAGATAAAAGAACTGAAGATTATATAACCGGAAGGTTTGGATAATGACAGATACAGCGATACACGTAAAAGATCTTAATTTGTACTATACGAAATTTCACGCCGTTAAAGACGTGAATATCGATTTTAAAAAAAACCAGATAACCGCGCTTATAGGCCCGTCAGGCTGCGGGAAATCCACTCTTTTAAGAACATTGAACAGAATCAACGATACGATAGAAGGAGTGAGAATTACGGGCGATGTGGTGATAAACGGATATAATATTTACGCAGAAGGCGCAGACGTCGATAAAATAAGAAGAAATGTCGGAATGGTTTTTCAGAGACCGAATCCTTTTCCTCTTTCTGTTTATGATAACGTGGCTTTCGGATTGCAGATTAACAGAATAGTAAAAAGCAAATCCGAAACGGAACAGATTGTTAAAGAAAGCCTTGAGGACGTCCAGCTGTGGAATGACCTGAAAGACAAATTAAAAAACAATGCTCTGAGTCTTTCTCTTGAGCAACAGCAGAGGCTTTGTATAGCAAGAGTTGTGGCCGTAAAACCGCACGTAATTCTTCTTGACGAGCCTTGCTCTTCACTTGACCCTATGGCCACGGCTCATATTGAAGAATTAATGCAGGAGCTTAAAGAAAAATATACGATAGTAATAGTGACGCATAATATGCAGCAGGCCGCAAGAATTTCGAAAGAAACGGGATATATGCTTTTGGGAAGACTTATAGAATTTGATAAGACGGAAAAAATATTTACAAATCCGTCGCAAAAAGAAACCGAAGATTATGTTTCCGGCAGATTCGGATAAATTGTCACGAGTCGGGAAACAATAATTCGTAATACTATGTGCCTGTTTCAAAAATGTTTTTTGAGATAGAATCCCGACAAAAATCAGAGAGGATTTGCTATTCTGAATTTGGTTTTTATCATAGGATGTAAAATGATAGAATTTGAACAAGCCAAACAAAAAATAGAAAGGGAAAAATATTGCGAAGCATTAGACTTACTGCATATTGCTGAAGCAAAGTACGGTTCTTTGGAATGTATATCGTTTCATATCGGTAAAGCATATTTTTATGCCGGGCAGTATGAGTCGGCAGAGATATATTTTGACAAAACCTTGAAATCGCAGGAAATTAATATCAGGGATTATTCAAAATATTATCTTTCCAGAATATATTTCGGCAGAAAAGATATTTTTAAAGCTTTGGATACTTTTTTAAATCTGGAACAGATTGATATTTATGAAGGCAAAATTTTAACAGAACTGTTTTATGAATTGTCATTATTTTTACAAAAAAATAATTGCAGCGGTAATTATCTTAAAACGATTGAAATATACGAAAAATACCGGGAATTTATGCCGCAGCAAGATGTGTTCTTGGCAAATAAGCTGTTAAATGAGTATGAGCTGGCGTCAAAAAAACATTTTTTAACGAGCAGGCCGAGAAGCTGGCTGGTAATTTTGTCGAATCTTTGTAATTTAAAATGCGTCATGTGCTATCAGGAGAAAACAGAGTGCAGGCATATAAATTCAAAAATAATTTCTTTGGTGCTTGAAAATTTAAAATTTGCTGAAAAAATAATATGGCAGGGCGGCGAGCCTTTAATCCTGCCTTATTTTGAAAATTTATTAAAGCAGGCTTGTGAATATAAGCATATTCATCAAATTATTATTACAAATTTTCAGGAAGTTACTGACGGAATGCTTGATTTAATTGTAAAGCACAGGATACATTTAACCGTTTCTGTAGACGGCGCTACAAAAAAGACATATGAAAGCATAAGAAAAGGCGCGAGTTTTGAGAAGTTGCTCTCAAATATTAAAAGATTGAACGATTTAAGCCGCGATGTTTTTTTACAGATAAACTTTGTTGTGATGCGTGAAAATTATTTTGAAATGCAGGATATATTGGAGTTTGCGCACAAATATAATTTTAGAATGATTTCTTTTATAAAATGCGCAGTCGCTCCGTGGCAGACATTAAATGAGTCGTTTAGTTGCCAAGAAGCCGAATTTATTAAAGAAAATATGGCAAAAATATATATACAGGCTGAGAAGTATGGAATTATTATCGATAACCAATTGCCGATGCCAACGGCAGTGAACGGAGAAAATAAGGATGTAAAATCCGATAATAAAAATGAAAAAGGGCTTTATTGCCATCTGCCGTGGTATGAAATTACTGTTTCATATGACGATATAGTAAAGTCTCATTGTTTATGTTTGGCGGCAGATGCGGTTAAATCCGACAATGTTTTGTCCGTTGATGATATTTGGAATTCTGAAACATTGTTGAATACAAGAAATAATATACTTAATTCTGACAAAAAATTGTGCAGCGATGCTTGTTTGTCTTTAGCGGCAGATTATAAGAAACCTATAAATTTTTGAGTATTTTATGGAGGGGAAATGAGACATTTTGATATGGAAATGACTGAATTAAAGAAAAA
>CAYTCB010000008.1:0-23270 GCA_964436195.1 uncultured Elusimicrobiaceae bacterium
ATTATCAGGCAGCGCGAAAACGGCTGATATTTTAATAGAAAAACAAGAGGAAAATTTAAAAAATGTACAGATATAAATTATTGTTTGCCTTATTATGTTTGTTTTTGTTTTCTCCTCTGTTCAGCCAGACAGAAGATTTAACTCAGGAACAAATTCTTTCGTCAACAATAGACACTGCCAAGAATAAAAAACAACAGCTGGCCGCACAGCAGAATCTGATTTCATACTACATGTCAAATAAAAAATATAACGAGGCAAAAAACATATGTATTCCTCTTATTGATACAGATTCAAAATTGTCAAAAAAAGAAAAATTCCAGATTTACATGTACCTTATAGACATATATAAACTGTTAAATAATTACGGAGCAGCAATAGAAACATGTAAAGAAACCGAATTTTTATATCCGAAAAATATAATACCTAAGATAATCCTTGCCGATATATATATGGATAATATTTTATATGAAAATGCAAAGAATAAATATCAGGAAGCTCTTCTCATAGATAAAAAATCAAGACATGCAAACGTAAAAATAGCCGACATCTATGCCATGCAGGGAGCTTTTGATTTAGCGTTCAAACATTATAAAATTGCCCAGGATATACAGCCTGACGTCTGCACATCAATCAAACTTGCAAAAGCTGCCATGGAACTGGGAATGGCCGATGAAGCAATCAAACTGCTTGAACAGGTTTTCGCGGTTGAAATAAACTGCGATATTGCTGTACATCTTTCGAATCTTTACAAAGAACACGGACGATTTAAAGATGCCGAAAAAACTTTACTTACCGCATTGAAATTCCCGAACACAAATAAAGATGACGATCTGGAATTAATCCTTAATCTTGCTTCTTTATACATACTTTTCCAGCATTATGACAAAGCGAAACCTATTCTTTTGTCTGCAAAAAATAAGTTCGGCAATCTTGAAATAATAGATTTTATGCTGGCCGACACATATTATTCTTTGGGAGATTCCAAAACGGCCGTCAGACTCTTAAAAGACATTACAGCCAGAACAAAATCGGAATACATAAAAAAACATTCTGAAAATATGCTCAACACTTACAAATAAAAAAAGCGCAGCTTTTATAAAGTCCGCGCTTTTAACCGAATTCTCAAACTATCTAATTACTTCTTTTCTTTTTCGTTATTTTTTTCTTTAAAAAGCTCAGCTATGCCGGCTACAGAACCCATTACTCCTGATGTTTCCAGCGGCAAAAATATTTTTGTGGCATTTCCGTCGGCAACTTTTGCCAAAGCTTCCATATATTTTATAGCCAAAAGATCATTTGTAGGTTTGCCGGAATGAATGGCATTATATATTGTGTCAATTTCATATTTCTGCGCGTCTGCTACTCTTTTTATAGCTTCAGCCTGTCCTTCTGCTTCTAAAATAGACTGCTGTCTTTTAGCTTCGGCTTCCAAAATAACGGCCTGTCTTGCTCCTTCAGCTTTTAAAATAGCCGCCTGTCTGAACCCTTCAGCATCCAATATATTTGCTCTTTTTTCTCTTTCGGCTTTCATCTGTTTAGACATTGAATCTGTAATATCTTTAGGAGGATCGATTTTTTGTATTTCAACTCTTGTAATCTTTACGCCCCATTTATCGGTGGCTTCATCCATAACCGTTCTTAGCTGGGTATTTATCTTTTCTCTTGAAGTAAGAGTCGTATCAAGCTCCATATCGCCTATGACGTTTCTTAAATTTGTCTGCGCAAGCTTCAAGGCTGCCATTGCAAAATTTGCGACGTTATAAACAACTTTTACGGGATCTGTTATCTGAAAATATATTATGGCGTCTACAGTAACTGTAACGTTATCTTTTGTGATAACATTTTGAGGAGCTACGTCCATTACCTGCTCTCTCATATCTATTTTTCTCAAATTCTGAAATAAAGGCACAATGATATTTACGCCTGCATCTACAGTCGTGGAATACTTTCCTAAAGTTTCAACAAGCCCCTTTTCGTACTGCTGAACAATTCTTACCGTATTGGCTATAAAAATTACAACTACTATAATTGCAACTATCCATAATATCATCTTTTCCCCCTTTTTAAGCTATAATTTTTCTGACAACAAGTTTTGTTCCGTCTACGGATTTTACAAATACTTTTTCTCCTTTAGCAAAATCATCATCGGAAACAGCAAGCCATATTTCACCGGCAACTTTGACTTTGCCGTACTTGTTTTTTTCAATCGAATCGATAACTTCCGCTTCGGCGCCTATAAGAGCGTCTACATTGGTGCTGATTTTTCTTTTATCTATGTATTTCTTAAGCAACGGTCTGATAAACAATATGGATGAAAGAGAAACGGCGCAAAATACCATCAATTCAACATTAAATGAAGCTCCCAAAAGAGAAGCCAGCATCGCAAAAAGAGCGCCTGCCGAAAGACATACAAAATAAAAAATACCCGGAGTGCCTATTTCAATACCGAGAAAAACCAAAAACAAAAACATCCATCCGTACCATGACAACATAAGTCCTCCTTATGAAATAATCCTTATTCTGTTCAAAGGCCAGTATATCAAAAGAGCCTGCCCTTTAAGGTATTTATCCGGCAGCGGTCCCCAATATCTTGAATCGAAAGAAGCGTCTCTGTTATCGCCTAAAACCATATAATGGCCCTTCGGAACAATAACAGGCCCGAAATTATCTCTTACAAAAGCAGGCGGAAGCGTGGCAAATTTTCCGGCTTCCCATGCTTTTTGGTATTCTTCCTGCGTTTCAAATAAATTAAAATTTTTGTATATTTCAGAATCTATATGCTGAACATACGGTTCGGCCATTTCTTTGTCATTTATGAATAAAACCTTATCTTTAACTTCAACTTTGTCACCTGCAAAAGCCATGCATCTTTTAATATAGTCCTTTTTAACGCCTTCCATATTTTCAACTATGCTTAAAGCTGTGGGAGGACACTGAAAAATAACTATATCTCCCTGTTTTACCTGTTTTACGGGCCATACTCTCTTGCCGTCCGTAAACGGTACTCTGAAACCGTATACGAATTTAGTGGCAAAAAGATGATCCTTTTCAAGCAAAGTAGATCTCATGCTGCCTGTCGGTATTTTAAATGCCTGTATTATAAAAAACATTATAACGGAAGCTATTATAAGAGCGGTCCAGCCGGTATCAACCCATGAATAAACATTTTCAAAAGTTTTCTGGGCCTTTTCTGTTTTAATAAATCTTTTCTTAACTGCAAGCATAATCATTGCAATTACAAATAAAATACAACCTATAACAAACAGTTTTGTTTCCATTATCTATCCCTTTTGCTTCATATTAAAAAATATGTTACTTGTCGTCTATCTGCAGAACTGCAACAAAAGCTTCCGGAGGAAGCTCAACTCTTCCAAACTGCCTCATTTTCTTTTTACCTTCTTTTTGTTTTTCAAGCAGTTTTCTTTTTCTCGTTATATCGCCTCCGTAACATTTTGCCAAAACATCTTTTCTCATAGCCGATATTGTTTCTCTGGCTATAAATTTATTATTTACTCTGGCCTGTATCGGTATTTCAAACATGTGCCTTGGTATTATATCTTTAAGTTTTTCCGTCAGAAAATGAGCGGTCGTCTGGGCTTTATCTTTATGCGTTATAACTGAAAAAGCGTCAACGACTTCGGAATTTACAAGAATTTCAAGTTTGACAAGATCTCCCAGCTGCGGAGCGATATGTTCATAATCAAATGAGGCGTATCCTTTGGAAATAGATTTCAGGGCGTCATAAAATCCGACAATAATTTCTGCAAGAGGCAGTTCATATTTTAGAATGACTATCTTCATATCAAGATACTTCATGTCTATCTGTTTGCCTCTTCTTTTCTGACACAAATCCATAACAGAACCGATATATTCGTTAGGGCATATAACGGTCGCCTTTACATAAGGCTCCCATATTTCCTGTATATCTGCGTTCAAAGGAAACTTTGCGGGATTGTCGATTGTAAAATATTTATCCTTTACTTTCAATTTATAAATAACGTTCGGAGCAGTAACAAGAAGATTTAAATCAAATTCTCTTGAAAGTCTTTCTTTTACTATATCTAAATGCAGATGCCCCAAAAAACCGCATCTATATCCGAAACCCAGTGCCACTGACGTTTCCGGAACATAAACAAGCGAAGAATCTGAAAGCTGCAATTTTTCAAGAGCCATTTTCAAGCTGTCATAATCTGACGAACTGTACGGATAAAGCCCCGCAAAAACAAAAGGATTTATTTCTTTATATCCTTCGTGAGGATGAGTAGTAGGCCTTGCCACTTCTGTTATCGTATCTCCGATTTTTATATCTCTTATAGTTTTTATTCCGGCAACAACATACCCTACTTCTCCTGCCGAAAGTTCATTTGATTCAAGCATTTTAGGCTTCAAGTATCCGACTTCTAAAACTTCATGCTCGGCATCGGAGGCCATAAATTTTATTTTCATGCCTTTTTTTATTTTGCCGTCAAATATTCTTATAATCGTTATTACTCCCCTGTATGAATCATAAAATGAATCAAAAATCAGAGCCGAAAGAGGTTCCTCTTCTTGACCCTGCGGAGCCGGAATATTTTCTATAACGGAATCTATTATCTCAGAAATTCCTATTCCTTCTTTTGCGCTTGCAAGAATCGGTTCTGCATCAACAGACAAACCTTCTTTCATCTGTTCATATGCGGAATCGACATCGGCAGTAGGCAAATCTATTTTATTTATAACAGGAATAATTTTAAGATTGGCATTCTTGGCAAGCATTGTGTTTGCCAGAGTCTGCGCTTCAACGCCCTGCGATGCATCAATTATAAGAAGCGCCCCTTCGCATGCCTCAAGAGCTCTTGAAACTTCATACGTAAAATCGACGTGGCCGGGAGTATCAACAAGATTCAGAATATATTCTTTTCCGTCTTTGTCCTTATAATTCATTCTTACTGCTTTTGCCTTGATAGTTATTCCTCTTTCTCTTTCAAGATCCATAGCGTCAAGAATCTGGTCTTTCATTTCTCTTTTTGAAATTGTTCCGGTATATTCCAAAAGCCTGTCTGCAAGAGTACTTTTGCCGTGGTCAATGTGTGCTATGATGCAGAAATTTCTTATGTTATTCATGATTTCAACCTTATTTAAAATTATTAGCTTGATATTATACAAGAAGTGGCGATTTTTATCAATTAAGTCTTGAAAATGATATAATAGCGCAATGCATAACTTAAAAAAATTATATGAACTATGCTGCGGCCGGTCTGTTTTGATAACAAATCCTAAAGACATATCTTATTTGACAGGCGCCGATTTTGACGGATTTTGGCTTTTGACGCATAAAAGGAATTTCTTTGCGGTAACTTCTGAAATGGTTAAAAACCAGGCTGAAGAATATTTCGGAAAAAAGATTGCCGTGGTTACCTCGTCTTCTTCTCTAAGTTCGGCTGTGATTGAAATCTGCAAAAAAAATAAAATTAAAGAAGTAAACGCTGACTCAAACATAATGAAACCTGCTTTTGACAGTGTTTTTGAAAATCTGAAAAAAAACGGCATAACGCTCAAAACAGTCCCTCAAATAACAAAATACTTAAGAAGCGTTAAATCTGCGGATGAAATAAAAAATATAAAGAAATCATGCGATATAATCTCAGATATTTACTGTGAAATTAAAAAATTTATAAAACCGGGCATGACTGAACTTGACATATATTTTAAAATAGCCGAGTTATTTGCAAAATATAAAGTCGAACCCAGTTTTAAAACTATAGTAGCAAGCGGTCCGAATTCCGCAAACCCTCACCACTCAAGCAATAATCGCAAAATATTAAAAAACGATATGGTTCTTATTGATATGGGATGCATGTATAAAGGCTACTGCAGCGATTTGACACGGGTTGTATTTTTAGGTAAAATCAACCTCCAGACTCAAAAGATTCTGGCATTGGTGAAGTATGCCCATGAAGTTTCTTTGAAAACCGTTAAAAGCGGACAGGACTGCAGTTTTATAGACTCTTCCGCCAGGACTGCAATTGAAAAAGCCGGATATGGAGCCAATTTTGTTCACGGCACCGGACACGGAGTCGGTCTTGACATACATGAGTATCCTTCTGTTTCTGAAAAATCAAAAGATACTTTAAAAGAAAATATGGTTATAACCATAGAGCCGGGCGTATATTTTAACGGGAAGTTTGGAATAAGAATAGAAGATACCGTACTTGTAACAAAAAACGGATATAAGGTGCTTACGAGCGCTCAATATTAAGGAGAAATAAAATAATGGTCTCAACTTCAGATTTTAAAAACGGATTGGTAATTGTCGTTGACAATGAACCTTACCAGATAACATGGTTCCAGAATCACAAGCCAGGAAAAGGCGGAGCCGTAATGAGAGTAAAATTAAGACATGTCAAAAAAGGCGGAACTATAGACAGAACTTTCAAGTCCGGCGAAAAATTTGAATCTTTGAGCGTATCAAGACAGAAAAAACAGTTTTTATACATTGAAGGCGAAAATTATAATTTCATGGATATGAATTCTTATGAACAGATTGCTATACCTAAAGAAAAACTTGACGGCAAAGAAATCTATTTAAAGGAAAATCAGGAAGTGGACGCAATATATCTTGAAGACGATTTAATAGGCATAGATATGCCTCTCATAATAGAAATGTCGATAATAGAAGCGGAGCCGGGCATAAAAGGCGATTCAGTTACAAATCTTACTAAGTTCGCAAAAATAGAAAGCGGAGCAGAAATAAAAGTTCCTTTATTTATAAAAGTCGGAGACAAAATAAAGGTTGATACCAGAACCGGAGAATATGTAGAGCGCGTTTCACAGTAGCACCGATTTAATTAAAAAGAGGTTTTTATGAATTCAGCCGAAATAAAAAAATTTTTGGAATCTATCCGCGAAACCGACATTGAAGAAATGGAGTTTGAAGCGGGAGACACATCGGTTTACCTGAAAAAAAGCGAAGTAATGAAAAAACCTGTTCCCGAAGCTCCTAAAAAAGCGGCGGAAAAGTCCCCTATAGTGCCGATAAAGTCAACAATGGTAGGGACATTTCACAGTTCGCCTGCACATGACAGACCTCCTTTCGTAGTCGAAGGCAATCATGTCGAAGTCGGACAAAAAATCGGAACGATAGTGGCAATGAGAATAAATAAAGATATTCTTGCAACTACAAAAGGAAAAGTAGTTGAGGTAAAAGTAAAAGACGGACAGTCGGTTGAATACGGACAGGAACTCTTTTTGGTTGATACGTCCGACATAGTATAAAACAGGAGACTTTAATGTTTAAGAAAATACTGATTGCAAACAGAGGAGAAATTGCCTGCAGAGTAATAAGAGCGGCAAGAGAGCTGGGCATAAAAACAGTAGCTATCCACTCCGAAGCCGACAGAACTTCCATGCACGTAAAAATGGCCGATGAAGCCGTATGCGTAGGACCTGCTTCTGCGAGCGAAAGCTATCTTAACATACCGAGCATAATATCAGCCGCCGAAATTACAGGCGCAGACGCAATTCATCCCGGATACGGATTTTTGGCAGAAAATACATATTTCGCAGAAGTCTGCGAAACATGCGGAATAACTTTTATAGGTCCTAAGAAAACTTCCATTGAAAAAATGGGTGACAAAATAGAAGCAAGAAGACTTATGATAAAATCAAAAGTTCCGGTAGTGCCGGGCTCTGACGGTCCTGTATCAGAAGACGATCCTAAAATATTTGATTTGGCAAAAAAAATAGGTTATCCGGTCATTATTAAAGCAACTGCCGGAGGCGGCGGAAAAGGCATGAGAATCGTAGTAAGCGAAGAATCTCTGAAAAATGCGATAATTATGGCTCAGACTGAAGCAAAAGCAGCGTTCGGAAATCCAGACGTTTACATGGAAAAATACGTTGAAGAACCTCATCATATAGAATTCCAGATTCTGGGAGACGCTCACGGAAAAGTAGTTTATCTCCCTGAAAGAGACTGCTCGATACAGAGAAGACACCAGAAACTTGTCGAAGAAAGCCCTTCTCCTTTTATAAGCGAATCTCTCAGAAAAAAAATGGGAAAAGCCGCTAAAAGCGCAGCCGAAGCGGTCGGATATATAACAGTCGGCACTGTTGAATTTTTAGTAGATAAGTATTCCAATTTTTACTTTATGGAAATGAATACAAGAATTCAGGTTGAGCATCCTGTTACTGAAACAATAACGGGACTTGACCTTGTAAAAGAACAAATAAGGCTTGCCGCAGGCGAAAAACTTTCTTTTGATTCAAGCGATATAAAAATAATGGGACATGCCATAGAATGCAGAATAAATGCCGAGGATCCTGATAAGGATTTCATACCTTCACCAGGTAAAATAGGACATTTATATCTTCCCGGAGGTCCCGGAATCAGAGTAGACACTCATGTCTATTCCGGTTATACGATCCCTCCTTTTTACGACAGTTTAATAGCAAAAATCATATCTCACGGAGAAACGAGACAGGAAGCAATAGTAAGAATGTCACGAGCTCTTAAAGAAACTCAGATTGAAGGAATAAGAAATACAGCTTCGCTTCATTTGAAAATAATGGAAAACGAGCAGTTCCATAACGGAATCGTAGCGACTGACTTTTTGGCAAAACACGTTTTCAATAAATAAACGGTAAGCAGAAAATATATAAAAACTTAAAGCTCACCGTATAAAAAGGTGGGCTTTAGTTATTTTAGGAGAGTCTATAATGGATACAAAACAGATTATACAGTCATTCATCAACGACAGCATTGAAGCAAAAAAGAAAATGCTTGACGGCGGACAGATAGTTTATATCCAGTCTATAGCAAATAAAATTATAGAAGCCTACCAAAATAATAAGAAACTCATAATATTCGGAAACGGCGGCTCGGCAAGCGACGCATTGCATTTTGCTGCTGAAATAGTATGCAGATTTGAAAAAAACAGAAAAGCTATTCCGGCAATAGCTCTGACTGAAAATATATCGTCAATCACGGCAATAGGAAACGATTTCGGTTATGATCAGGTTTTTTCGAGACAGCTTGAAGCTTTTGCGCAGAAAGGAGACATAGCAATAGCAATTACTACTTCAGGAAACTCTATAAATGTGATAAAAGCCGTTGAAGTTGCAAAAAAAATAGATATGTTTGTGATAGGGATGACCGGTGCCGACGGCGGACAGCTTAAAATAATGTCAGATATGTGTTACTGCGCTCCTTCAAAAAATACCGGCAGAATACAGGAATGCCATATTCTTTTGATACATATAATTTCAAAAATCATAGAGGAGAAATTGTTTGCCTAATAAATTTTGTTCAACAAAAAAAATAACGGAAACCGTCAAAAAACTTAAAAAACAAGGTAAAAAAATTGTTTTTACAAACGGCTGTTTTGATTTGATACATATAGGCCATGTCAGTCTTTTCCAGAAAGCCAAAACTCTCGGAGATGTCCTTATAGTGGCAATCAACTCGGACAAATCTCTTGCCGGCCTTAAAGGTCCGAAAAGACCTCTTGTCGGACAAAAAGACAGAGTAAAACTTCTTTCGGCGATAGACGTAATAGATTATGTTATAATTTTTTCCGAACAGACTCCGTATAATGTTTTAAAAAAGCTCGAACCGGACGTTCTTGTTAAAGGCGGCGATTATAAAATTGAAGACATTATCGGCAGAGAATTTGTAAAAAAAGTTTACAGATATCCTCTTGTTAAAGGAAAATCAACCAGCAATCTCATAAATCTTATAGTTGAAAGATACGGTAAAAAATAATCCGCCTGAAAAATCATGGATAAAAAATTTATAAGAATTTTAGACACAAATCTAAACAGATGCAAAGAAGGATTGAGGGTAATAGAAGATACGGCAAGATTTGTTTTTAATGACGAACAAATTTACAAAAAAATAAGGCTTATCCGCCACAGCGCCACAAAATATCTTCAAGAACATTATAAAACTATGCTTTCTGCAAGAGACAGCGTCAGAGATTCCGGCAGAAAAGTTTCAGAGCAGCCTAGAATAAACCTTGAAAGCGTAACTGCCGCTAATTTTAAAAGAGCGCAGGAATCTTTAAGAGTTCTTGAGGAATATTCAAAAATAATTGATTTTGAAACCGCTTTAAAATTTAAAGCTTTAAGATACAAAGTTTATACGATTGAAAAAACCATGATGCTGAAATATTTTAAAAAATGAAAAAAGAAGAATTTAAAAAATTATTATCCGAGAAAATTTTGATACTTGACGGCGCCACCGGCACCGAACTTCATAAACTTGGTTTTATGGAAGGAATCTCAACGGCCGAAGAATTAAATATAAAGTATCCTGAAAGAATAAAACATGTCCATGCTTCTTACATCGCCGCAGGATCCGACATAATCTTTTCAAATACTTTCGGAGCAAACAAATTAAAACTCGCTCATTACAATCTTGAAAATAAAATTGAAGAAATAATAGAAAAAGGCGTTTTGATCGCAAAAGAAGAGGCAGCTAAAACAAATGCGCTTGTAGCCGGAGATATTTCTTCGGTCGGTTCGTATTTGCAGCCTTTGGGACCGGTATCTTTTGACGAAGCTTTTGAAGCGTTCAGACAGCAGGCTTTGCTTTTGAATAAAGCAGGCGTTGACCTTATAGTTATTGAAACAATGACCGAGATAAAAGAACTTAAAGCTGCAATGCTTGCCGTAAAAGAAGTTTATAACGGATCCGTAATGGTTCAGATGACTTTTTCTTATGACGGATCAACAGTAACCGGAACTGATATTTTAAGTTTTATAGCGATGGCCGAAAGCCTTAAAGCGGACGCAATCGGGATGAATTGTTCGGTCGGACCGCAGGAACTTTTAAAACTTGCAAAAATCATGACCTCAAATACTAATCTTCCGGTTTCGTTTAAACCTAACGCCGGAATGCCGCAGCTTATAAACAGAGAAACTGTTTTCCCCGGAACAAAAGAAGAATTTACGCAGGTTTGCATTGAAGCTTACAACTCAGGCGTTAATATGCTGGGCGGCTGCTGCGGAACAACGCCGGAATACATAAAAAGTATCGCGATTGAACTTAAAAATAAAAAACCGGCGCCAAGAAAAGAAGTCACACATCATCTTTTATCTACAAGAACAAAAGCCGTAGATCTTGATAAATTGCCAAGACCGATAATAATAGGAGAGAGAATAAATCCGACAGGCAGAAAAATTTTCCAGCAGGAACTTTCGCGCAATGTTTTTTCTCTTGTAAAACATGAAGCTAAAACTCAGGCAAACGCCGGAGCAAATATTCTCGACGTCAATATGGGAGTCCCGGGAGCAGATGAAACGGCTCTTTTGATACAGGCCGTAAACGAAATACAGGAAATAGTAAATATCCCGCTTGCTCTTGATTCCAGTTTTGAACAGGCTCTTTCTGCCGCATGCAAACACTGCGCCGGAAAACCGCTTATAAATTCGGTTAACGGAGAAACTGAAAAACTGAATTTTGTGATGCCGCTTGTAAAAAAATACGGAACTTCCGTAATAGCTTTGACCGTTGACGAACAGGGGCTTCCGGAAACATGGCAGAAAAGAATAGAAATCGCCGAAAAAATATTGTCTTACGCCGATAAATACGGCATAGACCGAAGAGAAATTATATTTGATTATCTTACGTTATCGGCAAGTTCTTCGCCGGATCAAATTTCAGAAACTCTTAACGCCATAAAAGAATCAAAAAAAAGATTCCCGCAGTGTAAAACAGTGCTCGGCGTTTCAAACGTATCGTTCGGGCTTCCTTCAAGACAGACTATAAACTCGACATTTTTAAAAATGGCGCTTAATGCCGGTCTTGACGTTGCGATATGCAACCCTTCCGAAAACTGGACTATTGACGACGATCATGCAAGAGCTCTTCTTGAAAACAAAGATTTAAACGCAAAAAACTATGTGGCAAAATATTCAAACGCCGAAAAGAAAAAAACTGCAGAAACAAAAATTTTAAGCGCCTGTGAAAAACTGTTTAACGCAATCATAGAAGGCGATAAGGATTACGTAGTTCCTTTTACCGAGGATGTATTGAAAGAAAATCCTAATCCGATGTTTATTTCAAACGAAATCATATTAAAAGCTTTAAATATCGTCGGTGATAAATTCAACTCAAAAGAATTTTTTCTTCCGCAGGTCATATTGTCTGCCGAAACGGCCCAGACGGCTTTTGCGATAATACGGCCTCTTATCAAAAAAAACATACAGAATAAAACATGCAGGATAGTGATGGCGACCGTTAAAGGCGACGCTCACGACATAGGCAAAAATATCGTATCTGCGGTATTTGAAAGTTTCGGTTTTGAAGTAACCGATATGGGCAAAAACGTTGAAGCCGAAAACATCATAGCAAAAGCAAAAGAAATAGACGCGGATATTATAGGACTGTCGGCTCTTATGACTACAACGATGATTGAAATGGAAAAAATAATAGAACTGAGAAATTATGCCGGCATCAGAGCAAAAGTCATAATAGGCGGAGCGCCTGTCACCGACACTTTTGCCCAAAGTATAAAAGCGGACGGTTACTCAAAAGATGCAATCGAAGCCGCAAATCTCGTAAAAAATCTCACAAATTAATTTTATTTTACAGGTATTACAGGTTTCCAGGTTTTTGAATCGGGAACCGTAAAATCGGCAGGAAACTGTGTCGCATTAAATTGTTTCCAGGTCTGGTTTTTGCCTAAAAAAGCTATTTTGCCTCTTACAACTAAATCGCCTTTTTCATTGCACCACATTTCAGAGTTATATATTTTGCCGTTTTCCGGATTTAAAATTTTACCGCCTTTATATTTAGGACCGTCTTTTTTCATATTCCATATAAAATCAAGGCCGCACATTAAAGGACTTCCTTTTACTTTATCGGCTGCATATTTTTTAGAATATATAGTATCTTTTACCGTAATTCCGTCGTCTTCATAAGTCATTATGATTCTTCCGTAAATCTGACCGTCGTATTCGTAAACTGACACGACGCTTTTAGGTTTATTTGTTTCATCGTCTATAGTCTGCCAAATTCCGGTAACATTCTGCGCAAAAAGATTTAAAGCCGCAAAAACAACAAACACAAAAGACGCAATTATTCTTTTCATTTAAACCCCTTATAGTTATACTTTTGCCGGCGTTATCGTTTTCTGAGCCTGATATTTTCCGGCTCTGTCCGCATAAGAAACTTCACATTGTCCGTCAGTACCCAAAAACAAAAGCTGACCTATTCCCTCATTGGCGTATATTTTAACCGGAAGAGAACTTATGTTTGAAATAGCAAGAGTCGCATATCCCTCCCATTCAGGTTCAAAAGGCGTAATATTTACTATAATGCCGCATCTTGCGTATGTGGATTTGCCGAAAGCTATGGTTATAATGTCTCTGGGGATTCTAAAATACTCGACAGTCCTTGCAAGAGCAACCGTCTGAGGCTGTAAAATAATAAAATCATCAACATGAACAGGAAGAAAAAGATTTTCGTCAACTTTTTTAGGATCTATAAAAGAACCGTCCGTCTTTTTCTGCATAATTTTAAATTCGCCGGAAATCCTCATGTCGTATCCGTAAGAAGAAGTCCCGTAAGATATATTATTTTTTCTTACCTGTTCTTCGGCAAAAGGCTCTATCATTTTTTTCTCAAGAGCCATCTTTTTTATCCATTTATCAGGTTTAACCAATTTAGACTCCCTTTCTGCTATTGCGAACGATATATTTTGACTACAATTTTATATTTTTAAAACTCATTTACCGCTTACGCTTAAATGTAAACTTCGTTTCAAAAATATTTCGTCTCGTTCAAAATCTTTCTAGTCTTTAAACAACACTTCCAACTTTAATTTTATTTCTTTTCATTTACATAACGGCTTCAATAATTTTGAAGCCGTTATAAAAAATTTTATATTAAGAGCACTTTGAATACCCGCACGAACAGCTAAGGCACCCTTCTCTGAACATAAGTTTTTCTCCGCAGTCGGGACATTTTACGTTCATTTCTTCTTCAGTGTCTAAATTGACGCTGCTTGTTTTCTTAGGCACATAAACTTCATGTTTAACTTCGGCCTGAGCTGACTCTTGTTTTTTACCTGCAAATAAATCAGGATCTGTTTTATCTGCAAGATAAGATTCGAGCGCTTTTGCTATTGCATCGGGACACGACAAAATAGCGCCGTCTTCTCCAAACGTCGGGCTGTCGCATCTTATGCTCTTTAACTGTGTTATTATTTCCTGAACCGCAACTCTTGACCTTAAAGCAAGCGAAACGAGTCTGCTTATTGCTTCCGCCTGTGCAGATTTGCAGCCGCCAGATTTGCCAAGCTGCGCAAAAACTTCAAATGCGCATTCATCATCTTCATTGATTGTAATATACATATGTCCGCAGCTTGTACGGATAAGACGAGTTGAACCTCTTACTGTGCTTGGTCTTTTTCTCGGTTTTCTTTCAGATGAAGGCTGAACTGCAGCTGTTGCAGAAGCATCCTGAGTCTCTTTCTTTTCTCCTACGTTTAAAACCTGCATGGAACGGCTTCCGTCTCTGTAAACTGTAACGCCTTTGCAGCCGAGCTTATAAGAAAGCATATACGCTTTATCGACATCTTCTCTTGTTGCCGAATTTGCAAAATTAACCGTTTTTGAAACGGCGTTATCTACATATTTTTGGAAAGCAGCCTGCATTCTTATGTGGTCTTCAGGCGATATATCGTGCGAAGTTACAAAAACTCTTCTTATTTTTTCCGGAATTTCCTTCATCCCGTGTATTGTTCCCTTTTGTGAAATTTTATCCATAAGCTCTTTTGAGTAAAAACCGAGATCTTTTGCTATTTTTTCAAAGTAAGGGTTCACCATATACATTTCGCTGTTATCAAGACAATTTGCTCTTTTGTAAACAAGCGCAAAAAGAGGTTCAATGCCTCCGGATGCATCGGCGATTATTCCTATTGTGCCGGTCGGAGCTATGGTAGTTGTTGTTGCATTTCTTACAGGATTTCCTTTTTTATAAATACTGTATTTAAAATTCGGGAATGCTCCTCTTTTCAATGCCATTTCCTGGGAAAAATCATGAGATTTATTCTGAATAAAAGAAGAAACTTTTTCGGCGAGAATAATTGCTTCAGGCGAATTATAAGGAATACCCATCTGAACAAGCATATCGGCCCAGCCCATAACGCCCAAACCTATTTTTCTGTTTGATCTTGTAGTTTCTCCTATCTTTGTTATAGGATAATTATTCATATCTATTACGTTATCAAGAAAATGAACGGCTATTTTAACTACTTTTTCCAAGTGATCCCAGTCAACTTCCTCATCCTTTACAAAGCATGACAGATTGATTGAACCTAGATTGCAGGATTCATAAGGCAAAAGAGGCTGTTCTCCGCAAGGGTTCGTTGATTCTATTTCGCCTATTTCTATAGTCGGGTTTGCCGCATTCATTTTATCTATAAAAACTATTCCGGGCTCTCCGTTTTTCCAGGCTTGTTCGACTATTTTATCGTAAACTTCTCTTGCCTTTAATTTTCCGGCCACTTCTTTTGTTCTGGGGTTGTAAAGATTATAAAATTCGTCATCTTCAACGGCATCCATAAATTCATTTGTTATTGCAACCGAAATATTGAAATTGTTAAGACTGTCGCTTTTATCTTTACATACTATAAATTTCATTATATCCGGATGATCTACTCTCAAAATACCCATATTGGCGCCGCGTCTTGTTCCGCCCTGTTTTATAGCTTCCGTTGCGGCATTAAAAACCTGCATAAAAGAAACAGGTCCCGATGATACTCCGTTTGTTGATTTTACGCTGTCATTTGAAGGTCTTAATCTTGAGAAAGAGAAACCTGTACCGCCGCCTGATTTGTGTATAAGAGCCGTATTTTTTAAAGTTTCAAAAATGGAATCCATTGAATCTTCAACCGGAAGAACAAAACATGCCGCAAGCTGCTGCAAAGGTCTTCCTGCATTCATCAAAGTAGGGGAGTTCGGCAGAAAATGCAAATTTGCCATAACCGTATAAAAATCTTTTATCGTTTCGTCTAAATTTGCGTCTTTATCGTATATTTTATCGGCCTGTGCTATATTTTCGGCAACACGCCAAAACAGTTCCTGTTCATTTTCCACCGGTTTTCCGTTTTCATCTTTTCTGAGATACCTTTTGGCTAAAACGGTTTTACCGTTTTCCGACAGAGCCGGATTAATTTTTTCAAACAACTCCTCTTTCAATAGCGTCATTTTCGCTCTCCCTTGTAACTATATAAACTGTTTATTTATTGTTTTTAACAGTCTTTTTTTTAAGACTTTTCAATTCATGCATAAAATGGTCAATATCTGCAAATTTTCTGTAAACAGACGCAAATCTGACATAAGCTACGGCGTCTATATCCCACAACTTTTTTAAAATTTTTTCTCCTATGACGGACGAAGGGACCTCCATAAGATAATCGCTTATCTCATTTTCAACTTCGCTGACAATTTTATCTATTGTTTCGGAAGACACAGGACGTTTTTCACATGCCCTTGCTATGCCCTCCCACAGTTTTTTCCTGTCAAAATGTTCTCTTCTGCTGTCTGATTTGATAACCATAAGAGAAACTTCTTCGGGTCTTTCGTAAGTTGTATATCTCTTGCCGCATTTATTGCACTTTCTTCTTCTTTTAATCGCAGATGTATGTTCTATCGGTCTGGAATCTAAAACCTGATCGTCAAAACTTCCGCAAAACGGACATTTCATAGACAGATATCCCTTTAATTAAAATTTAAGAACAATTGTTGTTTTTTTAAGAATTTTCAACTTAAGAATTAAAACTATATGTTGTGTTTTGTGAAATATTACAACATACCTATAGTTTTGTCAAGAAAAATTTTAACTATCTTCCGCGCACAATATATTGTGACGCCGAAAGATGTTATTCGTACTGGTTGATTTTTTGATAAATTTTTCTAAAAATGTGCTAAATCAAGCCGGCCGGTATCTTAAACACGCATTTTTTAACAGCTGCAACGCCGCACAAAGGAGCATGGGCATCCTGATTAAAAAAAACCGCAAATTCTCCTTTTTTGAGAGTTATAAAAAAATCGGGAGAATTTTTAAAGAAAGTTATATCGTTTTTCTTATCATATTTTTTAAAAACTTTAAAAGTTTTATCGTAAAACTTCCATCCTATTTTATCGCTGCCTGAAATAACATACTGAAGATCGACATATTTTTTATGAGTTTCAAGAAGCCTTTCTTTTTCAGGCTTCGGATCTGACGTTTGTATGACGGCATATATGCCGCCGCCAATTTCATATCTGCCTTCTTTTACGGATGTTTTAATATTATCTTTAATAAAATTAAACACCGGCTTTAAAACAGGCATGTATTTTAATGTTTTTTTGTTGTTTTTAAAAGATGATATTATCATTGTTTTAAATCCAATAGCTCGCTTACGGTAACAATTTCGTAGCCTTCTTTTTTTATGTCATCTATCAGCTGAGGCAGAAATTCGGCAACTTTTTTGCTTTTGATTTTATCGTGCATTAAAAATATCGCCCCTGGTTTGATATTTTTTTTGTAAGATTCGTACATCTGTTCCTTAGTAAGTTTCGTATTCCAGTCGCAGCCGAAAGACCAGTTTACCATAACATATCCCAATTCTTTAACGGCATTCTGTGCAGGCTGTCTTGAAAAACCGTGCGGGATTCTTACAAGCTTGGTTTTAAAACCCGTAATTTCATAAATAAGGTTTTCAGATTTAAGGATTTCAGATTTTATTTTTTCTTCAATATCGTCTTTTTTATATTTAAAAAAATTAACGTGAGAATACGTATGATTTGCAACTTCATTGCCGGAATCGTATACGGCTTTTACCGTTTTTTTAAGTTCGGACGCCGAACTTCCGGATATAAAAAATGTCGCTTTGACGTTTTTTTCTTTCAATATTTGTAAAATCTCCGGAGTATTTATTCCGGGACCGTCGTCAAAAGTCAATGACATCTGTTTCTTTTTACCGTCTCCGTTTGCATAAAAAACGCCTGCAAAAGAAAATGAAACAGCAAAACACAAAAGCAACGCCGAAAGACAAATTTGTTTTTTCATTAAAATAACACCTTGTAAAAGAATGTAAGAACTGCGGCATTTAATATCTGCATCCAGAAATTATCGTTTAACGGCCACGGTATTGATTCTATGACAGTTGCCGCAAAAGCTCCTATGAGCGCAAACTGCCATGTCGGAAGCAAAAACAATCCTATTATAAAGCAAACAATAAAACATGCTAAACTTCCTTCCAGAGATTTGCCTGCATATATTTTATGTTTCCCGAATGCTTTTCCCGCAAGAGCCGCGACAGCGTCTCCGAAAGCCAAATATAAAAAGCTGGCAAGAACAAAATTTTTATTTTCAAAAAGAAACATCGTAAAAAAAGCGCCGGATAAAGTCCACGGCAATCCGCTTATCTTATGAGTTTCCGATTCTCTGTGGACTCCGCCGAGTATTTTTAATATAAAAATATTAAAATTTTCGTTTTTTGCGCGTATAATTTCTCCGGCAAGAACTGCAAGTATCAGTATAAACATACTCCAAAGCACAATACCAAGAGGCATATACCAGTAAGCCAAAACATACAGTAAAGTCAATATGTGAAAAGTTTTTCTTTTTATTTCATCGCTGATGCATTGTTTATTCATTTTTTAGAACCCTGCGCTTACGCTTAAAGTATAATTTGGAATCATATTGTACCATGTTACGCTCACGTCGGCATTTATCATCAAAACGCTTGCGGCCATTCCAAGAGTATATCCCATCGTTGAAGAGTCTCCGCTTAAATTCTGTCTGCTTGATGATTTCGGCGTAAGAGCCGTTCTGCTCCATCCGAGCCCGGCATACGGCATGACAAAAGGAATCTGGTCAAAAGTCGCAACGGTCGACAAGCTGATATTATTTGCGTCAAAATTATTGCCGTTTGAACGTGTAGTCATCATGCTGTAAAGACCCTGTACCGAAACTGAAGGAATAACGATAAGCTGGCTTTCATAAAGTCCGTATCTTGCTCCGATACCGTATATACTTGAATCATATCCGAAACCGTATCTTCCTATAAGATCAATTCTGTAGGGAAGTCCGAATTCCGCATGCAAAATAGGCATATAAAGAATCGAACTGTCGCTTGCTCTCATTATTTCGCTGTTCATCTTAGCGCCCGAAATTTTCAAATTCAATCTTAATTTAGAAAATCCGAGACTTGCCGATACTCCCATATTTCCGCCCAGCATCAAAGAACCGATATCGGAAGAAAGATTATCCAACAACTGTTCTGCGGCGGCATCTGTCGGAGCAGCGTTAAGCATTGAATTAAAAGCGTCAAAAGCGGCTGCAAAACTCTGAACCTGAAAAGCAAAAATAAAAGCAAAAACCAGCATTACTTTCTTCATAAGCACCTCTATTTTTTATTTTGATATATTATTCTGATACCTTCAAGGGTAAGTTCCGGAACAGTATATTTTATTTCCGGAATTTCTTTAACTATAAGAGTCGCAAGACCGCCCGTAGCTATAATATTTACCTTTGTTCTAAAATTATTTTTAAGTCTTGCAAGTATTTCCTTAACAAGGCCTATATATCCGTAATACAAACCCGACTGTATACATTCGACGGTAGATTTTCCTATAATATTTTTAGGAGGCTCT
Organism: uncultured Elusimicrobiaceae bacterium; assembly: GCA_964436195.1. Classification (GTDB taxonomy): domain Bacteria; phylum Elusimicrobiota; class Endomicrobiia; order Endomicrobiales; family Endomicrobiaceae; genus Proruminimicrobium. The sequence continues at coordinate 19,630 of CAYTCB010000008.1, forward strand.
ATATTTACAAGAGGAAGTTTTGCGGTTCTCTGGGCAAGAGATTCCGCAGATATTGCAGGGCCGGGAGCTATTGCTCCTCCGAGATATCTGCCTTGTGAATCTATGCAGTCAAAAGTAGTAGCCGTGCCAAAGTCTATAACGATAGCAGGCCCGCCGTAAAGCTTATAAGCCGCAACCGCGTCGGCAATTCTGTCTGCGCCGACATCTTCGGGATTTCCGTACGGAATTTTTAATCCGCCAGAATTTTTGCTGTTGATAAAAAAGGCTTTTTTGCCGAAATAAACCTTTGTCAATTCGGCAAAAACATTATCTAAAAGAGGCACTACGCTTGCAACGGCGATCGCCGAAACTTTTTTTTCATCTATGCCGGAATAATGAAAAATATCAAGAATAGTAACGGCGTATTCGTCAACAGTTTTTTTCTTTGAAGTCGCTATGCGCCATATTTTAATGATTTTGTTTTCGTTTTTACCGTATAAACCAAGCGTTATGTTCGTATTTCCTATATCTATTGCCAAAAACATTTAATTCCTCTCAAATACATTATTTCCGAAACAATCTATAGCGACTATAAGCGGAAAATTTTCAACGTATAATTTATAAACAGCCTCGGGGCCTAAATCTTCAAAAGCTATAAGTTCCGCTTTTTTAACTTTTTTTGATATTAAAGCTCCTGCTCCGCCGGTAGCAACCAAATATATCGCCTTATTTTTTTTAATCGATTTGTAAACTTCAGCGCTTCTGTTTCCTTTGCCTATAAGGATTTTTACTCCTTTATCAAGCATTAAGGGCGTAAAAACATCCATTCTTGATGAAGTTGTCGGACCGCATGAACCTATAATCCTGTCCGGACTTTTCGGACAAGGGCCGCAGTAATATATACAGGCATTTTTAAGATCAAACGGCACTTCTTTTTTTAATTCAACCAATTTAGAAATACGTTTATGAGCCTGGTCTCTTGCAGTGTAAACAGTTCCGGTAAGTTCAAGACGGTCTCCGGCCTTAAAATTTTCAATATTCTTTAATAAATTTTCTATATCAGTTTTCATCATATAATTATCGTTTTCTTTCTTTGCGAATGACACTGTATATTCACAGCTGCCGGCAGCGATGCTATATGGCACGGCTTCGGTTCTATAAAAACGGCAAGCGCCGTACATTTTCCGCCAAGCCCCATAGGACCGATACCCAGCTTATTAATTTCACAAAGCAGTTCGTTCTCAAGCAGGTCGTATTTTGCGTCTTTATTATGAGAACCTATATCCCTTAGCAGGGCTTTTTTTGCAGTCAGTCCGACTGAAGCAAAATCTCCGCCTACCCCGACTCCTATTATCAAAGGCGGACATGCGTTTGCCCCTTTTTCTTTAACTGCATTAATTACAAATTCTTTTACTCCTTCCCATCCTGCAGCAGGCGTAAGCATTTTCAAAGCGCTTGCATTTTCACTCCCTCCGCCTTTTGCAAGCATCGTTATTTCTATTTTATCTCCGTCTACAAAATCCATATAAATATTGGCCGGGATATTTGTTCCGGTATTTGTCCTTTCAAACGGATCAGCCACTATAGACTTTCTTAAAAAAAATTTAGAATACCCGTTTTTAACTCCTTCATTCAACAGCGAACATATGTCGGAATTATCTGATAATACGATATCTCTTCCGTATTTTACAAACAGATTAACAGTTCCGGTATCTTGGCACAAAGCTATTTTTTCTTCTTTTGCCGTTTTTGCGTTTTCGGCTATATCGGAAAGCACAACATCCGATAATGAACCGTCATTTTTAATATTTTTATTTACGGCGCATAAAACATCTTCCGATAAATTAAAATTTATATCGGCGCATAAACTTTCAACTTTAGATATTATTTCATTTTTGTCTATCAGTCTCATTTTAATTTTTATGCAATGACAAAGCAACCTCTTTTACTGTATCCTCTTCCCTCTGCATTACGGCTATATCGTTTTTATACCCTTTATTTCCCGGTTCTATCTCAACGGCCTTTTCAAGAAGTGCTATCGCTCCTTTCCTGTTTCCCGATTCTCTGTACATTTTTGCAAGATTTGCATATGCGTACATATGTGTCGGATTTAATTCTATAGCTTTCTTATAAGCGGCAATCGCTCCTTTTTTATCTCCGATATTCTTTCTTGCGTTTGCAAGATTATCAAAAGCATCAGCAGAATTCGGATTCAACTGCGTTATTTTTTCAAAAGCGTTAACGGCATTTTTGTAATCCGAAGCCTTAACATCTATTGCAAACCCCTTACTTTGGTATGCTTTTATATTAACGGGATTTATTTTTATTGCCATTTCAAAATCGGCAAGAGCTCCGTTTTTGTCGCCTATTGTATTTTTTAAACTGCCTCTCAAAACAAAAGAATTATCATCATTGGGATTTAAATTAATTGCTGTATTAAAATCGTTCAATGCCCCGTTATAATCTCCGATTCTTTCTTTTACTTTGCCTCTGTCGCAGTAAGCCCTGTAATTTTTAGGAGTCAGTTCTATAACTTTGTCATAACTTCTTACCGATTCGTTCAGATAAACGAGCATATTTTCCAATATTGCTTTTTTATAATACAGACTATAATTTTTATCGTCAAATTCAATTGCTTTTTTTATATCTTTAAGAGCGCCTTTAAAATCACCGATTTTTTCAAGTATACGGGATCTTTGCACATACGCATCAGAAAAGGCAGGATTTTCATTTATCTGTTTAGTGTAGTTGTTATATTCGTTTTCAAATTTTTTTGCATAATCGGCCAAGAAAAAATTCTCATTTTTTGAACAGCCTGCAATAATAAAAAACAGAACACAAAAAACTGCAAAAACGGAAACTTTTTTCATCCTGTCTCCTTACAACTTTTATTTTGCCTTTTTTATAAATCCTTTCTGCATCATTACTGACGTAACAGCTCTGCTTCTTTTTATCATTGTCATTGCCTGGTTATACAATTGATCGTAAGACATTTTTTTATCAGCCACTTTTTCTTTTATGGCCTTTACTCCTACAGCCGCGGCTACTTGCGGATAAACATGCCATTCGTCCATTGTAGGCAATATTTTATTAGGTCTTATTTTATTATCCGCTATACAAGATGCAAGTTCTGATGCAGCCGTTATACACATAGGATCTGTTATCGTTCTTGCTCTGACATCTAAAGTTCCTCTAAATACACCAGGAAATCCCAGTGAATTATTAACCTGATTTTCGAAATCGCTTCTTCCGGTCGCCACAACTGCGGCTCCGGCCTCTTTTGCTTCCCACGGCCATATTTCAGGCACGGGATTTGCACATACGAAAACTATAGGATTTTTTGCCATTGCTCTTATCCATTCTTTTTTAATTGTGTTAGGCCCAGGAGCAGACAATGCGATAACAACATCAGCATTTTCCATAGCTTCTTTTGTTCCGCCGCGAATGTCATTAGGATTTGTTTCAACACACATATCCCATTTTTCAGGATGAACATTTTTAAATTCAGTGCGTCCCTTATGAAGAGTTCCCTCTGAATCTGCTATTATAATATTTTTAGGATTTGCGCCGTAAAGCATTATAAGTCTTGCTATGCACATATTCGCCGCACCTGCACCTATAAGAGCAATTTTAACTTTTGATATTTTCTTATTAACAACTTT
>CAYTCB010000009.1:0-3932 GCA_964436195.1 uncultured Elusimicrobiaceae bacterium
TATATTCTTTCAGAAGATTGGACAGTTTTTGCAAACGGACAGGCTAATTTTGCAAACAGATCAAAAGAAACATACGCAAATATCGGTTTAACGTATAAATTCGGATGTGCTAAGGTTAAGAAAGAAGAGCCTGTTGTAATTACTGTTGTTGATGAAGATTTTGCGTCAAGACTTGAAAATGAGAAGAAGGTGTCTGAAGGGCTTAGAAAAGAATTGAAACAATTGCAAAAAGAATATGACAATATGAAATCGAAAATCGTAAGCGCAGAAGAAGCAAAGAAGATAAAAGAGAGAAAAATAACGCAGGTTGAATTGACTAGCAAACTGCAGTTTAAGTTCAATTCTACGGAGCTGACGGAAAAAGGCAAGGCAAGCCTGCAGGAAGTTATAAAAGAATTGCAGAGATATCCCGATGCGGAATTGTTAATAGAAGGCCATTGCGATAATTTGGGAGCGCCTGCATATAATCAGAAACTTTCTGAAGGAAGAGCAAATGCGGTTGCCGAATCATTGGAAAAAGATTACGGAATAAAAAATAAAATTTCAGTAATCAACAAAGGTGCGACGGAAAATTTAGTTCCTAATGATTCGCCTGCAAACCGTGAAATGAACCGCAGAGTTGAAATAACAATTGTGCAGGAAGAAGAAGTTGAAACGGTAGCAGCCAAGTAATATAAAAAATATTTGAAAATACAAAGAAATTCTCCGGATGATTTTAAGTCCGGAGAATTTTTTTATTTTACATAAAAAATGATATAATCTTTGAATTATATTCAGGGAGATTTACAAGATGAAAAAAATTATGTTTTTGCTTTATATCACAATTTGCGCCTGCGCGCCGCTTACGGCCGCTGTGACCGGCAGCAATACCGATGAAAAATATGCATATACATCCGACGATTTTTCGGATATTGTTTTAACTTCCACAATGACAAGTTCCGGATATATAAATACGGTAAGCGGTTCTTCCGTAACTTTAGCGACGGCAACGGCAGTATCTTTAAATATTTCCGGGTCAAGTTCTACTGCGTCAGGCTGGATTAATAACAGTACGCTTGAATTATCGGTCACCGCTTCAAGTATAACAATAAACAATATAAATCTTAGAAATGATAATGATTTGAAGGCTTTTGATTTTATTGTCGGGTCAAGTTCCACAGTTTCAAACAATGCGGTTCTTGATTTTTCACACTGCATATATATAAGTACAAGTGCGACTGTAAACACGAATGCTTCAGATATCAAAGCTTCAAGCGCGGTGGTCAACAATGGTTTGCTTGAATTTACAGGCGGCACAAACAATAATGAAATTTCCGGGACAGGTATAACCAGTATTGTTTCGGGAGCCACGGTAATTAATGCCGACGGATTTTTAATAGATCAGGCGACGATAAACATTGCAACTGCGGCTGTTTTAAATTCAGGAGCTGATGACCTTTTGGTTACAAATAAAATTAATAATAACGGAACGCTTATTTTTACGGGGGGAGTCAATTCAAACGTAATAGATTCTTCAAGCGGCAGTATAACTGCCGGCGCCGGTTTTTCAAATGCCGGTTCTATAACTGTAAATTTTGATAATTTTGACAATTCGGCAAATACGGAACTTGAGAATAACGGTTCAATTTATTTCACAGGCACGGATGAAGTTATCACGCAGGATGTGTCTGGTATAGGCACGTTCGGCATTTCTTCAGGAACTTTTACAAACAGCGCATATATATCGCAGTCTACGATAACAGTTGCTTCTTTGGGTACTTTAAACACATCTTTAAACGATATAGATGTTACTTTTATAACAAATAACGGCGTCGTAAATTTTACATCCGGAACGGTAAATAATAATATCATACTCGGCAGCGGCGAATTAAATTTATATTCCGACTTGAATAATACGGCGACAATAAGACAGGGTAAAATAAATATTCTTGCAGATAAAACTTTTACAAGCGAAATAGGTCTTGTAAGATCGTCGTCTTTGCTTTCTATGGTAAGTTCAAATACCGTAAATCTTGTTTTGAGCAGCACGGGCACTTCGGTTGTTTTTGCCGGAGCAATCAGCAGCGCAAACGGATCAACGCTTAATATTGACGTTGCGCAGGGAAGTATAGCCGGTTTTTACGGGGCTGTTACCTCAAGCGGAACATCAAACGTTATTAACATAAACAGCCAGTTGTATTCAACGGGAACGGTTTATTTAAATGCCGATATGAGCGGATTTTCAGGATCGGGCAATACCGTAAATCTTTCAAGCGGAACTTTGTGGTCCGGAGCATCGTCTGTGTTTTTTAAAGATGTCCAGTTTAATATGCACGGCGGAACAACGCTTAGTTTTATAAACGGTAAAATTGATGATATTTCGGTAACTTTAAATTTGCCTGACAATGAAGTTTCTTATCTGAATCTTGGTGTTTCTCTCGGGAAAAAACAGGCTGATAATTTTATAGGTTCGACTCTCGGTACTTCTAACGGAAGTCTTGAAATAAAAACTCTCTACATTTACGACGACATAAAAAAAATAGACGAAGTTGTAAATGTCACGATAGCCGAAGGAGATCTTGCCGATAAAATAACTTATTCGCAGTCTAAAGTTTTAGGACCTGTATTTGAATATTATACGAGTTATAACGACGGTATTTTAAGTTTTGCTTATACATACGACTATAATCCTATAGTTTTTGTAGCTCCTATAGTCATGCAGGTGGGAGGATATCTCGGACAGCTTGAATCTTATAAACAGGCATTTGAAATAGTTGAAAATACCGTTAATAAGAATAATGCAAAAGGATTATGGATCAGATATTACGGTTCCAAGGAAGATATTAATCTTGACGAAAGGCTTACCATAACAAATGCCGTAAGCGGAGCTTATTTCGGCTATGATACGGAAGTTTTAGATGCCGGTAATAGTTACTTCGGTAATTTCTCTTTTTACGGTTCTTATAATACGTCAGAGCAAAAATACGAAGGTGCAAAAATAACTCAAAACGGAAGCGTGCTCGGCGTTACTGGCGCTTTGTATAAAAACAATTTTTTCTCAGCTTTAACTGTTAACTTTGGATTTGTAAACGGACAGGGAGAAGGTTCTTACGGGAAAGAAACGGCAATGATGTTTACAAGAGGCATAGCTTCAAAAACAGGTTTTAATTTAGAACTTGATGATGAAAATAAATATAAGCTTCAGCCGTCGCTTAATTTGTCATATTCTTATATAAATATGAAAGGATATAATTACATAAGCCCTTCGCAGGCCGCAGTTACAGTTAATACAAATATGCTTTCACCTATACATATAGAGCCTGAAGTAAAGCTTATGGTGAATGCTACAAAAACTCTTCAAACATACGCCAATGTAAATTTTATATGGAACCTGAATGATGATTTAGATTTTAAAGCAAATGACAGCCAGCTGCCGGCCATGCCTATAAAGACGTATATGCAGTACGGTGTAGGAGCAAATCAATCTTTAGGACAAAATTTAAATATAAGCGCGGATGTTTTTGCAAGATCTGTAGGCAGAACCGGTTTTGGCGGACAAATTAACGTAAGATACAATTTTTAGTATGTGTTTTTTGACCGGTGTAAAAAATATGTAAAAAGTAAAAATATGCTTGACATCGGATATTATAAAAATTATAATAGGCTGGCATGAAAATCAAAAAAATAATCTTAACGGTTTTATCCGGCGTGTTTTTTTTGTCGTCGTATGTTCATGCCGAATATTTTAGAAACGACTTCAGGCGTTCAGGCTTTTTGGATGCCGAATCTTTAGGCGTCCAGGATATTTCGTTAAGAGCCGAATTGCTTTTGGAAGGCATCTTTAACAGACTTCACAACGGCTGGTCTGCCACAGACAGCGATTTAATTCACTACTTTCGTTATAATTCCACAGATCAAAAATTAAAAGATCAATCATGGAGAGACAACTGGGG
>CAYTCB010000009.1:4032-22020 GCA_964436195.1 uncultured Elusimicrobiaceae bacterium
GATATGTTTAATATTTACCAGGCAAATCCAGATCCTTATAATGACTTGAGAGTTTCCGGCAGAGCTGTTCCTGAATGGTTTCAATTGGATATGAAAGGAACGGCAGGCGAGTTTACCGCCATATACGGAGAAGAACCGGTTGTCGACTATAAAAAAGGCGTATATATAAAGTATAAGAATATTCTTCAAAGCAATATCAACTTTTTCTATGCGGATCACGTTATACCATACGGGGCTCCTGATGAAAGAATGAGAACGGCGGAAGTAAGTACCGATTTCAATATCAGCGGAAATACTCTTCAGGTCGGAGCGATGTACAGACCTTTCAGAATGGATAAAGAATACGATTATGTGGATGCCGAAGTTCCGGCAGGTACGGGAACAAACGGTTCGCAGTATATAATAAAACAGGACAGAACTAAAATTTCAGATGCTTTCGGAGGCGCAGCAAAGCTGATGATGCCTGAAACTGTTTTCGGACTTGATTTGACTACATTGAAATATACTTATCAGGGATTATCTGCAGGAAATAAGACGCAGATTGATGCTGAAGTGCAGCAGGCTCTGACAAAAGATTTGACTGTAACAGTCGGCGCTATGCACAGAAAGCCGTTGTTGAATGCTATTCCGGGAGTCGGAAGCACATACGGTCCGGATCTTGTAGAACCTAGAGGACCGTCGCAGCCTTTTTGGGTATGGTGGAGAAATGAAGCGACTGGATGGGATAACAGAGAAACAGATGAATTTTCTATGACTTTTGTTTATGATACAACGCCTGAAACATGGTTTTACAAATATGAACCAAACAATTTGGAAGAATGGAACCTTAATCCTGCCGAAGATGCTCTTGTGACGTTTGCAACAAGACTTAAATTTACAAGATATCTCGGAGGAACCGACAAGCAGATTTACGTAAATGAAAATCACGAATACGTATGGGAAGATTATTCCGGAAGCGTGGTTTCAGGAGCTCTTCCAACAAAAGGTTATCTTGGTTCTTTGTATTTTATGACAAGAATGTTTTTAGACAACGATGTTGAACTTTTATATGATTTTGAAGTCGGAGAAGATGTTGCGAGAATGAGCACGCCTTACACGCACACGCAGGTGTTTTTGAAAGAAATAACAGGATATTTTAAAACTAATTTAACTGTCAAAAAGGCTCCTTACAAATTTAAAGTCGGTTATGCAAGAGACGCATGGGGACCTGAAGACTGGTATAAAGATTTCGGAGCAACATACGACGAATTGTATCTTGCCCAGGTTTCAAGAGATCTTTCTTCGTGCATGAACGTCGGAGTTGATTATGTCGGCGGAAGAAAAACAGATTTGAGAATTTTACAGCTGATAGACGGTGATACGACATCGAGAAATGAACTCGGCTCTTTTGACGAAGTAAGAATATACGCAAGACTTGTATTTAATGCGCTTTTTAGTTTCGGCAAAAAAGAAAGAGTTGAACCTCCTACTGCAACGCTTGATTTGTCTACAGATGTTTTTATGCCGGCAAAAGGCGAAAAAGTAACGATGTTCCCTAAAGCTCATGCAAAAAACGGCATAGCAAAATGGCAAATCAAACTTACGGATGACAACAGAAGAATAGTCCATATAATAGACGGAACAGGCGAAACGCCTGAAAGCGATATATGGAACGGTAAAGATTTTATGAATAAATATTTGCCGGATGCTTACTATAATGCGCAGCTCTTTGCTACCGATACTTACGGCAATGTTGCCGAATCAAACGTTTGCAGAGTCAGACTTTTAACTCCTGACTTAAATATTGAAGAGACAGATGAAGGCCTTAGAATGAGATTCTCTGCTAAAGTTTTGTTTGATTTTGATAAGTACAATTTAAGAGATAAGGCTACAAAAATATTGAATGAAGCGATAAGAGTGTTAAAAGCTTATCCTAACCGCAATATAAGAGTTGAAGGACATACGGATAATTACGGTACAAAAGAATACAATATCACTTTATCAGACAGAAGAGCTAAAGCTGTTGCAGATTATCTCAGTAAAAACGGAATCAGTTCGGATAAGATTACGCCTGAAGGATATTGGTTCTCTGTTCCTGTTGCTTCTAACGCAACAAGCGCCGGCAGACAGCAGAACAGAAGAGTTGAAATTGTTATTTTAAAAAAAGGCGATGACGGCAAGTTGAAAAAAACAAGAAATTTAATGGAGTAGTTTGACATAGAGATGTAGTAAAAACTACATAAAATAAAAAAGGAGAAAAAACCATGAAGAAGTTATTGGGATTATTGGTAGTAGCGGTTTTTGCAGTAAGTACGACGAATGTGGCTTTTTCAGCACCTGCTCAGCAGAGAGCAGCAAAAGGCAGCGCGGCTGTTGAAAAGAAAGCCGTATCGAAATTTGCGCCGTTTGCCGTATATGTTGAAAATGCTTCAAAAGACAATCATTTTGCACCGTCCGGCTGGATGGGAGATTACGGAGATATCAAGTTAAATTTGGCATGCACTGAAATGCCAAGAAGCGGAAATACCTGCATTAAGATTACATACAGCGCGAAGATGTCTCAGGGCGCAGGATGGATGGGTATTTTCTGGCAGCAGCCTGCAAACACTTGGGGCGACAAGAAAGGCGGATATAATTTGACCGGCGCAAAGAAGCTTACTTTTTGGGCAAGAGGAGCTAACGGCGGTGAAAAAATAGCTGAATTCAAGATGGGCGGAATAACAGGAGAATATCCTGATTCAGATTCACAGTCAATGGGTCCTGTAGAATTGACGAAAGAATGGAAGCAGTATACTCTTGACTTGGAAGGCAAAGATTTGTCATATATCATCGGCGGATTCTGCTTTGCAGCATCTAAAGATGACAATCCTAACGGATTTATTATATACATAGACGACGTTATATTTGAATAATTGAATTGTTTTTTGGAGGCAGTTGAAAAATACTGCCTCCAAAGATAAAAAATGAAAAAAACAGCAGTATTTTTATTAGTTTTTGTTTGTGGGTTTGTTTGTGCCTGCGCCAAACAGCAAAGTGCGGGTATTAATAAGATCATTGACGAGAAGTTTGATTTCGAACCTTTTTACGTTTACGATGATTTTGCATCGCAGAATATACATTATCTTCCTACGGGCTGGATGGGCGATGTTGCTGATTTGAAAATGGATATGGTTTGTACAAGCATAAAATACAGAGGCAATTACTGTATAAAAATGACGTACAATCCAACACAGAATTCAATGAAACAATGGGTTGGAGTTTACTGGCAGAATCCGGCAAACAACTGGGGCGATAAGAAAGGCGGATATAATCTGACGGGTGCAAGAAGGATTGTTTTCTACGCTAAAGGCGAAAGGGGCAACGAAGTTCTTTCAGAAGTGAAAATCGGCGGCATATCCGGAGTTTTTCCGGATACGGATGTTGCATGGATAAAAAACATTCGGTTGACTAATGAATGGAAAGAATATAAAATTAATCTTTCAGAATCAGATTTAAGTTCGATTGCAGGCGGTTTTTGCGTAGTCGTTTCAAAGAAGGATAATCCTAACGGATGTGTTGTTTATTTTGATGAAATAAGATATGAATAAAATAAAAATATCAACTTTAATTATCGGTTTAATTTGTGTTGTTTTTTTAGTTTCCTGCGAAAGGTATCCGATTGAACACCTTACAGGAACTAACGACAGGCTTGATTCATGGCCTGAAACATTTACAATATATGATGATTTAGTAAAATCAAAAGGGCTTCAGGATCCTATCGTTTGGAGCGATTCGGAAAGTCTCGAACCGTTTAATATGAAAAGCACCGATAATCCTTTAGGATATTATTGTATACAGCTTGGCTGGCGCGACAGCCAGGAAGCGTCAAAATATGCGGGTTTTGGTCTTGCTACGAGAGAAAATTACACGCTTGAAACGATAGATATGACGACAAGCGGATATAATTACCTTGAATTTTGGGCCAAAGGGCAGCTTAGTTCGGACTGTATTTTAAGGGTTAATATTCCAGTTCCGGGCATATCAAATCCTGCTCTTACGGATTTATGCGATATAACGTCAGCCGATATATCTGCCGATGTTTGGAGAAAGTTTAGAATTACAATTACTACAAAGACAAGAGATAACGGTTGGAATGCTCTTGTTTATTATGTCGGAATAGCTCTTACAAGAAAAGGAACTGCCAAATCGGCAGGCGGTGTTGTTTACATAGATAATATAAGGTTTACAAAAAGTTAATTATGGTAAAAAAAATAGCAGTATTAATTATTTGTTTTGTTTTTGCCGTTACTGCAAGCGTTAATTCTTACGCATGCAGCTCTAAGTTTGATTTTTCGGATTATTCCGCAAAAAATGCAGCGATAAGGTCAGCGCTTCTTCCCGGATGGGGACAAGCCTGGAACGAACAGGATAAAAAAGGCTGGATAGTATTCGGAGTATTTGCGGTAAGTGCAGGTCTTGCTTTCTACTTTAAAAATGAAGCCGAAAAAAGTTATGATAAGTATTCTTCAATAGGCGCACCGGCTGGAAGCGAATATGATAATTACAAAACTAATTTGGATACGGCAACAATTTTAGGTACAGTAGCAGTTCTCACATGGATTTATGCTGTTGTTGATGCTTATCTTGTCGCCGATAAACAGGAAAAAAAGTATATAAAGAATAATAAAGTTAATCTGGTCATGACCGCTAATGACGGTTTTAAGCTGGAATATAAAACAAGATTTTCTATTTAGGAGACTGTCTCTTGAAAAAAGTTTTTGCGTTGACTGCGTTTATGTTTTTAGTTTTAGTTTCGGGCTGTGCTCAGAAAGACAGACTTACTACTCCTTTGATGACTGTTTCTATAGATCCCGTTGAGAAAATAGAAATTACGGTGGGCAGCGAAAAAGCTCTTACCGCTCTTGTCAGAGATGCTTCCGGCAATTTGATAGTTCAGCCGGTATTTTGGTCAATCAGTCCTTCCATAGGTGAATTTTCCAGTACTACTTCAATGAATACGACTTTTACGGCATTAGCTGCCGGAGACGGAGTTATAACGCTTACGTGTTCCGGTATTTCAACTACTGTTGAAGTTTCAGTATCATAATTTATTTAACAATATTATTTTTATCACTTCTGCAGTTATTTCGCATGCGGTTGTTACAATTTAAACGGGGCTGATATTTGTAAATTGTATAATAAAGTGCATAAAACAACTAAGGATTCGGATTTATGAAACAATTTTTACTGCTGTTGTTAATGTTGGTTTTTTTTGTACAGAATGTTTTTTCCGTTGAGATCGTTTTAAAAGAATACCGTGAGCAATTCTCTCCTGAAAATCTTAAAACGGATTATTATAAATTGCAGATGAAAACTGCCAGTTTTTTTGACAGACAGACCTCTTCTGTTAACGGACTTGTTGAAAGCCACAGAGGTACCTCAGTTTATTCTTATGATTTTTTTTCCAGATCATTTATCACCGGAAACGGCGGAGTGCTTGATGCCCAGGCTTTTATTTATGACACGGCGATAGCTTCTCTTGCATATCTTCTTGCCGGCCAAAATAATAAAGTTGTTAAAATTCTAAAGGTGTGCGAAAGAGAATTTTACAGTAAAAAAGACGAAAGCAAATTCGGTTTATACAATGCGTATAAGACTGATATACCTAGAAAAAGATGGGGGCTTACGCCGGGTATTGACGGCAACAGAGTTCATCTTGGTCCTAATATATGGGTTACAATTTCGGCGTTTCAATATACTGCTCTTACCGGAAAACTTGATTTTTTACAGTTTGCTCTTGATACTTTAAAATGGGCAAGCGGAATACATCATTACAGATTCAGCGACGGACAGTTTGGAGCCGCAAGCATGGGCTATGGCTGGACTCCGCCCGACTGGAGTAAGGTTTATTCAACGGAAAACATAGTTGACCATTATGCGGCTTTAAAAATGGCAAAAGATATATATTATAATTCGAATGTAGACGTAAAATCATATTTTGAAAAAGCGGATTATGATATAAAAGACATAGAAACGGAAATAGCAAATATTGAAAGATGGCTTGTTGACGTTATATATGATAAAAATAAAAAAACTTTAAATATGGGATATAACGAGAGAGGCGTTGACAGGACAGATGCTCTTGATACGGTGTCTTGGACTATTACCGCCGTAACTCCGGAGAGGCTTTCGGAATTGGGGATAGACCCTTTTTACTTAATGGATTTTGCCGATAAAGAATATCTTGTAAGCGACAAAATAGAAGAACAGGAAATACAAGGCTACGATTTTACAAACCAGCAGGGAAGAAGAAAAAATTACAGGATGATATGGTTTGAGGGAACATGTTTTCATATAACTACCATTCAGGTGATGTCCGACTATGCTAAAAAACTCGGCAGAAATGATCTTAAAGATGAATATAAAAAACAAGCCGTTGAAATATTGGAATATGTGGATAATGCTTCAAATATTATAAATCTCATAGATAATTCTCTTCCGTATACTTCAAAAAGACCGAATGATAAACAAATTTATACTACGTTTGCCGAATATTGGGAAATACCGAGAGGCAAAAACGGTTCATGGGTAGCTTCGTCGTCGTCAACGGGCTGGAGGCTTATAGCGGCTTCTGCTTTTAATCCTCTTCATTTTAACAAAGACACGGTTGAATACAAGCTTTTTAAGACGAATAAAGGTATGCAATAAACGTGACTTTTTGTTGACAAAATAAGAGCTTTAACATATAATTAACCTGACGAATATTTTTTTTTACGGAGAAATTAATGGTTTTAGCCACGCTTAGAAAAAAGTATTTAGGAGAAGTTCTCCTCGAATCAAAAAAAATCACAAAAGAACAATTAGAAGAAAGCATAAAAGAGTCGCTGGAAAAAAAGGTTAAAATAGGCGAAGTTTTATTGCAAAAAAAGTATATCACCGAAGACGATTTGCTTAAGGCATTATCGGTCTCTCTTGGCGTTGAAAGACGAAATCTTGCCGAACTTCCGCCGGTAAACCAGACGGTAATAGATCTTATACCGGAAAAGATAGCAAGAAAATATTCAGTCGTTCCGATAAAAGTTAAAGATGACACTTTAACGGTGGCGATGGTTGATCCCGCCAACGTCATATATAAAGACGATATACAAAAGATGGTCGGCAAAAAACTTTCGGTCTGTCTTGCTTCGGAAAAAGATGTTCAGGAATTTATTGAAAAATATTATGTAAGAACATCGATGAGCATCGATATAGAAGATGAGACTGCAAAACAGCAGACTACCGGCGATGATGATATTACCGACAATAATGCCGATTCGGCTCCAGTCGTAAAATACGTAAATTCAATATTCTTTGATGCAATAACAAAAAGAGCCAGCGATATACATCTTGAACCTTTTGAAAAAGACGTAAGCCTCAGAATGAGACTTGACGGCGATCTTGTCTCCTTTCAGGCTCCTCAAAAAAAATATTACAACGCCATAGTCTCCAGAATAAAAATTATGTCGGAACTTGATATCGCCGAAAGAAGGCTGCCGCAGGACGGAAAATGCAGAGTAAATATTAACGGTATCAAAACCGATATCCGTGTATCTATTATTCCTACGATATGGGGCGAAAAGGTTGTTATGAGAATCCTTGCAAAAGAACTTTTTGCAAATCTCGGAATAGACAACATAGGATTTACTCCCAGAGAAGTAACTCTTTTTAAAGACGCCATCGCCGCTCCTTACGGAATGATTTTGGTTACAGGTCCTACCAGCAGCGGAAAAACGACGACTCTTTATTCGGCCTTAAAACACATAAACAGCGAAGATATTAATATTTCGACGGTAGAAGATCCTGTTGAATACGAATTAAAAGGCATAAACCAGTGTCATGTCAGATCAGATATAGGTCTTGATTTTGCAAGATTTTTGAGAGCTTTTATGAGACAAGATCCTGATGTAATACTTGTCGGAGAAATCAGAGACAAGGAAACGGCCCAGATAGCGATACAGGCTGCGTTAACGGGACATTTGGTTTTCTCGACGGTTCATACCAACGATACGGTCAGTACGATCTCCAGAATGACTTTTATGGGTGTTGAATCATATCTTCTTGCCGATGCCGTAAATCTTATAGTTGCGCAAAGACTTGTCAGAATGATATGCCCTTACTGCAAAAAAGAAGTTAAGGATTTGAATGACAGTGTGTATGAGAAGCTGAAAGTAGACAGATCCGTGAAAATATACAAAGGCGCAGGCTGTAAGTCATGCGATGATACGGGATATAAAGGAAGAACGGCAATTTTTGAATTATTGCCTGTAACAAGCGCCATCAAAAAATTGATTTCAGGCAACGCAAACGATATGGAAATAAGAGAAGTTGCTTTTAAGGAAGGACTTGTTACCTTGAGACAGGCCGCCGTAGCTAAAATGCTTGAAGGCGTAACTACAGTTGATGAAGTATTTTCAGTAACTTCAGCCGCAAAATAAATTAAAAAAGGAAGAAGTCTATGAGTAAATTTACATACAAAGTAATGGATCCGGCCGGTCAGGTTATTACCGGTAAAGAAGAATCTGAATCCAAAACGCAGCTGATGGAAAAATTGAAAACAAGCGGTTTTACTGTATTGGAAGTAAAAGAAGACATAAATATGTTTTCTAAGTTCGGCAATATTTCCATAGGCGGTAAAAAAGCAAGCGGTAAAGTAAAAGGAGAAGAAATAGCGATATTTTGCAGGCAGATGGCAACGCTTGTAAATGCCGGAGTAAATATACTTGACGCAGTCAGCGATATAGCATTGATGATGAACAACCCTTATTTTTCGCTTACGTTGAAAAAAGTTGCGGAATCCGTAAAAGCAGGGAAAACCCTCTCGGAATCTTTATCTGATTATCCAAAAGTTTTTGATAATGCTTTTTTATCAATGGTTCTTGTCGGTGAAAAATCCGGAAAATTGTCCGAGGTTCTTCAGGATCTTGCCGCTTATATGGAAAAAACGGTAAAACTCAGAAGAAAAATAAAATCTGCGGCGTCGTATCCTATTTTCGTAGGTTGTTTTTTTGTGCTCGTTTTTTTCGGTCTCGTTTTGGGACTTATACCTAAATTTGAGGAAATGTTTGCATCGTTCGGAGCTACATTGCCTCTTCCTACAAGAATTGTTATGGGATTTAGCAGATTTATGATTGCCAAGATGCCGTTTCTTATACTTGCCATCATAATAGGAGTTATATCTTTTAAGATAATTACAAAGAGTCCGCAGGGGAAAATGGCATGGCATAAATTGTTTTTTAAAGTTCCGATTTTTGCCCCGATATACACAAAAATGGTTTTTGCAAGATTCTTCCAGACATTGTCTACGCTTATACGAAGCGGTGTTGATATAGTATCATCCATTCAGATAGCTACCGGCACAATAAATAACACTTATGTCAGGTCTCTTCTTACTGATATCAGAGAAGGCGTTATTGCCGGCGAGACGTTTTCAAGTAAAATGGACCAGTACGTTTTGTTTCCGAAAATAATAGTCAGAATGACTGCCGTAGGTGAAAAATCCGGTCAGCTTGACGAAATGTTTGAAAAAATTACCGATTATTATTCGGATGAAGTCGATGTTGCCGTTGCCACTCTAAGCTCTGTTGTCGAACCTGTTTTAATTATATTTTTGGGTTTTATAGTCGGTATTGCCGTTATAGCCCTGTATTTGCCGATATTTAATATGGCGGGAGCTATGTCAGGTGGAATGTAAAATAAAAAATAATAAAGGCTTCGGATTTATTGAAACCATAGTGGTTATATTGCTTGTATCTATAGTCATGGTATTGTCTTTAACGATAAAAAAGACGACATTTAAAAAGGCTGCACTTAAAGAAGGAGCCGTACTTATAGAAAAAATAGATGCGCAGGTCAGGCTTTTCAGAGCGCAAAACGGTACGTTTCCGTCTACAGCAAAGGTTGGGAATTTAAGTCTGATAAACGTAAATGCCGTAAAAAATAAATATTTTAAAGAATTCAGTATTCTTTATACAAGCGGCGATATATTTACAATTAATGTTTTCGGAAGTAATATTGTTGACGGAGTAACGATGCAGGCCGTCATTAACGCAAATAAATCAAACAAAGAAAACTTATACGGCGGAGAAATAAAAACATATGGCTTATAGCCGCGGTTTGACTTTAATAGAAATATTGGTGTCAATAGTCATAACGGTTATGGTTATGGTGTACGGACTTGGTTTTTTTACGGCTGCATGGAAATTTCAGACGCAGGCTATAGAATATAACATTATATTAAACAGAGTTGAATCTATCATTGAAGAATTCAGATACAACATACATGAGTCATCTCCTGTTCTGACAGTTTCTGAAGTATCGTATTTTATAACATCTTCAAGTAAAATGGTTGAGGTTACAAAAACAGTAAACAGAGCTCCAAGTTTGGATCCAAGCAGTTATTGTTATCAGGTAAGCGTGCTTACTACATGGCCGGTGAAAAATCCGGACGGCACGGGGCTCGGTTTAGACAGCAGAAATAAGATATCAATAAAAACTAATATGACGGTGCCAAATGGTAAATAAAAAAGGTTTTACTCTTATAGAAGTTTTGGTTTCGATAATTTTAGCCGGTATTATTGTATATTTTCTGTATACAATGATGCTTGCCTCGTATGAATCATACCGAAATTTATCCAGTGTTTCAAAAGAAACAAGCGATATCAGAATATGTGAAGCTTATCTGAGAAGATCGATAAGAAATGCCTGCTACATAAACATAGAACCGAATCCTACTGCTTCACAGGCTACGGCGTTATCTTTCGGACGCCAAGATATCTACTGGGATACAGCAACGAGTTCTCTTCAAAGAAGATATGTTGTTGACAGATATGTCGTTAAAGACAGCACTGACCCCGTAAAAACGGGAAAATTTTACAAAGATGATGTCTATTACGGCGACCAGATTCCAAATCCCAGAGATACAACAAGAGCAGGAAGCCATGAGCTTCTGCTGCAGGTTTATTATACAGGTTCAAGCTACAGCATTACAGGGCAGCCTTTGATAAGAGAAGAGCAGATATTGTCAAATTTGCGAGTTGCTTATTATTATGTTCCGTCAAATACCGCAGCCGGAGTAAACAGATTTACTTTTTTTAAGATAGGTCTTGATTTTGACGAACCTCTTCCGACGGGAGAGACCGTAAGACATACAAGGCTGTTGCACTGTGTAGCAAGGGGATTTGGTTTGCCATGATAAAAAATAAAAAAGGTTCAATACTTGTTATTACGGTTATATCGATGTTTATACTTACCATAATAGGTTTTATATGCCTTGAAATGTTTGTGTCCCAGAATATACTTATTGCCACCGACGTAGCTAAAATTAAAACTTTTTATGCCGCGGACGGCGTAGTTGAAATGTTAAGAGGATATATTAATGCAAATTATCCCGAAACAGGAACAAATACATTTGATGCTGCGGTTCCTCCGTCTGCACCTTGGGATGCAGGCCCAAATTATATCAATAATCTTTTCGTTTCCGGTTATGACGATGTGACGACCCGAAATCCGATATTTGCCAAAGTTGAATTGAGAAGAGCTCCGGTTCCGCCTAATACTTTATACGTTGATTTTTCCACTACTACTGTCGTGCAATATTACAGGATAATGGGAGTCTCGTCTGTTACTGTTAATTCGGATGTGATATATTCGACAGTTTCTTATTATTTTTATGTGGCGCCGGTTGCAGTTGGTACTACTACTTTTTACAGGAAACGTTTTGCAGGGTGGCGCGAACATAAGTATATACAGAACGACAACGGTACTGTTCAGTAATTTTTTATTTAAAGCATTAGAAAAATTGTAACTTTCAGCGTAAATATTGTATAATCTCTTGGCTAGTACGGAGGATAAAAGGTGTTAGGAATCGATTTAGGTTCAAAATATGTCAAAGTGTGTAAAATTTTGGGTAATGAAAAGGATTCATTGTCCTGTTTATGCGCCATGAAACCTGTTAAAAATAATGCAGAAGAACAGAAAAAAGCTGTAGTAGATATTCTGGGCGAGTTAAACCTCAAAGACAGTCATTATATTTCCTATAACGGCGTTGAATCCGTGTCAAGAAATATCACACTTCCGAAATCAATAAAACAAAAAGATTTATACAGCGCTGTTATTACTAACGTTGAACAGAATCTGCATGAGGATTTGAATAAAATGTTTAAATCCTACATCGTAACAAAAGACGTTACGGATAAAGAAAATAATATTTTGTTTATAGCGGCGCCGAAAAGAAAAATAAATGAAAGAATACAAATTACAAGTGAGATGATTCATACAAGGCTGGTCGGAGTTTCGACCGATGCTATCGCCCTGACTAATGCTTTTGAAGCTTTCGGCCCGGAATATAAATCAAATGAAACCGTTATTTTGGTTAATGTCGGCGATGTTTTTACAAATATAGTTGTCCTGCATAAACATGAAATAGTTTTTATGAAAGATATTGTTTTCGGCGGTTCCGATATTACAAAAGAGATTGCAAGTTTGTATGCAATTCCTCAGGATATGGCCGAACATTCCCAAAAAACGCCGGTTTCGGACGAAATAGGAGAATATCTTAAGAGAAATGACGACTTGTGGGACAAAGTCGGGCTCAGCATAAAAGGCGTATTTAAAAAAAGTTCAGCCAATCTTCTTGAAACAATCTTCAGAACAATAGAGTATTGCATAACAAGACAGACTATAGTGTCCGTTGACAGAGTTGTTTTAACCGGCGGCGGAGCGATTGTTAAAGGTTTTGATGTTTTTATAAAAGACACTCTCGGAATTCCTACTGAAAAATGGAATCCGTTTGAAAATAATAAAATTTACGGTTCTGTTAAAACAGAATACGGTTATTTTATGCCTGTTGCTATGGGATTGGCATTGGAAAAGGACAGCGAATAATGTACAGAATAAATTTAGCTACTGAAATTATAAAAAGCAATGATATCAAATTTAAGTTTTTTAAGTTTGTTAATTATATAACCCTGTTTATAGTGATAGGAATATTGGGTTTAGCGTCTTATGCGGGGTATAAAAAATTTTTCATAACCAAGCTTGACAGTCAAATTACCGATTTAATAAATACAATCGACAATAAAAGAACGGCTGAAGTCGTTTTGCTTGAACAGTTGTGGGCTGAATACGATTATAAACTTCAGGCCGTCTCCGAACAACTGTCAAATACAACAAAATACGGACTTGTTTTAAAAGAGTTTGCTACGCGGTTACCGTATGACGCTGTCTTGGTTTCCATGGTTGTTTCCGGCGATAATATGGATGCCGTGATTAATGTTCCGCAAGGTTCAATGACCAAACTAAAAAGTTTCTATGATTATGCGGAAGAATTAAAAAAGACTTTTGAAGGCAGTTATTTTATAAATGACGGGTCAATTAAAGTTATGTCATGGATTTTGGAAAATGAAAAGAAAAAACCCGGTTTTGAAACGCTCAATGTTCAGTTCGGTTTAAATTCGAGGAAAAGATTATGATACTGAAATTATCTTCAAGAGATATAAAATCATTAACCGCGTGCTTTCTTGTGCTGGGCGTTTTGGTTTATGTTTACGAGGGACCTTTTAAAAAATATAAAGAACTTTTTAACGAAAAGACAAATGTTATAGACAGACTGAAAAATATTGACAAACAGCTTGATAATTTCCGCGAAACAAAAATAAAGGTTGCCGAACAGGAACAAAGAATAAACGAAATATCATTGCTGTATAAAGATTTTCTTGTTTCAAACGCTGAACTTATAAATGAATACAAAGGCAAAGTTATAAACGTACTGAAACAATACGAAGTTTATGAATTTAAAGAATCAATAAAGAGTCTTCAGGATAACAATGCCGATATCCGCATGGAATTTAGTTTTTCCGCTCCTTATGACAGACTGTACAGAATTTTATTTGACATGGAAAAATTTTCCGTTATATCCAAATTTGAATGCGGCGTAAACGGAGTTGTTATTGAGTGCGGTCCTTATCTTCATTCTTCAAATTTGAATGACTACTTTTTAGGAAGACAGACCCAAAATATCAACGATATAATGAAAAAGGGTCTTTTTTACGAAGTTGCCGATAGAGTTATTACATCTGTAAACGTGGGATATATTCCGACTATAAAGGATTTGTTGCCTACGCCGCGTAATCCTTTTGTGAAAGCGGCTGAAAAAGCAGCTCCGAAAGAAACCGTCGTAAAAACAAATGTTCCAAGAGAAGTCGTAAGAACTTTGCCGGCTTTCCAGCTTGACGGTATCTTATACGATCAGGATAATCCGGTTGCCATAATAGAAGGCAATTTGTATCATGTCGGCGGAGTTTATAAAAAAGAAATCAAGATTAAAAAGATAAGTCCGAATTCAATAGAAGTTGAATATTACGGAAAAATTTATAAAATAAAAATGTTAAATTAGGGGAGATAAAATGAGAAAAAAACTGGTAATCTGGGTTTTGTTTGCTGCTATGATATTGAATCCCGTGGTTTCTTTTGCGGAAAAATCAAATGAGGTCGCATCCAGTGCATTAATTTCAATCGACTTTCAGGGAACAACGCTGTATACAGTTTTAAATGTTTTAAGTATGAAAACAGGAATGAAGCTCATTTCAGATACGAACCTTTACAATAAAAAAATAATGTTGTCGTTGAAAGACGTAACTGCGGAAGAAGCTTTAAATGCTCTTCTTGATACGTATGATCTGTATTACGTAAAACAGGGAGATGCAAATATCTATGTTATAAAAAGCAAAGAAGATAAGAATCATATAACAGTTTCAAGAGTCATATTCTGCAACTATGCAAAGTCGGCAGATCTTGAAAAAATACTTGAAACAAGACTCTCAACCGGCGGTAAGATAGTATCAGATGTCAGAACAAACTCGGTAATTATTACGGATTTGGCAGACAGTATCGATAAAATGGAAGGATTGATAAGATCTCTTGATATTCCTACGCAGCAGGTTATGCTTGAAGCCAAAATTGTTGACGTAAACCTTTCAAAGGGCGTTTCAATAGGAACCAAAATAAATGAGCTTTACAGAACCGGCACAGGAAATACAAATCCTATTACGGGAAATCCTAATTTTTCATATTCGACACCTGGCAGCGGAACAAGCTTAAAACTTAACAACAGTTTCGGACAGGTCGGAGTTTCTATACTTC
The DNA here is from genome assembly GCA_964436195.1 of uncultured Elusimicrobiaceae bacterium. Lineage (GTDB taxonomy): Bacteria > Elusimicrobiota > Endomicrobiia > Endomicrobiales > Endomicrobiaceae > Proruminimicrobium. Next base: position 19,168 of record CAYTCB010000009.1, read on the forward strand.
AGGGAGATTGGAATATTGATGCCGTAATAGAAGCCGGCGTTCAGGATAAGAGTGCAAAAATTCTTACAAATCCTAAACTTCTTGTTTTAAACAATCAGGAAGCAAGCATAGATATAGTTGAAGAAATTCCTTATCTTGAAAGCAAAACAACCTCTTCTTCGACAGGAGACGTAACAGGAACTACCGCTTTTAAACAGGTAGGTATAAAATTGAAAGTAAAACCGCAGATAAACAGAGACGGTTCGATAGTTCTTCAGGTTTCTCCGGAACAGAGCTTTAGAACAGGCGAAATGGTCGGCGGAACCGACGGAACTCCGGTTGTAAACACAAGCAAAACGACGACGACTCTTATGTTGAGAAGCGGCGAAACTGCGGCAATCGGCGGAATGATAAGAGAAACAGAAGACGGAACAATAAAAAAAGTGCCTCTTCTGGGAGATATTCCTTTATTCGGATATTTGTTTAAAGGAGTCGAACAGAATAAGACCAGATATGAGCTGACGATTTTCATAACGGCTAAGATTGTAAACTAAGGAAAAAATATGCCAGAAAGAGTGATAGACGCAAAAGTTTTAATAGTAGAAGATGATGAAGCCGAAAGGATTTCTCTTCATTCTTCTCTTGAACAGAGCTTTTTAAAAGTCGCATCGGTAGGAAGCGGTGCGGAAGCAGAAAGCATGGCAAAAGAAGAGTCTTTTGATATATTGGTTGTCGATTACGGTTTGCCTGATGTAAACGGCATCTCGCTCATTAAGAGCATCAAAAATATTTTAAATGAAGTTGTTCCTATAGTTATAACCGGCAGCAGTTCTATCGAGATTGCGATAGAATCGATAAAGATCGGGGCTTATGACTACGTTGTAAAGCCGCTGGATATAGAAACTCTCGTAAAGACTATAAATATAATGCTTGAAGAGAGAAATAATCTTTATGAAGGAAGAAGAAATTTACAGCATATTGTCTCAGATATAAGCAATTTGGAATGCCTGACGGATGATATGAAAGTTAATGTTGTTGCTTCTCCAAACGCCGAAATAATGAATGCAAACAAAAGACAGGGAAGCAGCATTATGGACAGAATAAAAGGCATAAAAATATTAAAAAGAGGATAACATGATAACTAAAAGAACAATAAATTCAGTAATACTTATTTTGATATTTGCCGTTACTGTATCTTCTGCGGGTATTTTTGGTTTGACAAAGAAAGCGAAATCCGAGGCTGAAGTCCAGCAGGAATCTCAGGAGCAAACAACTGTAACGGGAATAAGCGCAGAGATGATTGCAAAACAAAGCTCTAAGCTTATGATTAAAGCAAGAAAAAGTTATATTAACGGAGATTTTGAAAAAGCCGAAAAATATGTAGATGAAATTTTAAATGTTTCTCCCAACGATTCAAAAGCCGGAGAATTAAAAAATAAGATTCTTATGTTAAATGAAAAAATAATGGTGTTTAAAAAATCAATAGTAGACGATTACCTTATAGAGCTGAGAAGAACTGTAAAAGAAGGCAACTATTATGAAGGTTTTTTGTTTAACAACAGAATCTCAAAACTTATGCCAAGCGCAAAAGACAGTCTTTCTTTTGCCAGACTTTCAACCGAATGCAATATAGTTATGGCGAGCCTTGAAAACGAACAGGACCGTAAAAAATTCTTGGAATCTATAGATTATTTTAAAAATGAAAAATTTAAAAAGGCAAGCAATCTGATATATGAACTTGCTCAGAAACATCCAAAATTTCAGGTATTTGTAGGTATGGGCAGATATTATTCAATGCAGGAAACAAGCAATAAAAGAGTCAATATGTACTACAAAGAAGCAATGAAAAATATGAAGCAGGGAAGATTCGGCAAGGCAAAAGATTATGTCGAATTGGGATTCAGCCTGCAGCCGGACAATATAAGGCTTATAACTCTTATGGAACAAATCAATATGGAGTTGATGTAGTTGCTTTTAAATAAAAAACGTATAATTTATCTTATATTGTTTTTGCTTGTTTTTCTTTCTTTTGCCGTAAGAATCAATTCACTAAGATCTTCGTTTGTTCTGGATGATTATCGTCTAATAATAGATAACTCTTTTATCCAGAATACATCTAATTTTTTTGTACTTTTAAATCCTAAAAATTTTTTTGAAGTTTTGCCTGTCGTATGCGGAGCCAGGCCTCTTACTCTTTTGTCTCTGATGATGGATTTTGCGCTTTTCGGATATAATCCGTCCGGCTATCACTTTATAAATTTGGCTTTGCATTGTTTGAATTCCGTATTGCTTTTTTTATTTATTTTGGGAATAAAGAAAAAATACGGATTTGCTTTTTTTGCCGCTTTATTTTTTTCCTTGCATCCTATACAGAGCGAAGTTGTCAATGTCGCAAGTTTCAGGGCCGATCTGTTGGCGGTTTTTTTTATTCTTGTTTTTTTTAATTTTGCCAATATGATCAGAAATACAAATGATAACAAACCAAAAATCGTAATATTGATGATAGTTTCTTTTTTATGCGCTTTATTTTCAAAGGAAAATTCAGTTATAATTCCTTTTGTTCTGCTGCCGTACTGCGTGTTTTTTTACGGCAAAAACAGAACAAAATATTTTTTTATTGCCGCAGCAGCAGTTGTGACCGCAGTTTTTTTATTTTTCTTTTGGCTTGAACGTTTTCCTGTCCCGTTTTATGACTTAATATATCCGAATATAGAAAAAAATACGGCTCCGTTGGACAGCTTAAGTTCTTATATTTTAAATATATCGGCAGCCTTGTGGTATAATTTCGCACATTTGGTATATCCCGTAAACTTATCGGTTGATTATCTTGTCAGATATTCTTTTGCAATGTTTGTTTTTTCGGGATTATTTATA
>CAYTCB010000010.1:0-21698 GCA_964436195.1 uncultured Elusimicrobiaceae bacterium
CGATGGCATTTTTGCATACTTTTTTTGCTAAAGAAAAAAGTATGGCTCTGTGCGGAGCGTCCGCACAATTTTTTTTAAATTAAAAATTAATAAATTGATTAGTCTTGTTTTGATTAAACTTTGAAAAAGTTGCTACTTGAATTCCTCTTTGGCCAATTCCCCAATCGTCACATAATCGGTCTTCCCGTTGCCCATAAGATACATCTGTTCAAGTATTTTTATTTTTTTAGGAATAAATAATTCGCTTAAACCCTGTTTTTTAAATTCGGCGCCTATCTCGTTAAAAACGGTATCGGGCCTTGTAGTATATAAAACAAGCTGCTCGCCTTTTTTAGGATCAGGAACTGCCACTACGGCATGCTCAAAATCAGGCCATAATTTTAAGATTGCGCCTTCAACAGCCGCAAGAGAAACCATCTCTCCTGCAATTTTTGCGAATCTTTTTGCTCTTCCTTTTATAGCTATATAACCTTCATCGTCTATGGTTACGATATCGCCCGTATCATGCCAGCCGTCTTCAAGAGGCTGTATTACGCCGGGATTATCTAATTTCATATAACCTATCATTACATTTTTGCCTTTTATGAAAAGTCTTTTTCCTTCTTTTACGCCCGGCACTTCTTCAAGCCTTGTTTCGATGCCGACAAGAGGTCTGCCGACGGTTCCGTATTTATAATACATATTCGTGTTAACTGAAATTATCGGAGAAGTTTCGGTAACGCCGTATCCTTCCCATATTCTTACTCCGAACGTATTAAAGAAATTTCTTGCTGTCGCTTCTTTAAGCCTTTCCGCTCCGACTACCGCTATTCTTATGGAATAAAAATCGTAAGGATGCGCTGATTTTGCGTATCCGTTTAAGAAAGTATCAGTTCCGAACATTAAAGTCGCGTTTGTATCGTATATAAGTTCCGGTATAACTCGGTAATGAAGAGGCGACGGATACATAAAAGTTTTAACGCCTGTAAGAAGAGGCAGCAGCATTCCGACGGTAAGCCCGAATGAATGAAAAACAGGCATCGCGTTAAAGAAAACATCTGTTATTCCGAAATCAAGCATACTTTTGACCTGATATATATTGGCCATAAAATTCTCATGGCTCAAAACGACGCCTTTTGGAACGCCTTCTGACCCTGAAGTAAAAAGTATGACGGCCGGTTTTTTAGGATCTTGTATTCCTGCTGATTTTTTATAGTACCATCCCGGGAAAAATGAAGCAAAAAGACCCGTAAGTTTATCTTTAAGTTTTATAGTTTTTGCCAAATCCTCAAGATAAACGATATTTACGCCTTCACTTTTCATAGCGTTAACGGTATCGTCAAGATTTCCTTTTGCTATAAATTCTTTTGACGTGTAAACATTTTTAATTTTGGCTGTTTTACAGCACGATATCATATTTTTTATGCCGGTTGAAAAATTAAGCATCGCCGGAGTCAGCCCGAACGCCTGCATTCCGAAGAACACAGCCGTGCCGGCTATTGAATTTGGAAGCATAAAACCGACGTAATCATCTTTTTTATTTTGTTTTGCTATAAGTTTTCCGAGTAAAAAAGAAATAGTCAGAAGTTTGCCGTAATTTACGGTTTTGCGCGACATATCCTCAACGATAATCTTCCCGCGGCCGACAAGATTCTTGGCATCTATGAAAGAATCGAACAGAGTCTGATCCCAGCTTACCGAATTATAACGCATTCTTGTCATAAGGTCATAGAGATTTCTCATCGCTTCTTTTCTTCGTTCTTCGCCTTTTAACTGGTCGGCTATTTTTAATTTTTCAGCCGGAAAAATATTTATGGTTATTTTGCTTTTAGGACGCGTTTTTAAGCTGCTCCCGAAATGCGAAAACATAAGATACTGGTTCCCCTCTATGCAGACCGGAATTATCTGCGCGTCGCATTTATCGGCTATGATTGCAGACCCCGGATAAATTTTCATAAGTCTGCCGGTAGTCGTTATTCTGCCCTCCGGAAAAATCACGACTCTGTTGCCGTTTTTAACTTCGTCTATTATTGATTTAACCGCCATAGGCTGGTTGGGGTCAACCTGATAAAATTTCGCAAGATGCAAGAAAGGCTTAACGTACCATTTCTTCGCCATCAAAGGATGTATGGCAAAATGAAGGTCTTCCGAAATATAAGACCAGAGAAAAAAAGCGTCAAGAAACGAATTATGGTTTGCTATTATAAGAGCGTTGCCTGAAGAATTTTTGAAATTCTCAAGCCCTTTTACTTCAACTTTAAAAATATAATTAAAAATGACTCTCAATATCATTCTGACAATATTGACGGGAAGAATTATCTGGAATATGTTTTTTTTAGACGCCATTATTTTAAAAATCCTTTTGCGATTTCAATAAGTTTATTGTAATCCGTTTTTCCGGTTCCGACTATAGGAATATCATCAAGTTTTTCAACTCTGCACGCGATACACATTTTAGTGAGAGTTTTTTCTTCAAATATTTTTTTAAGGCCCGCACATGTAATATCAGAGGCCGTAGTAAACAGAATAAGCTGTTTTTCTTTTTTTCTGTCAGCTACTACAACGACGGCATGTTTAGACTGAGGATAAGCGGAAGATATAAGCGTTTCAAGCTCCGTCAGCGAAATATTGCAGCTGTCTATTTTTATAAATCTTTTTGTAGTGTCTTTTATGGTAACAAAGCCGTCTTCGTCTATGTTAACTATATCGCCTGTATCGTACCAGCCGTCCGAAATTGACATAGGAACGTTTAAAACGCCGTTTTTTACATATCCGCTCATTATATTTTCACCTTTAACGTAAAGGCGGCTTCCCTCAAGATGAGGCGTTTCAACAAGTTTATATTCTACTGACGGCAAGAATCTGCCGACGCTTCCCGCCTTAAAATACATCGGCGTATTAACTGCTACGGTTGACGATGTTTCCGTTGCGCCGTATGCTTCAAAAACTCTTATGCCGAATCCGTCAGCCCATAAGTTTGCCGTTTCTTCTCTTAATTTTTCAACTCCGGCGACGACAAATCTTGCAAAATAAAAATCGTAAGGATGAGCCGACTTTGCATATCCGTTAAGGAAAGTATCCGTTCCGAATATTACTGTCGAATTTGTTTCATAAACAAGTTCGGGAACTATTTTATAATGAAGAGGAGAATGATACATAAAAACTTTTATTCCTCTTAAAAGAGGAAGAAACATTCCGCCTACCATCCCGAATGAGTGGAATATAGGCATTGTATTAAAGAAACTGTCCATAAGACCGAAATCAAGAACGCTTGATATCTGGTTTCTGTTCGTCTGTATATTCTTATGCGTAAGAGCGACCGCTTTTGGCGTACCCTCGGCGCCTGAAGTGTATAAAACAACAGCAGTTTTTAAAGAATCTATACCGCCGTTTATTTTTTTATAGTAATAAGACGGGCAATATGACATAAAGTAAGCAAAAATCTTATCGGAAAGTTTAAGTTCTTTTTTCAAATCCTCAACATAAATTACATTTATGCCGTTATCGGAAAGTTTTACGGCCAGCTCTTCAAGAGCAGATTCTTTTATAAATGCTTTTGACGTAAAAATATTTTTTGCGCCTGTATTATTTATATATTCTATTATGCTGCCAACGCTGTTTGCATAATTGATCATACACGGAATTCTGTTTGTTGCAGATAATGCAAAAAATAATTCGACGGCAGTTTTTGAATTGGGAAGCATAAGTCCTATATATTCGTTTTCTTTCGTCTTTCTTAAGATAAGTTTTGAAAATGCAAAAACAGCCGCTATAAGAGAACCCAAACTTATGGGATTTCTGTTTATATCGTCAAGAATTTCTTTATTTCTGCCGACAAGCTTTACGGCCTTTATAAGCGAATTAAAAAGAGTGTCTTCGGTAATACTGCTTGCAAACTTCATCTCGCACATAATATCGTAAAGTTTTGTAACGGCAATCTGCCTTCTCTGTCCGTCGGGTATTTCGCCGTCAATCCCGAGCTTTCTTGGAGCAAGCACGGTAAGATTAATATTTCTCTGCCTTCTGCTTTTTACTTTGCTTCCGAAATACGAAAAATCAGAATACTGGCTGCCTTCTATACAAACGGGAAGAATATCGGCGTTACTTTTATCGGCTATAACGGCAGGACCGGGATAAATTTTCATAAGACCGCCGGTTGTGGTGATTCTCCCTTCCGGAAATATCGCAACTATTCCGCCTTTTTTCAGTTCGTCTATTATAGATTTAACGACCATCGGGTTTGTAGGATCAACAGGAAAGTATTTGATAAGCTTTAAAAAAGGTTTGATCCAGAACTTTCTTATCGTATCTGTATTTATTGCAAACGATACCTTCTCTCCGAACGTAGTTGACAATATAATCGCGTCAAGCATTGAAGTATGGTTTGCTATTATAAGCGTGCCGCCTTTGCACTTTTCAAAATTTTCCATTCCTTTAACATTTACCGAATAAAAAACAGTCAGAAATCTTTTTGTAAGCGTTCTTAAAAGATGCGCCGGCAATAGAAGACAGATATAAAGAGATACCGCTATATTAAACAATGCTATAAACGCAAGCGTAGTCGGCACGGGAAGATGTTTAAGAAAAAGAAGGCATATTAAACTTGCCGCCATCATAAAAAAAACGTTTACAAAATTATTTATGGCAAGAACTCTTCCTCTTATTTTCCTGTTTGCTACAGCCTGCAGCATAGTTGTAAGCGGCACTATATACAATCCGCTGAAAACTGAAAAAGCAAACAAATCAAAAATCATCCTTATACCCGAAAAAGTGGTGAATATTTTTTTTATTGCTATTGATGTTTCAAAATTTACAGAATTGACGCCGAGAGCTATATCAACTATAAAAATCGTCATAAAAACAACGCTTATCGGTATATGTTTTAAAGTTATTTTATCTTTTAAAAGAAAATAACTAAGCAAAGCCCCCAAAGCTATTCCTATTGAAAAAAGAAGAATCAAAAGAATATATACCGATTCGTTGCCGTGCAGGGCGATTTTTGCAAAAGCAGGCATCTGCGTTACGAGTATAACTCCTATAAACCAAAACCATGAGACGCCCAAAATACACAAATAAACATCTCTGCTCTGCTTAAGAAAAGCAAGGCTTTCAGCGGCGGCTTTTATAATATTTTTTGAAATTTCAACCGGCTTTTGCTGCGGGGCCGGTTTTAATTCCGGCAGAAAAAAAGCGGCTATAATGCCCAAAACGCCGGCTACCGCTAAAATAACAAATAAAAGATTTATGTTTGACTGATAAAGAATACTTCCTAAGATGACTCCTGCCACTATTGATATATACGTTCCGGCCTGTATAAGGCTGTTGGCGCATATCAGCTGTCCGTTTTCAAGAATTTCCGGAAGTATGCTGAATTTAACCGGACTTAAAACAGCCGAAAGAGTTCCGAGCAGAAATAAAACAACAAGCAAAATCCATATATTATGTAAAACAAAACCCCAAAATGCCAGTATCAAAACGGCAAATTGAAGAATTTTGATGATTTTAAATATAACGTCTTTTCTGTATTTATCGGTTATTTCGCCGGCCGTTGCCGAAAACAAAAAAAACGGCAGCATAAAAACTGCTACCAGAAGAGAAACTATAACAGACCTGCTTTTTTCACTTAAAGAAATAAGATCGAAAACAACAAAAGTTGCGAAAGCCGATCTGAAAAAATTATCGTTAAAAATGCCCAGAAACTGAGAGGCATACAGTGAAAAAAAAGAACGGCTGAATAAAACTTTAAGCAAATTTTTCATATGTTTTACAGTCCGTATATTTTATAAAATTAACGTCTTAAACTCAACAATTATTTAACAATTTCCAGCTGAATTTCCGGTTTTAAAATATCAGTTCCGCAACAGCCTGCCGGAAGTTCAAGAATATGTTTTACCGCCAAAGAGCCAAATACGGTTTTGAACGGTTTGACCGCAAATAAAACTTTAACGATTTTATAGTCTTTATCGAGGCATATTACGTCTAATTCAAATTTCATAAAAAACGTATGAACAGAACTGCACCCGTTTATCAAAAGACCGTATTTCCGGCTTTTAAGCATCAATCCTGAAAATCTCTGCCAAAATGTTTTCGCCTCATAAATATCGCAGGTGATTTCGCGGCCGCCGGCATATATTTTTATTCTATCCATTTTTTGCCGCATTATACGCGTTTTCGGCAAAATAAGAACTTCTGACATATCTTCCCGATACGCAGTTTTTTATACCTGATTCAAGGACTTTATTTTTTAAACATTCAAATTCAGCGTCTTGGTACTGTTTTACTATTTCAACGCTGTCTTTAGACGGTTTTAAATATTGTCCGAGCGTCAAAATGTCACAGCCTATATCATTCAAATCACTCACCGTTTTTAACAGTTCCGGTTCAGTCTCGCCAAGCCCAAGCATTAAGCCTGTTTTTATAAGAAATCCATTTTGTTTTGCATATTTTAAAATATCAAGCGATCTTTGATATTGCGCATTTTTACGGTATTTATACAAAGATTCTACAGTTTCCATATTATGCGAAAAAACGTCAGGTCCGGCAGATAAAACAGCATCGACAGATTCATGAGAGCCTTGAAAGTCAGGCACAAGAACTTCTATTTTGACGTCGGGGATTTTTTTGATTTCTTTTATAACAGATACGAAATGGGATGCTCCTCCATCATGCAGATCGTCTCTGGTGACGGAAGTTATTACGACATATTTAAGACCGAGTTCTCTTACGGCTTCGGCTGTTTTCTGAGGTTCTTTTTCGTCCGGTGCGCAGGGATTTCCGTGCTTTGTGGAACAAAACGAACAGCCTCTTGTGCAGACATCGCCCAATATTATAAAAGTGGCCGTTTTATTTTTAAAACATTCGCCTATATTCGGACATCTTGCCGTCTGGCATACAGTATGTAAATTTTTATCTTTGAAATTCTTTTTAAGTAAATCAAGATCCGATAAAGATATTTTTTTCTTTTCCATAATAAATCAAAACGGCGCAATTCCGCAGGCTTCTTTGCCTGAAATACCGTTTAGCTCTTTGTTTAATGTTTAAAATGTCTCATCGAAGTAAACTGCATGGCAATATTTCTTTCGTTGCATGCATTTATCGACAATTCATCTTTAATCGAGCCGCCGGGCTGTATTATCGCCGTGACGTTTTCTTTTGCCGATTCCTCAACTACGTCGGGAAACGGGAAGAAAGCGTCGGAAGCAAGAACCAAAGGATTTTTTGATTCATCAAGCCCGTGAACTACGTTTTTCATTTTTTTTGCCGCTATGTTTAAAGAATCTATTCTGCTCATCTGTCCTGCGCCTATTCCGACCGTCTGGCGGCCTCTTACAAGAATTATGGCGTTTGATTTTACATGTTTGCATACTTTCCATGCAAAAGACAGCGAATCTTCTTCCTGCTTGGTAGGCGTTCTTTTTGTCGCAAGCTTTATTTCAGATAAAAGCTGCTCGTCTCTGTTCTGAACAAGCATTCCGTCGGAAAGCATTCTGTATTCTATTGAAGACTCTGTTTTCTTATATGCCGCAGGCTGCTTTAACAATCTTATATTTTTTTTCTGTGAAAGTATTTCAAAAGCCTCTTTTGAAAAATCAGGGGCTATTATGCATTCGACAAAAAGCTTTGCAAGTTCTTCCGCCACGTCTTTATCAACAGAAACGTTAAAAGCAATAATGCCTCCGAAAGCGCTTACCGGATCGCACGCCAAAGCTCTTAAATAAGCGTCTTTTGCGTTTTCACCTTCCGCGCATCCGCACGGATTATTGTGTTTTATGACAGCGCAAGCCGTTTTATCAAATTCGTGGACCAAACGCCATGCAGATTCCAGGTCAAGGTAATTGTTATATGAAAGTTCTTTGCCGTGTATCTGTTTTGCAGAAATGGCGGCAGATGAATTTTCTTCATTGCCAAAGCTGTATAAAGCGGCGTTCTGATGCGGATTTTCTCCGTATCTGAGCGAAGCCATTTTCTTTAAAGGAATCGCGCCTTCCGCCGGAAATTCCTCATAAGAAAGATAATTTGATATTAAAGCGTCGTAATAAGCGGTATGTCTGAAAGCTTTCCCGGCAAGCTCGAGTTTTAAATCTTCGGTAACGGTTTTATTTTTTATATTATCAACTACCGTGCCGTAATCGTTCGGCGAACAGACTATTAAAACGTCTTTATAGTTTTTTGCAGCAGCCCTAATCAAAGTGACTCCGCCTATATCTATATTTTCTATTATGTCGCCCGATATTTTTTTATCGGCCGGTTTCTGTATTTTTTTTGCAGTTTCTTCAAAAGGATAAAGATTTACGGCGACTACGTCTATCTGCTCTATGCCGTGTTTTTTTAACTCTTCAATATGTTTTTTTTCGGATCTTTTTGCAAGGATTCCGCCGTGTATTTTAGGATTTAAAGTTTTTACTCTTCCGTCCAACATTTCCGGAAAACCCGTGACGTCTGATATTTCTCTGCAGTCAACCGCGTTTTCTTTGAGCGTTTTTGCCGTGCCGCCGCTTGAAATGATGTCAAATCCGAGTTTTTTTAATTCTTTTGCAAATTCAACGATGCCTTTTTTATCGCTTACGCTTAACAATGCCGTTGCCATAGTTCCTGTCTCCTTATATTTCCGTATCTTTACCGTATTTTCTAAAAGCTTTAGCTATATCTTCCGACGAAAAACCTCTTCTGAGAAAAAAAGAGGCTATTTTCTTGGTTTCGGAGGCGTTTTTGCCGCTGAAACCGCAATAGCGTTTCTTTATTATAGCAATAATTTCATCACATTGTGAAACGTCTTGGACTGTTTCTTTAAAAAGCTTAACGTCAATTCCGTGCCGTTTTAGCTCGTTTTCTATATAATATCTGCCTTTGCCTCTTTTTCTAAGATAAGAAATAAGATTTCCGGCAAATATTTCGTCGTTTACATAATTCAGTTCGGCAAATCTTGAAATTACCTTTTCTATATCGTCTTTTTCAAAACCTTTTAAAACAAGAGCATCCTCAAGCGATTTTTTGCTGAATGCCTTTTTGGAAATGAGAAAAAAAGCATAACTCATTATATTATTTGACTTTGAAGATTTCTCTATTTCGTTAAATTCCAAAGAAGTTATTTCTTTTTCTTTTGTCAGCGCGAATTTAACTATAGTATCGGCGTCGGTTATAAAAGACCGGCCTGATTCAAATTCGATCTTAAAATGATTTTTAAATCTCGGATATTTTTTTATATTTATAATTTTCATATTTATCCGCTGTTTTTAAGGCTTATTTATATTCTACAAGCTCATAATCCGGACTTCCGAGCCCCATTTTTTTTGCATATTCAAACTGCGTCATATAGTCAATCTCAGGAAATATTTCCCTGCAGAAATCTTTTCCGTAAACCTTATTGACCATATCGACGCTTGCTTTATCAACGGCAACAGGGTCGGCGCCTGCCATAATACCTATATCTTCCATAAGAACTTTGCCTTTTGTCGTGTAACAGTCGCAAAATTTCGTTATATGGTTTAAAAAATTTATGCTGAAGCTTTTTTTATTCTTCAATACGCCCGTGCAGTATTCTATTATTTTTTCCTGTATATTTTTAACGTCTTCGTTCCAGCCGAGCTGAAAAACGCCTTTCGGACAGCTTAAAACGCATTCGCCGCAGCCGATACATTTTTTTTCGTTAAGCGTTATCTTTTTATTTTTCAGGCTTAATGCCATGGCAGGACACCATTTTACGCATATACCGCATCCTATGCAGATTTTTTTATTGACGTCCGGTTTTGCATTATGATGCATTTCATATTTGCCGGCCTTGCTTCCGCAGCCCATACCGATATTTTTAAGAGCTCCTCCGAATCCTGTGATTTCATGGCCTTTAAAATGATTTAAAAATATAAAAGAGTCTGAATAAAAAATATCATGGGCGATAGAAACGGTTTTGCAGTGTTTGCCGTTTACTTCGACATTTACGGCTGAATTTCCGCGCAAGCCGTCTGCAATTATAACGGGACACCCGCATTCGGATATCGTAAAACCGTGTTTTTCTGCTATTAAAGCATGATGGTAGGCGTCTGATCTTTTTCCGACATATATTGTGCTGGCGTCGGTAAGAAAAGGAAACGCCGTTTTTTCTCTTGCTATTTTTACAAGAGGCTTAACGAACGGCGGTTTTATAAACCCTTCGTTGCCGTCTTCTCCGAAATGCATTTTTATGGCCAGAAAATGTCTTGCTTTGACGTGGTCAAAAGCTCTGGCTTTTTTTAAAAATTCGTATAATTTTTCTCTCTTTGCCCATGGGAGAAAATAAACTTTGCCTGACATAATTGCGCTCCTTTAATACATTCTGCGGTTATATTTTCTCAATTGTTTGAGCGTTATTTCCATATCTTTGGCAAGAGGCGATTCAAAAACGCTTTTCTGCGTATTTGCCGGCAGAATAAAACTTATTTTTGAAAAATGAAGCGGAAGCCTTTTTAACAAAGGTTTTTCTTCATCTATTCCCTTATAACGCCTTTTTAAAGACGATAAAAGAATCGGTTCAGAACTCGCGTATATTTTGTCTACGGCAAGAGGATTACCTTCGGACCAGAAAAGAGCCCGTATCTGGTTTCTTATTGTTGTTACCGGATTTACTTCTATAAGCGTAAAATCTTTAAATCCTTCGACAACTTTATAATTTATTATAGATTCCACGCCTCTGTCGTTTATTATAACCCTTTCTCCGTCGGTTATTACGCGTTTTTCAATTCTTCCCTCTTCCTGCGGCATTGTCCCGTTTACTAATATCAAAAAGCTTTTTTGAGCTTTTGAGTCTTTTATCTGCTTTGCGATAAAATCATAGGCATTTTTATTTTTTGCAAAAACAACAATGCCTGTCGCATCAATATCAAGGGAAGTAAGCGGAATAATTTCCTTTTTTAAAGTTTTTTTGACCGTTTCAATAAGAGGTTCAGCCTCAGCTGGACAATCTTTTGACGGCAATACCGGAATCCCTGACTCTTTGTCCAAAACAATAATGTCCTGATTTTCAAAAATTACTTCAATGTTGTCTTTTTTCATTTATAAGCTCTTTAAATTCATTTTCTGTTAATATTTTTAAGCCGAGTTCAACGGCTTTATTGTATTTCGAACCGGGATTTTCGCCCGCAATTACATAATCTGTTTTTTTGCTGACAGAAGACGTTGTTTTGCCGCCAAGGGACAGAATTATGTTCTCGGCGTCTTTGCGCGACATAGACGAAAGTTCTCCGGTCAGAACAAAAGTTTTATTCGAAAGAGGAGCAAAATCATTTATTTTGTCAGGCTCCGTTACATTTATTTCAAGTTCTTTCAATTCCTTTATCATTTCGCGGATTTTATCGTTTGAAAAATATTTTTTTACAGACTCTGCAAGAACCGGACCTATTTCGTTTATGGCCGTCAAATCATCTTCCGACGCATTTATAAGATTATCTATATTTTTAAACTTTTGGGCAAGCATATATGAAGCTTTCTCGCCGACATGTCTTATTCCGAGCGCAAAAATCAGTTTATGAAGAGGATTCTGTCTGCTTTTTATAATCGAGTTCATAAGATTGTTTGCTTTTTTTTCTTTAAACAGCTCAAGCATCATAAAATCGTCAAAATTAAGTTTATATATATCGGCAAAAGAACTGATCTTTTTAAGTTCAAGAAGCTGGTCTATAACAGCCTCCCCCAAACCTTCAATATTCATCGCATCTCTTGAAACAAAGTGGATAAGGCTTCTTCTTAGCTGGGCCGGACAGGCCGGATTTATGCATCTGTAAAAAACATCTTCTTCTTTTTCTTTTATAAGGACGCTTGAACAAGCAGGACAATTTTGAGGAACTTTAAAAATACCTTCCGAAAATTTTTTTGCAACTTTGACTATCTTGGGAATAACGTCTCCTGCTCTTTCAACAAGAACTTCATCGCCGGTATTAAGATTAAGACGCTCTATTTCGTCAAAATTATGAAGAGTGGCGCTTGATATCGTAACACCCGAAAGATTGACAGGCTCAAGAGCAGCCAGAGGCGTAACTACACCCGTTCTTCCGACCTGTGTTTTTATTGATAAAATTTTTGTAACGGCCTGTCTTGCCGGGAATTTATAAGCGATAGCCCACTTCGGACTTTTATTCGTATAACCTATTATTCTCTGAAGTTTATACGAATTTACTTTTATTACGACTCCGTCTATTTCATAGGCAAGAGTATCTCTTATTTCCTGAAGGGCAAGAACCGCCCGTATAACTTCATTTATATCAGAAAAGACCTGAATATTTTTCTGAACAGCAAAGCCTGCCTGACGGCAGAAATCAAGAAACTGCGAATGTTTTTCAAATTCTATCCCGACAACGCGTCCGAAAGAATGCACAAAAAAACTCAATTTGCGGCCGGATGTTATTTTTGCGTTTTTCTGCCTGAGAGAACCAGAAGCTGCATTTCTCGGATTTGCAAATTTTGAAAGTTCTTCCTCGGCAAGCCTTTCGTTTAAAGCAATAAAATCATTTTTATTGATATATACTTCGCCTCTTACCTCAAATCCGGATATTATTGAACCGGTTAAAAGTTTTAAAGGAATATTTTTGATTGTTTTTATGTTTTCGGTAACATCTTCTCCGTATCTTCCGTCTCCTCTGGTAGAGCCGGTTTTTAAAGAGTTGTTTTCGTAAACAAGGCTTGCGCTCAGCCCGTCTATTTTAGGTTCTATTATAAATTCTATATTTTCGTCTATGTTTTTAGAAATTCTTTCGTGCCAGTCTTTTATATCCTCGACGGAATACGAATTGTCCAGAGACATCATAGGAGAAAGATGCTCTACTTTTTCAAAAGTAGACGAGGCTTCGCCCGAAACTCTCTGCGTCGGCGAATCTTTTGTTATAAACTGCGGATTTTCTTTTTCAAGAGACTGAAGTTCTTTGA
Source organism: uncultured Elusimicrobiaceae bacterium (assembly GCA_964436195.1). GTDB lineage: Bacteria > Elusimicrobiota > Endomicrobiia > Endomicrobiales > Endomicrobiaceae > Proruminimicrobium. The sequence continues at coordinate 12,871 of CAYTCB010000010.1, forward strand.
GAAGAGCGTCGTATTCGAAATCAGATATCTGCGGCGATTCAAAAACATAATACAGGCGGTCATGAAATCTTATCTTTTCTTTAAGCTCTTCTATCTTGTTTTTGACGTTAATGTCTTGCATAAAACCGAAAAGACCTTTATTATAAGATTATTAAAACGGCCGCGCGGATATATCAACGAATCTATCTTTCGTCTTTAAGCTTGTCAAGAATGCCGTTTACAAACTTGCTTGAGTCTTTATTGGAAAATCTTTTTGCTATTTCAACGGCTTCGTCTATTATAACGCTTACGGGAGTGTCTTTCATATAAAGCATTTCGTAAGCCGCAAGTCTCATTATATTTCTGTCAATAGTCGCCATTCTGTCTATTTCCCAGTTATCAGCATATTTTTCAATCAAAGAATCTATTTTTTCCTGGTGTTCGCAGACACCTCTGAAAATAACAACCGTAAATTCCCTGTATGCTATTTCTACCGGTAAAATTGTGTCAAAACACTTTAGAATGCTTTTTTCATCCATAGCGCAATTGTCAAAAGTATAAAGCATCTGTAAAGCGCATTCTCTTGCCTGTCGTCTGGTACTCATAAAAGATCCTCAAAAGAAGTCATATTGTAAAGTCTATGAATTCTATAAAAAATCGTCTGAACTGTCAAATAAAAGCTAAATATTTTCAAAAATGCTTTTTTTTGACAATATATCAATATATTATGTAAAATCTTTAATTATTTAAAAGGAGATTTTACATGGCTACAATTAAAGCTTTTAACGGTATCAGATACTCAAAACCAAACATAACAAAAGAGATATGTCCGCCTTATGACGTCATAAGCCCGGAAGAAAAAGAAAAACTAAAAAAATCATCTAAATACAACATGGTTCAGCTTGAACTTTCAGATGCTTCAAAGACAAGAAACAAATATGCGCAGGCGAATTTTCTTTTTAAACAGTGGCTTGAAGAAGGCAGCCTTATACGTGACGAAAAACCGGCTCTTTATTTTTATGAGCAGATTTTTAAAGATCACGGTAAAAAAATGATAAGAAGAGGTTTTTTCACGGCATTGAAACTTGAAAATCCGCACGGCGGAGCCGTAAAAGCGCATGAAAAAACACTTGCAAAACCTAAGGCCGACAGACTCAGTCTGCTTAAAGCCGTTAAGGCAAATTTAAGCCCTATATTTTTATTGTTTAATGATGATAAAAAGAAAATGGTTTCATTGTGCAAAAATATAGCAAAAAGAAAACCTTCGGCAACAGCTTCCGACAAAGAAGGGACTATTCATAAACTTTGGGTAATCAACGACGAAAAAACGATATCCGACGTCACAAAAACGCTTGCGGCAAAGAAAACATTCATCGCCGACGGACACCACAGATATGAAACCGCATGGAATTATATGCAGGAAATGAAGAAAAAAGACAAGAATTTTTCAGATAAAAAAGAATACGGATATGTGCTTGCATACCTTTGTCCGATGGAAGATCCCGGCATTTCAATATGGCCTACACACAGAGTAGTCTCGGCTCCTTCAGGCATTGAGGAAAACATTGAAAAATATTTCAATATTTTGCCGCAAAAAGCTTTTGAAAAAATGCAGAATGATAAAGTACAGCCTCTTCTCATTTTCAAAGACGGCAAATACAGAACTCTTACGATAAAAAATCCGCAGATGCTTAAAAAAGCAATGCCGGAAAGATGCGCCGCATACAGAAACCTCGGAGTAAGCATTCTTCACTCTATTTTAATACCGAATGTTCCTGCAGACCAGTATGTTTACGTCAAGAGCGAAAAAGAAGCAGTCTCATTGGCTAAAAAAACTAAAAAAATAGCCGTTCTTGTTCCGGCGACGCCTGTTGAAGCGATAAAAGAAATAGCCTTAAATAACGAAACTATGCCTCAGAAATCGACTTATTTTTTTCCTAAGCTGGCAAGCGGCATAATTATTCATTCAGTATGACAGGTTTGATAGTTGATATTATTCTTATCGTTTCCCTTTTATTGTTTGTGCATATCGGATTTCAGTCCGGTATAGTTAGGACTTTTTTTGCGCTGGCTGCCGGTTTTTTTGCAACGGTCATAGCAAAACATTATCCTTACCAGATAGGAATAAATTATTATCTTATTTTCTGCGTATCTGCCGCAGGCATATATATAACCGGACTTTTTGTTTTGAAATTTGTTGATTTTATTTTTATGTCAATTTTTGACAAGTTTGCAGGATTGTGCGCCGGAATTTTAGTGTGGTTTATTTTTTCGGCAAACTGCCTCATTCCGTCTCTGGCTGCCGAAAATATAAAAGAAACTAAAATTTCTTCGGCCGTATCTTTGTTTTCTTCAAAAATATTTCCCGGGTTCGGAAAATACAGAATAAACGTCGCGGTTGATGTTACAAAAATGAAAGATGCAGATAAATATATTTTATATAAAAAGGAGTTATTGTGAAAAAATTAAAACTTGGTTTTCCAAAAGGCAGTTTACAGGAATCAACTATTGAACTATTTAAAAAAGCAGGCATAAGAATAGGCGCATCGTCAAGATCTTATTTCCCCTCATGCGACGACGAAGAAATAGAAATCATGCTTGTTAGATCGCAGGAAATGGCAAAATATGTCGAGGACGGCGTATTTGACGCAGGTCTTACCGGACATGACTGGATATGCGAAAGCGGAGCAAAAGTAAAGGAAGTGTGCGAACTTCAGTACGCAAAATCTGGATTCAGGCCTGTCAGATGGGTATTGGCGGTTCCCAATGACTCAAAAATAAAATCAATAAAAGACTTAAACGGCAAAAGAGTCGCCACGGAACTTTTAAATTATACAAAAAAATATTTTGCAAAAAATAAAGTAAAAGCGCAGATTGAATTCTCATGGGGAGCAACAGAAGCAAAAGCAGGAAAACTTGTAGATGCGATAGTTGAACTGACTGAAACGGGCTCTTCTTTAAGGGCAAACAACTTAAGAATAGTAGAAGAACTTCTTGTTTCTACTACAAGACTTATAGCAAACAACGAAACGCTTAAAGATTCATGGAAAAAAGAAAAAATTGAAAATCTGGCGATTTTATTAAAAGGCGCGCTGGCTGCCGAAGGAATGGTCGGTCTTAAAATGAATATTCCTTTTAAACAGCTTCCTGCGATAGAAAAAATCCTGCCTGCTCTGAGAAAACCGACCATATCTAATCTCAGCGACGGCAACTGGGTTGCTCTTGAAGTAATAATAGAAGAAAAAATAGTAAAAAAAATAATACCTGCTCTCAAAAGGGCCGGGGCCGAAGGGATTATTGAATATCCTTTAAACAAAATAATTTATTAATTTTCAAAGGACTTTAAAAATGGCAGAAAACATCAGAGTAAGATTTGCACCGTCTCCTACCGGCGATTTGCATATAGGAGGAGTAAGAACCGCGCTTTTCAACTGGCTTTACGCTAAGAAAACAGGCGGCACTTTCGTTTTAAGAATCGAAGATACCGACGAGGCAAGATCTACCGAAGAATCAACGGGCATAATAATAAACGCAATGAAATGGCTAAAACTTGACTGGGCTGAAGGTCCGGGAAACGAGCCTGAAAAATATGCTCCTTATTACCAGATGAAAAGAAAAGAACTCGGCATCTACCAGAAATACATAGATATTCTGATAGAAAAAGGGTTTGCCTATAAATGCTACTGCACGCCGGAAGAAGTAGAGCAGATGAGACAAAGAGCCACTCTTGCAAAACTTCCTCCGAAATATGACGGTACGTGTTCAAATCTTACAAAAGAACAGCAAATTGCAAAAGAACAGGAAGGACGCACCGCCGTAATAAGATTTAAGATGCCCAAAGAAGGAAAAATAGAATTTAACGATATCGTAAGAGGACATGTTACGTTTGAAAACGCCCTTCTTGACGATTTCGTTTTGATGAAAGCAAACGGAGTTCCAACTTATAATTTCGCATGCGTTGTAGACGACTATCTTATGGATATTACGCATGTAGTAAGAGGCGACGATCATATTTCGAATACTCCCAGACAGCTTCATATTTTTAAGGCTCTCGGCTGGAAAGAACCCGTATTTGCCCACTTGTCAATGATACTCGGTTCTGACGGAGCAAGACTTTCAAAAAGACACGGACATACGTCTGTTTTGGAATACAGAAGAGACGGATACCTGCATGACGCTTTGATAAATTATTTATCGCTCCTCGGATGGTCGACGGCAGACAGCCAGCAGTTATTTGAGCATAATGAGCTGATAGAAAAATTTTCTCTCGAAAGATGCACAAGCAGCCCGGCCACTTTTGATTCTACGAAACTTTTATGGATGAACGGCGAATACATAAGAAAAAAGTCAATAGAAGAAATATACGATTTGTTTACTGACTGGATAAAATTTACAAATAACGAAGATCTTATAAAAAACTGGGATAAAGAAGTCCTTAAAAAAGCAATCGCTCTTGAACACGAGAAAATCAAATTATTAAAAGATATTCCGTCGCTTGTAGAATTCTTTTTCAAGGAACACGTCGAGTTTGACCAGGAAGCCGTAAATAAAGTTTTCTTATCTGAAAAAAATAAAGACAGCGCGAAACTTGTTTTAACAGAAAGTATTGACAGGCTTGCAAAAGAACCTTCTTTTGCCGCAGACGCGCTTGAACAGTATGCAAGAAATTTCGCTGCCGAAAAAGCCATCAAAACAGGGCAAGTTTTTCATCCGATAAGAGTTGCAATTTCAGGAAGAACGCAGGGACCGAGCCTTTTTCATATGATGGAAGTATTCGGAAGAGACGAAGTTATAAAGAGAATTAAAGAATGTGTTGATAAATACTTTAAATAGAAGCTTGGAAGTTGGGAAGCTTAGCAACAGCAACGACTTTAAAGCTTGGAAGTTTGGCGGCTTGGAAGCTTGGCAACGGCAACGAATTTAAAAAATAAAGAAACTTGAAACTTCGGCGGGCAAAAGCTAAAAAAAGAACCCGCCGGGATTAGAAAAGGAGTTAAAAATGGACACGAAAGAATTAAATCCTTATTTATTCAGCTTAATACAGATGTTTGCAAGCGCATGCTGGCAGCAGATGGGCAAGATACCAAGCCAAATTGACGGAAAAATATCAAAAGATTTAAAAGCGGCACAGCAGACTATAGAACTTTTAATAATGATTAAAGATAAAACCAAAGGCAATCTTTCGTCAACGGAAGATAAAATGCTTACCGACACTCTTTCAAATCTTCAGATGAATTACGCCGACGAAGCCGTTAAAGAACAAACATCGGCAAAGCCTGAAGAAAAAAAAGAAGAACTTAAAAACTGATTATGCTGAAAATAAGGAATTTTTTTCAAAATTCCGGCTCAATATATTTTTTATGCGCAGTTTTATCTGCCGCAGCCTTAATAAACGCTGTCTGCGGCGCAGGCATGATTGAAGACGGCGTACATCATTTTTGGGAAGCAATAACAAGAGATAACATTTTTATAGGCCATGACGGGACTAATGTTTTTCCGTACAATTCGAGATATTTCCCGTCTCTTATACCTCATATTCTGACAGGCATCTCGGCTCTTCTTGGAATACATTCCATAAAGACGCTTCTTTTTATTTTTACGTTTTTATCGTACATTACCCCCGTTTTTTTTATGGCCGTAATATACTTAAATATTCCCAAAAACAAAAAAAACGGCTTTGAATTTGCGGTTCTTTCTCTTATGTCATCAATTTTATTTATGGTTTATCAGATATGGACCGAGAACTTTACAACCGGTCTTTTTTTATGGGCCGTATTTTTTATTTACCTTTACGCCGATTTTAATAATCTGTCAAAAATAAATAAAGCGTCTCTTATAATATTTCCTTTTATGCTTGTAAGCAGCCATCCGGCGACGGCTGTGACGGGCTCTGTGATACTTGTATACGGCATAATTAAATATTTGCGCAAAAAAATATCAGCAAATATATTTCTTAAGGCAAGTTTTATTCTTCTTTTTATCGCAATAGTTTTTAACGTATATTTTATAATAAATCCTATTGTTGACGGCAGAAGCGATTATTACCGCCTTACAATACTTAAAGACTTACGTTTTGCGGCTTTTCTTTTCTGCATGTGCGCAGTAGTTTTTATTTCGGTTTTAAAACGCAGCTGTATTTTTTTAACCGTTATATTTACGGCGGCGGCCGTTTACATCACTCTTTTTAAAATACCGACTTACGCCGGATTTAATTACAGAGTCGCCGGTTTTATAATACCTTTATTTTTAATATGTTTTCTTATAGCGGCAGACTATCTTAAATCAGATATCAGATACGTTAATATAAAAATATTAAACTTTGCTCTTATGGCCGTATTTCTTTTTAATATATGCCATTACGGAATGTATTGGAAAAGACATTTAAATTCTTTTGAAAAATACATAATCTTAAAGAAAGAAATTGTGCTTGACGTAAAAAAAGAGTTCTATCCCCAAGATTTTGAACGCAGTCCTTACCGTCTTCATCATTTCCATTCAACGCCTTTTATAGCTGTGCTTTTAGGATGTCCCGGCAAAACAAAAGAAGATTGTGTCATAACCGTAAAAACAGACCAGAAATATTTTAATATTTTATATCCGCAGATAAACGGCGCAAAGAATAAACTATCCGAATATTCAATTAACATTGAAAATTGTTTCAGACTTGAAAAAGAATAAATACCGCAGAATATTTTATGCCGAAGCCAAGAATGCTTTCGTTATTTTGGCTATATCAGCCTGACTGTCTTTATCGTCAAACGACATCTGAACATATCTTTCGGCAAGAGGCAGAATTTCAAGCAGAAGAGCAACGGCTTCTTTTTTATCGGACAAAGAAACCATTGACTGATCCATTGATTTTATGCCGTTCAATATATTTACAGCCGTATTTATGTTGTCGTAATATCGGAAAGCTGACTCGGTATCGGCAGAAGCGATAAGATTTCTTGCCGCGGTTATCTGATCACGTACAATAGAAGCTCCGGTGTTACCGTCAGGCGATTCTTGCGCCAAAATACGATTTTCAACAAGGGCTGCCGCAAGAACATATTTAAATTCAGTATTTACAAAATCTATATGTTTTCCGGAAGCCGAATATTTTTTATACTCCGATATTTCAAGAAGCCCCTGAACAAAACCGCGGGCTTTATCGATATTATCGTCATATTTATAAAATTTCTTAAAAAATTCAGATTCAAATATCTCTTCGCTTCCAGCGCGCGCCGATTTTAAAATTTTATACAATTCGTCAAGATCTCTCAAAGTAACATTTATATTTTCAGCCGCTCTTCTTCCGGTTTCAAGGCCTCTGCGGTACATTCCCTCGGGGCTTGAATCATACACTATATTCAAAACCTTAGCCGCGGAAGATATTGTATCTGTTAAAAAACTCTCATCGCTTTTTATGATATTTTCAAGAAGGTCCGATGACATTTGTATCATTGAAGGGTTCATCTGCAGTATCAATTTAATATCAAACACCGTATTGTATCTTTTATCTAAGGATAATTTTATTATTGTCTTTGACAAATCAGAACCCGGTTCTATTTTATCGACTGATTTAACTGATATTATACCGGCATTATTTAAAAAAGTTTTATATTCATCCGTAAATTCTTTTGGAATATCATAAAGTTCAACAGCAAACAAAGAATACAAGTTCTGGCTGCTTATATCCATTTTCAGTTTTAACAATCCGTTTTTCACTGACGGCGAATATGTAAGTTTTGAAAGATTCAGCCTCAATCCGTCAATTCCTGTTCCTTTTATCTTAAATTTTTTAAACATTTCTCCGGCTGTCGAAACCAATCTTTCAAACTCTTTTATATTTACAGCCGAATATAAAAATTCAACTTTTAAAGATTCTTCGTGGGCATTTTTCAACAAAGTCTCTATTGACGCCCCGTCTTTCTGCAAAATATCAGAATTTACTGCTATTACTATGCTTTCTATCCCGCTTGATTTTTTCCTCTTTAGATATTCCCTGTCGCAATAGCGTTCTATTTCCTCTTCCGTTATATCAACTGATACCAGCGGTTTTGCCGGGATAACCGAATAAGAATTTTTAGTTTTAATTTTTTCCGCAAGTTTCAAAAATAAAACTGCCGGGTTTTTTGAACTGTCAGCGACGACTTCCGCGCCGTTTGTTTCAAAAACAGCTTCAAATTCTTTTAAGCCGTGTCCTGCTGCCGCAGATTCTGAAACATTTATTATTTTATTTTTAGACATATCGTCATTTGCAATGTCTCTGATAAGCTCAAAAAGCATTTGATCGTCGCTTTCGCCCGTTAAAGACTCATATCCGTATTTTGTAAGATTTTCATTTTCTTCAAAAAGGGCAAATCCGTGCTCCAAAGCCCGTTTGTTTTCGCTTGTAAGCCCGCTGTTGCCTTTCAGTATAAGATTAACTTTAATACCGCTGGAGGCAAGATACTGGGCTGCCGCGATACCCTGCAAATCCTCGGTATCCGTTATAAGAGTATACGAAGTGCTGTCTTTATATATTATATTTACGGCCGTAAGCTGGAGGAAAATTATTATTTTTCTTAGATTTCTGGCTGCGTGGCTTATAATTGTTACCCCCTGTTTTAAAGATCCTTTAAAACGGAATTTTAAACCGCGCTGTCCGTATTGAAACGATTCATTTTTCAAATCCTGAACCACGTTTGAAGGCTCATAATCTGCATCAGACGCTATCAATCCTATATTACGGTCTACAAAATCTGAAAGTTTTTCAAACATCACCGTATTTGCGTCTATGCCGCTTAATCCCGGATATAAATCTTTGAGAAACAGCGTTCCGTCCACATTGTCTCTTCCTGTATTTATTATCACAAGATCCTTGTAAT
>CAYTCB010000011.1:0-21228 GCA_964436195.1 uncultured Elusimicrobiaceae bacterium
TTTCAAATAAAACAGATATTCATTGTTTGCCAATTAAAAAAATTTTAAATATTAATGATAAACAATGCTTTATGCCATCTGATTTACTCAATACTACTTCTTATCGTGTTTTTTTAGATTTAACATTAAAATATGTTAAAAAAATAAAAAAATCTCTGAATAAAATACTTAATTCTAAATAAATCTGTAACCAAATATTGAACATTTGCAGAATTTTATGTTCTAATTTTTTTCTTCAATATATCCGTTTGTTTTCATTTCTTTATATTTTTTTAAGACCTTTTCTAAAATGACTAAGGCTGTACTTATTGCACTTAATTCATCAAAAGGAGAAAATTCTTTCTTCCAGTAATTAAATTCAGGGTAATGGATGTTGTTATTAAGATGATGATGTTTGATATGACAGTATTTTTCATATACTGCTTTTGGTATTTTTTCTTTTACAAAAAATTCATCAATCATAGATTGTACTGATCTTTTTGGAAAAGGCTCATAACACTCTCGTAGTGTTTTAAGTTTATCTTTGTAGTTGTGTGCATCTGATTTTAAAAAACTTATAACTTCAGTATAGTTCTTTCCAGACTTAATATATTTATTCTCAAATTCTTCCAGTATGTTTATGTAAACTTCTATTTGTTTTAGGCTTGGAAATCCTGCTTCTGCTTCTACATACTCTAATGCTAGAGCATTTATTATTAGATAATCAAAGTAATCTGGAGATTTGTTGTTTTTTAAACAATAAAGCATTAAAGAAATACCTTCAATCATAGTACCAGACAGAGTTGTTATTTCTGCATCAAAGTGGTTTAAAGATAATGTAAATATTGCTTCGGCAGTTCTTGTTAAGTTTTGCATAAAATTAGCTACTAATAAAGTATCGAAATTTTTATATTTACGGGGTTTTTCTTGTATTTGTCGTATTTCAAAAATTATACTTTTTAAATGAGATAAATTCTTTTTCTTCCAGCTCAAAGTGTATTCTGGTATTGGCAAATCTTTTGGTATGGTATCTGTCATTTTGTACCTTTACAGAAATATATTTTTGAATTTTACAAATAATTTTGATTTTAGACAAGAGATGATGTTTGAGAATTTGTTTTCGTTGTTTGAAACATTAAGATTTTAGGCGAAATGAAGTATTTCAAAAGTGAGGTGTACAAAAGTGAAAACGGTACATAAGCTTTTGAAATACAAAATTGCAGCCCAAATATTAAGGTTGATTTGTTTCTTTAAAAAAGAAATGAACGGAGAAGGGGGGATTCGAACCCCCGACCCGGTTTCCCGAGTAGCAGTTTTCGAGACTGCCGCCTTAAACCAACTCGGCCACCTCTCCATTTTACACAACAAAATAAAAAACAAGAATAAGCGACTTCTTGTTTTTTATCTAAATTGAATTAATTTCAATTTTCAATAATTTTCGGTTCAGAAGTATAGCTTCCTACCAATGTCAAAGTCTGAGAGCCGTCTTTTGATGTAGTTACGGCTGTATAAGTCTGACCGCCTTCAGTTACATAGTATGAAGTGAAATATTTATTTCTTCTTGCATCAACAGCAAAAGCTCCGCCGTAAGTCTGGCCTACTGTACCGGCATAATACTGTCCGTTTCTTGTATAGTATATCTGCTGGGCTGCGTTAATTTCGCCTAAGAGAGCTTTACCCTCGGTTGAGATGCCTTTCTTTATATAGCCCCTATATACAGGAAGCCCTATAATTGCAAGAATGGCAACCATAACGAGAGTAACAACAAGTTCCGTAAGAGAAAACCCTTTTTTTCTTTTTTGATTTTTTTTCATATTTTTCCTCTTATGCTCTTTTAGGCACTATAAGTCTAACACAAAATAATTATTTTTTCAATATTATTTTTTCCTCAACATTCTCGTCTGAAGAAACAGTTTTGCCGTATAGAACATAGAAATAAACCGTTGGAATGCCGAAAGTCCCGTCTTTTGACTGTATATATACTTTATCAAGATAGGCGGGAGTATTATTTATCAGCAATTGCGCTTTATATTTGCCGTTTACGCTGACTATTGCCATATTTTTATTTTCAACGGCCTTTAAAGCCAGAGTGTAATTTTTTGTTTGTTCGTTATAATCAGTTTTAAATCCGTAGGCTTTTTTGTCAAAAACGCTTAATTCTTCGCGGTCTCCTGTTTTTTCGGCATATAAAAGCCAATATGCATCAACGGGATTTTTTGAATCTATCGCTCCGCTTGGAGACAGTTTTACGTCATAACAGACAATATTGGCATTTTTGCTGCGTTCTATTATAAAGAGTCTGTTGCCGTCTGAAGCATAAACATAAGTAAAAGAAATCAAACAAATCAGAACAGCCGCAACCGCAGACAAAAAGTTTCTCATTTTATTTTGCTCCTGTTTTTTTTAGCAGCCATGCCATATTTTCACCGAGCTTTGACATTGTCTTTAAGCCTTCTTCATCGTTGTTTACATCTCCGATCTGCCTTCCCATGCCGATATTCCAATAACTTGAACCTACTACAATCATTTCAGATATTGTAAAAAAATTATTAATTGAATTAAATGCATGTATGGCTCCGGCTCTTCTTACTGCAATAACTCCGGCTCCGATTTTTCTGGAAAGGAACATATCGTTTGCCCTTGAAACCATGCCGGCTCTGCATATAAGGGACGCTGCTATCGGAGTAATATTTGCGAAATAAACAGGAGAACCTATTATGATTGCGTCCGCCGTAATCATTTCACCTATACAGTCATTTACGATATCGTCCTTTAAAACGCATTTTTTATCTTTGTTTTTTACGCATTGAAAGCAAGCTATGCAGCCTGCAACTTTTTGCGGTCCGAACTGTATTTGTTTTGTTTCAATGCCGTTTTTTTCAAGTTCTTTAAACACCGTATTTATAAGAATTGAAGTATTGCCGTCTTTTCTCGGACTGCAGTTAAAAGCCACAACTTTCATAAAAAACTCCTTTTTGGTTATCCGATTATGATATAAAATTTATTTGTTTTTTTAAAGAGACCGGCACTAGAGAAAATCGCTAAAAAATGGTAGAATTAGCAATCTAAAATCACTTTAAAGAGGAAAATATGTATTTTTCAAAAGCATTTATACCTACATTGAAAGAAGCGCCTTCGGATATGGACAATATATCGGCAAAACTTATGGTAAGATCCGGCATGATAAGAAAGCTTGCCAGCGGATTTTTTGAACTGTTGCCGACAGGCTTAAAAACCCTTGAAAACGTTACATCAATAATAAGAGAAGAAATGGATAAAATAGACGGTCAGGAAGTCCGCCTTCCGCTTCTTCTTCCTAAAGATTTATGGATTGAAACGGGCAGATGGAACGTTTACGGAAAAGAATTATTCAGGCTTAAAGACAGAAAAGACGGAGAATTTTGTCTTGCTCCGACACATGAAGAAGGTATAACCGATATGGTAAGAAATGATGTAAGTTCTTACAGACAGCTTCCTTTGATGCTTTACCAGTTCGGAATGAAATTCAGAGATGAAATAAGACCGAGATTCGGAGTTATGAGAGCAAGAGAGTTTTTAATGAAAGACGCATATTCTTTTCATGCCGACGAAGCAGATCTTGAAAAATATTATAAAAGAGTTTACCAAGCCTACGAAAATATATGCAAAAGATGCGGTTTTAAATACAGAGTCGTTGAAGCTTCGTCAGGAGCTATAGGCGGCAGTTTTTCACATGAATTTATGGTTCTTGCAGATACAGGTGAAGAAGAAATCGCATGGTGCAGCTGCGGTTACGGAGCAAACTCCGAGAAAGCCGAATGCATAAAATATGAAAAAAAAGAAAATTCGGAGCCTATGCCTGAAATGGAAGAAGTTTTAACGCCTAATATTGGATCGGTTCAAGACGTTGCCAAATTTTTATCGTCTACGGAACGAAAATTTATAAAAACAATGATATATGTTGCTGACGGCAGTCCCGTAGCTGTTCTTGTAAGAGGCGATCACGAAGTTAACGAATCCAAACTTCAGTCACTTTTAGGCTGTAACGAGCTTGAACTTGCAACTCCTGAAATAATAGAAGAAGTTACGGGAGCAAAAGTCGGTTTTGCAGGACCGGTCAATTTAAAAAAACAGATAAAAATAATAGCGGATTATTCGGTTGAAAATATAGTAAATGCCGTTATCGGAGCAAATAAAGACGATAATCATATTAAAAACGTCAATATAAACAGAGATTTTAAGGCCGATATCGTTGCCGATTTAAGAACGGTCGTAAAAGGCGATATGTGTCCTAAATGCAAAGCCCAAAAACTGCAGTTTTCAAGAGGAATTGAAATAGGCCACATATTTAAGCTCGGCACAAAATATTCAAAATCTATGAAAGCTACTTATCTTGACGCGCAGGGTAAAGAAAATTTTATGATAATGGGCTGTTACGGCATAGGAGTAACAAGAATACTTGCGGCTACAATTGAACAGTCATACGATGAAAATGGAATAATCTGGCCGGTGGCGCTTGCTCCTTATAAAGTAATAATAGTGCCTGTTGATTTTAACAATGAACAGCTTAAAAAAGTTTCAGAAGATATTTATAAACAGCTCAGACAAAATAAAATAGATGTGCTTCTTGATGACAGAGACGAAAGAGCCGGAATAAAATTTAAAGACGCCGATTTAATGGGAATCCCTTACAGAATCACGGTCGGCGATAAAAATCTTCAAAACGGAAACGTTGAACTGAAAGCCAGAAAAGACGACAAAACAAAAACGGAACTTATCAAAACCGAAAACATTGTTGAATATATAAAATCAAAAATTCAAGAAAGTTTGAAAAATGGATAAAAAATACGACGTCATCGTAATAGGAGCAGGTCCTGCCGGATACAGTTGCGCCGTAAGATTTGCGCAGCTTGGCAATAAAGTCGCCTTAATCGAAAAAAACGAAATAGGCGGCACATGTTTAAATACTGGCTGCATACCTACAAAGTTTTTATGGCAGTCGTTAAAAATCAAAAATTCAATTTCAAAAGCATACGAATACGGAATCAAAACTGCGCCGGCCGAGATAAATTTTCAGGATATAATATCCAAAAAGAATAAACTTGTAGAAAATTTAAGAAAATCGCTTCAAAGAATGATTGAAAGTCATAAAATAGAGATAATAAAAGGAACGGCATCTTTTATATCCGGTTCGGCAATCCAAGTAAACGGCGACGAATTAACCGCCGAAAAAATTATTGTAGCTGCAGGCTCTACTTCCAAAAGCATTTCCGGTATTGTAATAGACCATAATAAATTCATAGATTCGACAGATGCGTTATCGTTGAATGAAGTTCCAAAAAAAATGCTCATTGTCGGCGGCGGCGCCATAGGTATAGAACTGGCAACAATATACTGCGGATTCGGATCTGAAATAACTTTAAGAGAAATTTTGCCGCAGCTTTTACCCGGCGAAGATTCTGAAATTGCAAAAGAAATAGAAAAAAATCTGTTAAGACAAGGCGTTTCGGTTGAAACAGACTGCGCAGACGCTTTAAAAGACGCCGATTCTTTTGATAAAATTCTTATTGTTGCCGGCAGACAGTCAACATCGCAGGAACTCAACGTAAAAAATGCCGGTCTTCAGACAGATTTAAAAAATTACATAATTTCCGAAAACGGAACAACAAACAATAAAAATATTTTTGCGGCAGGCGACGCGACGGGTAAAAATTTTCTTGCCTATACGGCCCAGCAGGACGGGATAAATATAGCCGAAAATAATTTCAATAAAACAGAATTTGTCGTTCCGAAAGCTGTTTTTTCATATCCTCCGGCAGCATCTGTTAAAATAAATAATTTTGACAAATATACCGATGTGATTTACGGCAAATTCCCTTTTGCGGCTTCGGCAAGAGCCCAGATAGAAGGACAGAGAACTGGTTTTGTAAAAGCGGCAGTTGAAAAAAACACCGAAAGAATTCTTGCTGTATGGATTATAGGAACAAACGCAGACGAACTGATAGACACGGCATCGGTAATCATACAGAATAAAATGTCGGTAAAAGATTTGTCGAAAAATATGTTTTTTCATCCGGGATTTTCAGAAATGATTTTAAACGCGTGTGAAGCTGCATTGGGTAAGTGTACCGAACTTCCAAAGATTTAAGCCGTTGCTCTTTTGACTGCGATTTTGAATTTTTCTTCCTTGTGTACCGTTCGCTTCGCTTTACTTACGTACACTACGGTCGCAAAATTTTTTATCTCGTTCAAAATAATCAATGGCTAACGATAAAAACATTAATTATAAACTCTGAAATTTTAAAACTATAAATAAGACTAAAAATATAATATTAAAAGGGAAAACATCATGTTAAAACAAACACCGCTTTATGCAGAACACAAAAAATTAAACGCAAAATTTACCGAATTTGGCGGATGGGATATGCCTGTAATGTATACTTCTATTATTGAAGAACATAATGCCGTAAGAACAAATGCCGGAATCTTTGACACTTCTCATATGGGCACTTTTATCATTTCGGGAGATAACGCCGGAAAATTTCTCGACTATGTGACGATTTCAAAAATGTCGGATCTGCCTCTTTATAAAGCAAGATATTCCATGCTTTTAAACGAAAACGGAGGAATAAAAGACGACATAATAGTTTATAAATTTGAAAATTATTATATGGTTGTCGTTAATGCCGGAAATCTTGAAAAAGATTTTAAATGGTTAAACGACCATAACATCAGCGGAGTTGAAATTAAAAATATAAGCTCCGATATTTGTCTTTTGGCCCTTCAGGGACCTCAGTCGGTTAAAATTATCTCGGAATTGATTGAAGAAGATGCTTCGGCGATGAAATATTTTACAGGCAAAGACGTAAAATTTAAAAATGCGCAGGCGGTATTTGCAAAGATAGCAAGAACGGGATATACGGGAGAAGACGGATTTGAAATTTTTATTTCAAAAAACGAAGCTGTTTCAATATGGAATAAAATTCTTGAACACGGCGCAAAACCGTGCGGACTCGGATGCAGAGATACGCTGCGGCTTGAAGCATGCATGCCTCTTCACGGGCACGAGATAGACGAAAATATAACGCCGCTTGACGCCGGTTTTGAAAAAACAATATTCTGGGATAAAGATTTTATAGGAAAAAACGCCCTTGATAAAAATAAAATATCAAAAAAACTGATAGCTTTTGTATGCGAAGGTTCAATTGCAAGAAACGGAAATAAAGTATTTTCCGACGGCAAAGAAATCGGATATGTTACAAGCGGAACATTTTCGCCGACTTTTAAAAAGGCAATAGGACTTGCTTTGATTGATTTTAATACTGATGAAACAAAGCAGCTTCAGATAAGTATTCACAATAATATGCGAAACATAAAAATAGTTCAAAAACCATTTTACAGAAGGTGAAAATGAAAAAATATTTTTTGATTTTTGTATTTGTTTTTTTAACGGCATGTGATGTGTTTGCTGAAAAACTGGTTGAAATCTCAATAGAGATTACTGAAATAAATAACAACAAATCAAAAGAATACGGCATAAAATGGGTTGATGAAATATCTGCAGGAGAATTATTTATTAAAGGGCCCGACAGTTCTGTCATATATCCGTCGCTTGTTGAATATAAAGACTGGGTCAGGTATACGCCTTTAAGCGCGAAATTAAAAATGCTTCAGGAAAACGGAGCGGCGCAGGTTTTGTCAAATCCAAAACTTGTTACAAAGTCAGGCAACAAAGCAAGATTTCTTGTCGGCGGAGAATTCCCGATCGCCGTTTCGGGCGTATCGGGCGGCAATGTTGAATGGAAAGAATACGGAATAATAACGGAAGTGCTTCCTAAAATTCTTCCGGACGGGACAATTGACGTTGTTATAGAAGCGGAACTTTCGAGGCTTGACTGGTCAAATACGGTTCAGGGGTATCCGAATATAGCAAAAAGGCAGGCCAAATCAAACGTTGTTCTTAAAGATCAGCAGACGATAGTTATAGCAGGTCTCATTGAAAATTATAAAGACAAACAAACATCAGGAGTGCCGTTATTATCCGATATTCCGATAATAGGCGTTTTATTTAAAAATACAAAAACGGTGGATAATAAGACGAACGTTTTAATTTTTGTAACTCCTAAAATAATCGAGCAATAATTTATACCACGGACAAAGTTAAAAGAGGTATTTTAAATGCCGTTATTTAAACTTAAACCGCCGAAAAACAGCCAATCGATATTATCAAATGAAAATGCGCAAAGCACAACGGAATATGTTTTGTTTCTTGTTGTTTTATTTGCCGCGTCTTATGGAATGATCAAACTTTTTATTTTCGCCTGGAGATTAAGGTTTAACGCGCTTGGATGTGTGAGGGATATCTTAAATGCTTTCATTTAAAAATGAAAAAGGACAGGCTTTTCTTGAGGGATTATTTGCCGTAATGATAATTACGGTTATTATGTTTGCTCTTATACAGGTTTGCGTGATCGTCGTAAATGACGTTCTTTATAATGAAACGGCTTTTATAACGACAAGAGCCGTAATCGTCACTCCGGCTGCAAAGATCAGAGACCGCGCGCAGAAAGTCGCCGAAAAAGCGGCCATGCTTAACGGATTAAAATTTAACAATATTGAAGATTCTTCTGAGAATGACGGGGCAAAAGCCACCAACTGGAACGGTACTGTTCTGGGGGCCGATATCAAAGACCACAGCGGAATAAATCTGAAAAAATATAATGTTAAATTAAAATATAAAATGAAAACAATGTTTGCCGCAATATTAGGCGAGCAAAGAACAAGGACTCAATGGGCCAGAGCGAGAATGATAAAATCTCCGGATGAAGATTTTTATTACAGAGCTTATCCGCAGGCCAGAGAGTTTATAAAAATAGGAAATGGAAATAAATAAAAAAGGGCAGGTTTTACCTTATTTTCTTGTGCTTTCAATGATACTTTTAATAAGCTGGGCGATGATGATTAATATCGCAAAGCTTGTAAGAGACAGAATGATACTGCAAAATTCCGTAGATAATACAGCCCGTTCAGTTGCGACTCTTCAGGCAAGAACTTTGAATGCGATAGGCGCCACTAATTATTTAATGGCGACAGTTTTGTCTTTCGGTTCCTCTCCCCACACTCCGGATATAGGCGCGATTTTAAGAAAATTGAAAATTGACGTAAATCTTGATTTCGGCGGTTTAATGTATCCGTCATTTTCAACAGAAATGATTGCGGGTTCAATGATTGACGGTCCGTTTTCCGATTATAAATGTCTGCCCGGTTATTACAGCGAGCAGGGAGTTTTGAATATAAAAAGAGTAGTTAACGGAATACAAAATATCCAGCGTACTATTTTGTATTCATATCTTGCAGGTTATGGGCAGATACTGGCAAAAATTCCGGATAAAAACTGCAAAGTTATAGTGATGCCTTCGAGATATGCAAAAAATCCGGGCAGTTTTTCGCTAACAGGCTCAGATCCTGTAAATACTGCTGAAAATCTGCTCGGCATAAAACGCAATTCAAACGGAATCAAATATTACGGCACATATAATTTTTGCATAAAAGGCGGAGGACACAGACATTTTGTTTTTGCCAGAAAATGCGCATCAAATAAGGATGATAAATATTCATGGTATGTTCAAAATGATAATTTCTATGACCAAAAATTTGTTGCTTTCGGAACAAAACTTCCGGATAAAGGATATCCTGTTTTCGGAAAACTGATCGGAATAAAAGGACAGCCGGTTACTGCAACCGGCGCGGCCGGAGCTTATAATGTCGACGGAGCTATGCTGCCTGCTGCGGAAAATACAAAAATCGGCGTTGAACCTTTAACGGTGGCGCTTATGTCAAAAATGATGGCAGACCAGCTTTTTGTGATAACTACCGTGGCTTCCGATATAGCAAAAATTCCGGTTGTGGGTCCTCCCGCGGCAATCGGTTTTATTATTTTGGCAGGTGGACTTTATACAACGGAAACCGCAAATACGATAACAAATGCTCTAAACAACGACGATACTCTTATACATCAATATAATAAGGCAAAACGCGGCGGATGGGACTCTCATCTTGTTCCGCTTAATTAAAAATTGTATAAAAAATGCGGCAGATAAACCGGCTTTAATTTTGTTGATAACATCCTCCCAAAATTATATAATCACCGAATATAAAAAGGAGTATTTTTAATGAGAGTTTTAATAGCCGGCGGAGCAGGTTTTATAGGTTCGCATCTTTGTGATTTGTTTATCTCAAAAAATCACTCGGTTATTGCGGTTGATAATTTTATTACAGGCAAAAAAGACAACATTAAACATCTTCTTAAAAACAAAAAATTTAAATTTATAAAAGCTGACATATCACAAAAAATAACTATATCAGGTAAAATAGACGCGGTTTTAAATTTTGCGTCTCCGGCCAGCCCGAAAGATTATATTAAATATCCCCTTGAAACTTTAAAGGCCGGTTCTTTAGGCACTTTGAATCTTCTTGAACTTGCAAGAATGAAAAAGGCTAAATTTTTATTTGCTTCAACGAGCGAAGTATACGGAGATCCACTCGTAAATCCCCAGCCGGAAGAATATTGGGGAAACGTAAATTCAACAGGCATAAGAAGCGTTTATGACGAGGCAAAAAGATTTTCCGAGGCCGCAGTCATGTGCTATATGAGAGATTACGGCGTTGAGACCCGCATAGTAAGAATTTTTAATACTTACGGACCAAGAATGAACGAAAGAGACGGAAGAGCAATACCGGAATTTATATCGCAGGTTCTTAATTCAAAACCGGTTACTGTATTCGGAAAAGGAATGCAGACAAGAAGTTTTTGTTTCGTCTCCGATCTAGTATCGGGTATTTATAAACTTTTAGTTTCGGACTATAAATATCCCGTTAATATCGGAAATCCTTATGAAATAACGTTAAAAGAACTTGCCGAAAGAATAATAAGGCTTACAGGCGCAAAATCCAAAATAATTTATAAAAGTCTGCCTGAAGACGATCCGAAAATGAGACGTCCGGACATAACAAAAGCAAAAAAAATATTAAAATGGAAACCTGAAATTCAGCTGGAAGACGGATTAAAAGAAACGATTAAATATTTTAAAAGTTTACAAGGGGAATAAAAATGAAAAAAACTAAAGGGATTATTCTTGCAGGCGGTAAAGCCACGCGTCTTTACCCTTTAACGTACGTTGTGTCAAAACAGCTGCTTCCCGTTTATAATAAGCCGATGATTTATTATCCTTTGTCGGTGCTTATGCTTGCCGGCATTAAAGATATTTTAATAATTTCAACTCCGGACGCTCTTCCTAAGTTTGAAGAGCTTTTTCACGACGGCAAACGCCTCGGGTTGAATATATCATATAAAATACAGGAACAGCCAAACGGATTGGCGGAAGCTTTTATTTTAGGAGAAGAATTTATAGGCAAAGACAATGTTTCGCTTGTTCTGGGCGATAATATATTTTACGGACACGGTTTATCCGAGATAGTTACAAGGGCTGCCGAAAAAAATGACGGAGCGACAATATTTGCCTACTATGTGCCGGATCCTCACAGACACGGTATAGTTGAACTTGATTCAAATAAAAAAGCTGTCAGAATAGTTGAAAAACCTAAGGAGCCTAAATCAAACTGGGCTGTGCCCGGTCTTTATTTTTACGATAACGAAGTTATAAATATAGCAAAGAATATAAAGCCTTCCTCAAGAGGCGAGCTTGAAATTACGGATGTAAACAATGTTTATTTGAAAAATAAAAAATTATCCGTTGAATTGTTCGGCAGAGGTTTTTCATGGCTTGACGCCGGAACGTATAATTCGCTTCTTGATTCTTCAATGTTTATAAAAACCATAGAAGAAAGACAGGGGATAATGATCGGATGTCTTGAAGAAATAGCATACAGAAAAGGTTTTATAAACAAACAGCAGCTTCTTGATAATATAAAACTTTTTCATTCGGATTACGGACAATATCTTGAAAAAATAGCAAACGAACAGGTATAAATGAAATTTTTTATTGAAACAATCGGCTGTCAGATGAATGTAAACGACTCCGACAAAATAACTGATTATCTTCTTAAAGCAGGACTTGAAAAAACTGATGATATTTTGCAGTCTGATCTTGTTTTGTTAAATACGTGTTCGGTGCGTTTTTCGGCTGAACATAAAGCGTATTCGTTTTTAGGCAGGCTTGCCGAACATAAAAAAAATAAACCGGCTTTAATTTCGGGCGTAATAGGATGCATGGCGCAGCATGCCGGCAAACAGATAAAAAGCAGGTTCGGGTTTGTTAATTTTATTTTGGGAGCAAAAGAACTTGATAAATTTCCGGATATAGTTTCAAAATTTATAGATACCGACGGTATTTCAAAATATGCCGGAAAATCTGGAGTTTTTGAATACGTTACGATAATGAGAGGCTGCGGCAATTTTTGTTCTTACTGCATAGTTCCTTATGTAAGAGGTCCGGAAAACAGCGTAAGCATTGAGGAAATAATGCAGGAAACGGAACAGGCCGTTAACCGCGGAGCCAGAGAAATAATACTTTTAGGGCAGAATGTAAATTCTTACAATTATAAAAATATTGATTTTACCGGTCTATTAAAGGAAGTTTCAGCAATAAAGAATCTTGAGAGAATAAGATTTATGACAAACCATCCGAAAGATTTTTCCGACGGTCTTATTGATGAAATAGCGTCAAATGAAAAAATATGCAAATATATTCATCTTCCTTTACAGTCTGCTTCTGATGAAATATTAAAAAAAATGAACAGAAAGTATACTTATGAAAATTATAAACTGCTTCTGTCGAAAATACGTGCAAAAATTCCGTCTATAAATATTACAAGCGATATTATAATAGGGTTCCCGGGTGAAACGGAAGAAGATTTTGACCAGACTTTAAAAGCGGCAGATGACTTAGAATTCGGAGGACTGTTTATTTTCAAATATTCGCCGAGGCCCAATACGCTGGCTTATAAAATGAAAGATGACATTGATGTAGAAACTAAAAAAAGACGGCTTGCCGTTTTACTTGAACGTTCAAATCAAATTTCAAAAAGACTCAATGAGAAATATACAGGAACAATTCAGAAAGTGCTGGTTGACGGATATGCAAACGGCGTTTGCGAATCCAGAAACAGCCAGAATATAAAGATTTTTTTTGATTATCAGAAAGATATTAAAGGGCAGTTTGCAAACGTAAAAATAACGAAGGCTTTGGCAAACAGCATGTCAGGTGAAATTTGTGAATGTTAGAAAATATCAGATTATTTTAATACCGGCATGCTTTATTTTTGCAATAGCGGCATATTTATTTTTTCAGATTAACAATACATGGAAATATTCGGATTTTGTTTATAAATATGCCAAACGCCATGATGTCGATCCGCTTTTAATTAAAGCGATAATAAAAGCCGAATCCGATTTTTCTCCGAATGCGGTTTCAAACAAAGGCGCCGTAGGGCTTATGCAGATTATGCCTTCAACCGCAAAACAGATTGCAAAGTATATGAAAATTAAGAATTTTAACCGGGAAATGCTGTATAATCCCGAGATTAACATAATGGTCGGAATTTACTATTACAAGATACTTTATACGATGTTTAACGGCAATAAAAATCTGGTGCTTGCTTCTTACAACGCAGGGCTTGGCAATGTTTCCCAGTGGCGCAAAATGAATCCTATAGTAGAATATGATTCTGAACAAATGCCGTTTGACGAAACAAAAAAATATGTCAGAAAAATAGGCAGAATATATTCAATATTGAAAATTGCGGACAAAATAGTAAATTTAAAATTTTAAAAGTAAAATTATGCGGGAAATAAAGTTATGACAAATGCTCAAGACAGCCAGTTAACGCCTCTAATGCAGCAGTATTTCACCATAAAAGAACAGTATCCGGATGTCATACTGTTTTTCAGGCTTGGAGATTTTTACGAAATGTTTGCCGACGACGCTTTAAAGGCTTCTCCTATTCTCGAAGTTATTTTGACAAAGAGACAAAACATGCCGATGTGCGGAGTTCCGTATCATTCTGCAAATAATTACATAAGAAAGCTTATAAAAGCCGGTTTGAAAATAGCGGTATGCGAGCAGCTTGAAGAACCTGGATCAGGCAAGGGAATAGTTAAAAGAGGCGTAGTAAAAGTTATCACTCCCGGCACTCTGCTTGAAGATAATCTTCTTGATTCAAAAATGAATAATTATCTTATGGCTGTTGTTTTTTCAAATATCAATTGCTCTTCGGTTTCAATAGCCGTTGCGGACATATCTACGGGAGATTTTTTTGCGTATGAAACGACAATTCAAAATCTTGAAAATGAAATCATAAAGTATAAACCGGGTGAAATAATACTTGCCGATTCTTATATGAGAGACGAGAAAATAAAAAAGATTTTATCAAGATTAAATACGGTAGCTTCATCGGTAAAAGATATTTACTCGGATTCTTCATACTGTGAAAATTTCATAAAGAAAATTCTTAACGTAAATTCTCTGGCATCGTTTAATATTGAAGCAAAGCCCGGCGTTATATCGGCCGTAGGCAGTATATTGGCTTACGTACAGGCTAACCAGCCACAGACGCTTCCTATTTTGAATAACATCAGATTTCTTGAAAGCGGCGATTATATGATTTTGGACGGAGTGGCTATAAAAAATCTTGAAATTTTACGTTCATCTACCTCGCTTAAGCAGGACGGGTCGCTTCTTTCGGTAATGGATACCACAGTAACTCCGATGGGAGCCAGACTTTTAAGAAACTGGATTATAAAACCTCTGCTTGATATAAAAGAAATTGAAAAAAGACAGAATAAAATAAAAACATTTATTGAAAACGAAAAAATAAGAACAGAAATAGCAGAAAGTCTTAAAGCCGTATCGGATTTGGACAGAATAGCCGCAAGGATAATAAGCGGATCGGCAAATCCGAAAGAACTGCTTTCATTAAAAGATTCAATTAACGTCATAAAAGAAATATGCCCCAAACTTAAGGAAATAAATTATTTTCAGGACGTAAATCTTGATATTGAGACGAAAATAGCCGAAAAAATAGAATCTTATATAGATTCTGAAGCGCCCGTTATGATTAAAGACGGCAATATAATAAAAACGGGAGTTTCTCCGGATCTTGACGAACTGAGACTTTTGAGCAAAGACGCAAAAAAATATATATCCGAGCTTGAAGCCAAAGAGAAACAGGCAACAGGAATAAATAATTTGAAAATAGGATATACCTCCGTTTTCGGTTATTACATAGACGTTACAAAATCAAATATATCGTCAGTGCCGGCTCATTACATAAGAAAACAAACTCTTACAAATTCCGAAAGATACATAACGCAGGAACTTAAAGTCCTTGAAGAAAAAATCATTTCTGCGCAGGACAGAACGATAAAGCTTGAAACTGAGCTGTTCGTTCAGTTAAGACAGGAACTTGCCCAATATGCGCAGCATATTCTTTCTTCATCGGCGATGGCTGCGGAAATTGATATTTATATTTCTTTTGCGCAGAATGCCTGCGATTTTAATTACGTATGTCCAAAAATGACGCAGGGCAAAGAGCTTGTTTTAAAAGACGCAAGACATCCTGTTGTTGAGCAGATTTTAAAAGCCGGAAATTTTGTAGCAAATGATATTGAACTGAATGATTCGTCAAAAAGAATAATGATACTTACCGGTCCGAATATGTCCGGTAAATCAACTTACCTGAGGCAGACGGCGCTTATTGTTATTATGGCCCAGACCGGCTCTTTTGTGCCTTGTTCACAAGCCGAGATAGGGATCATCGATAAAATTTTCACGAGAATAGGAGCGGGAGACAATCTTGCGGCAGGCGAATCGACTTTTATGGTTGAAATGACAGAGACAGCAAATATTTTAAATCAATATACCGACAGAAGCCTTATTATACTTGACGAAGTCGGCAGAGGCACTTCAACGTATGACGGTATGTCCATAGCATGGGCGATACTTGAATTCTTCGCCGATACCGGAAATAAGTATAACATAGGCGCGAAAGTTTTATTTGCCACGCATTATTTTGAGCTTACCTCGCTTGTTTTAGAAAACAACGGAATAATAAATTCAAGCGTTTCTGTAAAAGAATGGGACGGCAACGTTATATTTTTGCATAAAATAGTTGAGGGGTCTGCGGACAAATCATACGGTATACACGTTGCAAAACTGGCTGGAGTTCCTCATAAAGTTATAAAAAGAGCATATCAGATTTTACACGGTCTTGAGAAAAACATAAATAAAAATTTTGCGCAATTTGAACAGGATATACAGCCGAATCTTTTTGCTTCAATAGAACCTGAAATTTTGATAGAATTAAGGAAACTTGATACGGATAATCTAAAACCGATAGATGCTCTGAAACTTCTTGCAGAATGGAAAGAAAAATATAAAAAATAATTTTTTTTGGAGAAACTGTATGTTAAACAAAAGAAGACATCCCAGATTTCCTGTAATCAAAGATTTTGGACATGCCGTGTCAATAGGAACCGAAAAAGAAACATTTCCAGGAATAATACTGAATTTGTCTGCCGGCGGGATGCTTCTGCTGATGTATTCAGATATCCCACTAAATGCCGAAGTTTCTCTTATGATAAATATTCCCAAAATGGAAACAAAAAAAATACTCGGTAAAGTTATGCGGTCAAAATTTAAAAATACAATGTGGGAAATAGGCCTTGAATTTATCGAAATAGATACTCTTGATTCTAAAAAAATAAACAGAATGGCGATAGATTTTAACGATTGCGAAACGAAAATAGCGCTGGGCGCTTTGGATATATGCAAGAAAGAATGCAGTTATTACGTTTTGTGCGATAAAAAACAAAAAATATGATAAAAATTCTCGACGATAAAACTATTGATCAAATCTCTGCCGGCGAAGTTGTCGAAAGACCTTTGAATGTCGTTAAAGAACTTGTTGAGAATTCGCTTGATGCCGGAGCATCTTCAATTACGGTTGAAATTGAAAAAGCCGGCAAAAAACTTATAAGGGTAAGCGATAACGGTTCAGGAATGACAAAAGAAGATTTGATTCTGTCCGTGCAAAGACATGCCACAAGCAAAATAAATAATTTTGACGATCTGTCGAAAACTCTTTCGTTGGGATTCAGGGGAGAAGCCCTTCCTTCAATAGCGGCAGTATCTATGTTTGATATTAAAACGCAGCGGCCGGATATTTCTTCGGGCTGGCATCTTTCAATAGAAGGATCAAAGCAGCATGTTTTAAATCCGTGGTCCGGAGCAGGCGGAACAATAGTTGAAGTCAGAAATATTTTTTTCAATACGCCCGTAAGAGAAAAGTTTTTAAAAAGCGATACTACCGAAAAAGCAAAAATAATAAATTGCATAGATGAAATGGCTTTGGTGAGAAACGACGTTGATTTTAAGATTATAACTGACGGTAAAATATTCGCTCAGTACCGCAAGACCGATTCGAAAATAAAAAGGATAGAAGATGTACTCGGAAAAGATTTATCCGGAAAGCTCAAATATGTAAATTTCAACCATCCGAAGATAGCAATAGAGGCGTTTATTTCAACAAGACAAAATTCAATGGCTCAGAAAAATTACCAGTATCTTTTTGTAAATTCCAGATGCGTTAATTATCCGAAATGGCTTATACATGCTTTATATCAGGCCTATAAAGAGGCGATACCCGTAGGCAGACATCCGGCAATAATAATGTTTTTAAAAACAGATCCGTCCGATATAGACATAAACGTTCACCCTACAAAAAGAGAAATAAAATTTGCGAAAGAAAATGAAATGTACGATTTATTTCACAAGTTTATAAAAGGAGCCGTAGAGACTGACGAACCGGAAAGCATAATTAACGTAAAAGCCCCGTTTTCGAAGACAGAATCAGTTAAAACCGGTTATGGATATGCACCGAAATTTTCAAATTATGCGTGCCGCGATATTCCGGCAGTATCGGATTATAAAAATTTATATTCTTCCGATGCAAATAACCAGAGCATACAGCAGGATTTTCTTCAAAAATCAGAATACAGATTTGCCGGGCAGATTTTCAAAATGTATATTGTAATGGAGAAAGAGGGGGAATGTTTTATAATAGACCAGCATGCGGCGCAGGAAAGAGTAAAATATGAAAAATTTTTAAAACAAATACAGTCTCAGACTCTTGATGTTCAGCAGCTTTTGATTCCGGAGGTTTTTGAATTTCAGGCGTCAAAAGGCGTAATTCTTAAAAATTCTCTTGATATATTTAATTCTCTCGGATTTTCTCTTGAAGAATTCGGCGGAAATTCTTTCAGATTAGCTTCTTATCCGGCTTTGCTCGGAGAAAATGTTAACTTTTTTGAAATAATTAACGGCGTCATTGAATTTCTTGAAGAAGAAAAAAATGTTCAGGTTGATAAAATACGCGAGACGGTTATAAGAATTTCATGTAAAAGCAGCATAAAAGCAGGAGATTATATGCAGGACAGGCAGGCTGTTAAACTTGCCGAGGATTTATTTTTGTGCGATATGCCCTATACATGCCCGCACGGAAGGCCTACAATGTATAAACTTACAAGACATGAGCTTGAGAAGTTCTTTAAAAGAACCTAAGAAGAAGTTACTTTTTATCACGAGTCTAAAAAGTAACCCCGCCACTTGTCGCACATTCATTCGTATTTTTTTTCCGCACAATTCAGAAAAATCCTTACTGCATAATGAAACGGATTTTTCTTCAAACAAGTGAGTTTAAAAACTTAACAAATTATGAAGTTTTTACGGCAAAAAATACTTCATTCATAAACGTGCTTACGTGGCACTACCGACGAAACATTAATGATTTTGTGAATTGATTTTTTTGATTGTAGTTGTCTTTGCTAAGTTGCTGAATTCCAAGCTTCTGTTGTTAGAATCCGTCTTCTTCATCGTCGTCGTTGTATTCGGACTGTTTTTTATCCTTCATTATAGAATAGTCTTTAGGTGCCGTTCCTTCAAGAAATACCTCAAGATAAGCTCCCGGCGTTTTGCTCAATGCAAGAAATCCGGTAGCCGGATCTATAAGAGTCCATTCAATTCCTTTCGGCTGCGGGAAATCCATAACGGGGTAACCTTTAAGCGCATTTTTCATAAAATCAGTCCAAATCGGACACGCTATTGTTCCGCCGGTTACTTTTGCTCCAAGAGATGTTCTGTCGTCGTAACCAACCCATACTCCGGCTACTATCTGAGGAGTATATCCTATAAACCATGCGTCTACGCTGTCATTTGAAGTGCCTGTTTTACCGGCGCAAGGTCTGCCAAGTTCTCTTGCTTTAAAACCGCTGCCTCTTTCAATAACGCCTTTAAGAAGATGCGTCATTATATACGAAGTCTGAGGTGATAAAACTTCTTTTTCAACAGGAATATTATTTTCAAGTATTTTGCCGTTTTTATCGACAACTTTTGTTATGAGATATGGTTCAGTTTGTATACCGCCTGAAGCAAGCGTTCCTATTGCAGAAACCATCTCCTGAAGAGTTACGTCGCTTGAACCAAGGGCAAGAGATAAAGAATTTACAAGAGGACTTTTTATACCCATCATTCTGGCATAATCTATTACTCTTGCAGGCGTGATTTTTTCTATTGTTTCAATTGAGCATATGTTGACTGATCTTGCAATGGCTTTTCTCAGAGTCATTTCGCCTTTGTATTTGCCGCCGTAATTGACGGGATACCATATCTTCATCGGATCAATCAATTCATCGGCAGTCATTTTTTCGGCCAAAACTTCAACATAATTTACATTTCTTGCCACAAGCTGCCAATTTCTGCCGTCAAACAGATAAACCATCGGTTTATCTTCAAGTATTGTAGACGGAGTCATAAGTTTTGAATCTAGTGCCGCCGTATAAAGAAAAGGTTTAAATGAAGAACCGGCCTGTCTTTTTGCCTGAATGGCTCTGTTAAACTGCGTTTCCTTAAAATCACGGCCGCCGACCATTGCTCTGATAGCTCCTGTTTTAGGATCTATAGCAATTAAAGCTCCCTGCACTTTATCAATTTGTGATTTATCTTTTTTTAAAGCTTTAGCTCTGTCCGTATCAAACTGGTCTAATTGTTTGTTTAATGATTCCTCGGCCGCCATTTGCATTTTTGAATCGAGAGTCGTATATATCGATAAACCTTCTTTATGAAGAACATTGGTCCCGTATTTCGGTTCAAGAAGAATTCTTAAATATTCTATAAAGTAATGTCCGGAATCAGTTCCGGGCATTTGTCTTTTATCTGGGATGGGCTGTTTAATTGCCTCATCTTCCTGTTCTTTTGTTATAAATCCAAGTTGTCTCATTCTTTCAAGAACTACAGCCCTTCTGTTTTTTGATTCTTCAGGGTTTTTAAAAGGAGAATAATAATTCGGAGCTTTTGGAAGACCTGCAATAAGCGCGGCTTCGGCAAGATTGATATCTTTTACCGATTTTCCGAAATAAATTTTGCATGCCGATTCTGCTCCGTATCCGCCTGCTCCGAAATAAATCTGGTTAACGTAAAGCTGCAGAATTTCTTCTTTTGTATATTCACGTTCAAGCTGTACGGTAAGAAGCATTTCTTTTATTTTTCTTGTAATTGTTCTTTCGGAAGTTAGAAATACGGTTTTTGCAAGCTGCTGCGTTATTGTGGAGCCGCCCTGTGAGACTTTGCCTTTTGCAAAATTTACGACTAAAGCTCTTAAAATTCCTTTTGTAGAGATGCCCCAGTGGTCATAAAAATCGTTATCTTCTATGGCTATAAATGCATTTTGCAGATTTGCGGGGATGTCTTTAAGCGGTACAATTACTCTTCTTTCAACAAACATTTCGGATATTATATTTCCGTCTTTATCATAGATCTTTGTAACTACGTTTGGTTTAAAATTTTCAAGATTTGATATTGACGGGAGTTCATCTATGAGTTTTGAAACTATAATGACGCCTGTAACAAGGCCGAATGACAGTATTACGGTGTATATTAAAATTGTTTTAAATTTCATAATCGCATTTCTTTAAGTATAATTTTTTTTGAAAACAAAATATATTATACTCCAAAAATATTTATTTAACAAACTTTTTAAAGTTTAATGGATAAGATGTCCGAGAAGAGCGACTAAAGCTATTCCGACAAAGAAGCAGATGCCTGATTTCTTATTTGAAGCCTTGTGAGTTTCCGGAATAAGGTCCGAGGCTGACAGATATATGAAAGTTCCGGCTATAAATCCGAGAAACGAACCTACCAGTTCATGCGATATATAATTTAGGAAAATCAGTCCTGCAATTGTGCCTATAGGCGTAAA